>CBIHOZ010000024.1:0-60005 GCA_966211525.1 uncultured Chitinophaga sp. | reverse complement strand
AAGTTTTATTGGTCTTCAACGCTTCTTCATAGTATTGAATATATTCTTTCGTATGTGTTACAGAAGCCATGGTGAATGCTGCATCTGCCTTGGCGTGTGCCGGTATTACAATTTCAGGATGCAGTGATGCGATCTTGTCTAAAACAGTTATCCAGTTGTTACGCGCTTCGGTTGTTTGTGCATCAGCCATCCACAGGTTGAATGTATTTCCGAATACATTTATACCGCCGGCAACTGCTTTGGCAGAAGGAATCCATACAAAAGTTCTGGAGGGAAATTCATCCAATCCGATAACTTCAAGTTTCTCGCCTTCTATATCAATCGTATTACCTGGCAGCACCTGAGGCAAAACTATATTTGATGTAATAGCCTTGCCGAGTTTTCCGCCCCACACGTCCAACTTTTTCTGAGCTGTTGCTTTGATGTGATCGATCGTTGCAGGAGTTGCATATACGGTTACATCCGGGAAGTGTCTTTTAAAAGCTTCAAGACCGAAGTAGTAATCCGGATCGCCATGACTCACATAAATGGTTGTTAATTTTTTTCCGGACTGCTTGATGCGCTGTGCTACGGTTTCAGCATCAGCTAATGTAAATTGTGCATCGATTAATACTGCGCTGGATTTTCCGGATACAATTACTGAAGCTACACCGAAACTGTTTTCGGATGCGTTGAATACTTCGAGTGTTAATTTTCCCGCTTCAATTTTTTTGAAGCTTTGTGCCTGTCCCTCCATAATGAATAAAATTGAAATTGTTAGAAATAAGGTTCCTATAATTTGCTTCATCGTGTTGTTGGTTAAAAGACAGGCAAAGCTATTCCCGTCAACACCGATATAGCATTGAACAAGTTCAACAAATTCGAAAGCCTATTTCCCCTGAGACAGTTTTTTCCTGATTTTACTTACAAACTCGTGGCTGATGCCTAGGTACCCGGCAATAAGGCGATTGGACAGGCGTTTATGATGCGGATATTTTTGAATGAAATCGATGTAACGTTCATCTGCCGTTTTACTCAGATTGTCGATCATGCGTCTCTGCAGTGCAACGTGTGTCTTTTGTGTCATGATCCGGAACAGTCTTTCAATTTTAGGGTAATGTTCGTAGGCAAAGTCCTTGTCCGTTTTATTGATGAGACAGACTTCACTGTCTTCCAACGCTTCTATATATAGGCTTGACGGTTTGCCGTTGGTAAAACTGTCGATGTCTGTAATCCACCAATCGGTGGTAGCAAAATATAGTATCTGCTCAAAGCCACTGTAGTCGACATGATAAATGCGAAAAAGTCCCTTTGAGACAAACCCTTCAAAGCCGCATACTTCACCTTCTCTCAAAAGGTATTCTTTTTTCTTAACCGATTTCAGTTTGAATAACCCGCAGAAGTCTTCCAGTTCTTTATCAGAAATTGAAATATGTTTGGCTATGTTTTCTTTGAGCGATTCTATCATAGTTAAATATCCGTCAACTATTTCGAATTCTCAAACGGCCGGTATATACTTTTTGTTTCTGTTGAAGAATACTAAGACAGCTGCAGGAATATAAATAGTTATTGCCGGTTAAATTCGATAAAGAACGCTTCTTCAAAGCTTGCACCGATCGGTATTTCCTGGTTGGGGCCAAGGCTAACAATCTTGTTTCGCACACCGGTTATCAATTTGAATGGAATGATATAGGAGCGATGCACCCGTATGAATTCTTTTGGTGATAATTTGGACAGCATGGTTTTCATGGTCATGCGGGTCAGTATTGTTTTGCCACTCTGTAAATGGATCTTCAGATAATCCGCCAGTCCTTCAATAAAGAATATATCGGCTGTTGCAATCTTTACCAGACTATATTCTGCGCGGATAAAGATGTGTTTCTGTTCGCGGCTTTCCTTCTGATTCAGAAAATTATAGTATTCATGTGCTTTGTTAACAGCAATTTCGAAGCGCTCCTGGGAGTATGGCTTTAGTAGGTAATCGACCGCGCTCAGGTTGAAGCCTTCAATAGCATATTCGCTGTGGGCGGTGGTAAAGATCACCATCATGTCCTGCTCTATATCTTTATAAAAATCGATCCCTGATATAGCCGGCATGTGTATATCCAGGAAGATAAGATCGATGGGATGCTTCTGTAAATACTTTTTGCCTTCGCTGGTTTGTGTAAAGGTCTTCTCGAGTTTCAGGAAACTTACGTTGCTGCAATAGGCTTCCAGTATTTCGAGCGGAAGCGGTTCGTCATCTATAGCAATTGCCTTTATCACAGGTGAAGGATTAGTTGTACACGGAAATATTTCTCATCATCATTTAAAATCAGGAAGTGCTGCGAGGGATACAATAGCTGCAGGCGCGATTTTGTATTCTCTATGCCGTGGCCGCTCTTCATATGCGGATCGAGTGCTACTTTTACTTTGTTGTTCTCTACGGTAAGCTTGAGACTTTGCTCTTCTATTTCTATCTGAATGTTAATGGACGATTCTTCGTCAGGATTAACACCGTGTTTAAAAGCGTTTTCAATGAACGGAATTACCAGGAGCGGAGCAATGGTTTGATCGGTTAATGTACCCGTTACTTTATAAGACAGTTGTACACGTTTGTCCAATCGCATTTTTTGCAGATCGATATAATCGTTGATGTAACTGATTTCTTTCTCGAGTGACACACGACCGTTGCCCGTTTCGGTTACAATATAGCGCATCATGCCGGAGAGTTTCAGAATGCTGCTCGCTGTAGCGGCCGACTTTTCGCGTACTGCCATAGCATATATATTGTTCATGGTGTTGAACAGGAAGTGCGGATTGATCTGCGCTTTTAGCTAGAGTAACTCTGCATGGTTACGGGCCATCTCTGTGTGATATAGTCGGCTTCTTACACGCAACAGAATCGAGAACAGTATAACGACAGCGTATAGAAATATATGATGCCGTATCTCTTCAATAAACGATGAACCCTGTGGAACCGGTGGTACCGCCTGCCCTACAGGAGGATTGTATATAAATGGATTGCGTCCTGTAGCAAAAGATGGCAGCAAGGTAATGATGCAGAATCCCAGCACCACCAACCCGGTGTAAAGGATATACTTCTTTTTGAAGTAGAATTGAGGAATAAGCACAAAGAAGTTCAGATAAAAAATCAGCAGCATGATAGCGTTGCCGATAAAATCACGTTGCGTGGGGCGTGAGAAAATAAAATCCTTTTCTTCAGGCGGATGCGGAAAGAGAAATAAAGGGAGTACCAGAAAAATGATACAGCCGATGATGTGCCACCAAATATATTTTCGCGTACTCATGAATCGGGCGCTTGACATGAATGTAGATCAACCGCATAAAAGTTATAAAAAGGAATGGTTATACAGGCCCAATCCGATTCAAACTTAACACGCCAATCTGAAAAAATATAAATATTGCGATGGACAACGCTTTTGTGTCGAAAAACAGAATTGTAGCTAACGATCAATATACTAAATTCCGGGTGACGTTGTTACAACACGTTGGTTGGTGATGACGATTTTATACAGCAACAGCCTTCGTTTGCCATACTTCAAAAACGGAAGTATATTCCTCTTTACCGCGCAGAATACATTCTTCTACATGTTGAATGGTATAGTCGGGTGATTGTTGTATCCAGTCTGCCACGCTCTGCGATACCAGTAACTCTTTTTTATACCGGCTGCACAATTCCAATATACGTGCACAGGTGTTCAGTACATCGCCATGATATAGCAAATCGCGTTTGCCGCCCAGTGCTTCCGATGCTGATACCAGGCCGGTGTGGGCCGCTGCTTTAAATTCAGGAAAGATGCCAAACTTCTCCAGGTATAACTCACGGTTTTGGGCAAGTCGATTTTTAAAGGCGTAAAAGAGTTTAATGCATTTTGCGTTTTTCTTATCAGCGTCCGTGCGCCAGGTAAGTACTGCTTCATCGCCTACAAACTGGTATATCTCTGCCTGGTGAAGTGCGATCACTTCGGTAAGATCATTAAAGCACGTGTTCAGAAAGCGACTATAGCGTGTATGGCCGAGTTGTTCGGCAATGGTAGTTGATGATTTCAGATCAATGAACATGAAGACACGATCTTCTTCCTGCGGAACACGATATTTACCTGTAATAAAATTAAACATCGTGCCTGGTCCAATGTGGTAGTGTACCACTCTCAAGAGGTTAAGGATCATACTGAACAACATCACATAAATGAAGCCTGACCAGAATAAACCTGTTTGCAGAAATGTAGCAGTGTCCTCCAGCGTATCAACCCACGACTTATTGAAATATACCCTGGCAAATAAAGCCTGCACTAGCGCAATGCCAATGACTACCGTTGTTGTAGTAATAGTAAAGCGTGATAGTGTATAGAGGCGCCTTGGCAGGTGTGCTATGCGTGGCAAAACATTAAACTCGATCAGCGCCATGCCTGCACCGGTAACTACACCGGCCAGTATAATGGCAAGTGTAACCATACCGTCCGGCAGCTTTTGCATCACCGAAGAATCATTGCCGAGTTGATTCAGTATTCTGAAAAGTATTAAACCTCCTATATATACTGACATCAGGATAAGGACCTGCGATATTTTGCCGGATTTCGTATTCATAAGCGGCTATACTTTTTCGGAACTGTATGGTAAAGAATTATTGCAAAGATGAGATTATTAATAGAAAGAGTAATGCCGGTTGTGCTGAATTAATTACTACCCCAAAGCAAAAATACTGCAACCCCGGACATTACCCCTATATTTTCATGGCGGACATATTGGTGCGTGATGCCCATTTATTCAGTTGTGCAAAAAAAATAATGTAGGGTGTCTGAACTCTATACCACATACCTAAACCTGCGACACCCTGACATTCTTATCGATACTATATATATAATGATTGCCTTACTGGCGACTGTGTACTTTATAAAAGGATAATGCCGGATACCCTGAATAATTACTACCCCAAAGCAAAGACCCGGTACAACCGGACACTACCCTTAGTTTTTTATAGAAAAATAATGTCGGGTGCCGGATAGCAATATCCCCATATCCAAACCCGCGGCACCCTGAACATTACTTTTATACTATACTGATTAACATTGTATGTGTTTACTATTACACTGCGATAGAGATAATGCCGGATACTTGAATAGTTACTACCCCAAAGCAAGAACTCAAACACTCCGGACATCACTCTATATCTGCAGTATATTTTTTACAGCACTGGTTTTATACCCGGCGACAAGAGCCACTCCAGTGCCGCTTTCTCCGAATGAAAGACTACCCGCGTAATATTGTCAGTGCTTACTTCGCGGTGTATTTTTTCAAAGCCGGCTTTCGCAAAAACATCTTCAGCTTCGATCATGGCGATTCGTTTCACACCTTTACTCGCTATATGCGCTATGGTACTGGTCATATATTCCTGTACATCTTTAGAGAGTACTTTTAATCCGGAATGATCGATGAGTAGCATCTCGCACGGATGATTGCGGGTAAACGCACTCATGAATGCCTGAATAGAAACGAGATTCACTACTTTGAGAAAGCCTGAGAATTTTAGTTTCAGAGCATGCGGACCAATCTGTGTGATCTCGCAATGCTCTTCTTGAAATATAGGTTTGAATGTCATAATAAGGATGATAACGCGTGTCTGATTTTATAGATTTAGTTCAGTCTGGCCGGTTCAATCATTCCTTCTTCAACCACAGCTTCATGGTGTGCATGGTTTGATCTTCGTTTCCTCGGACGAGCATTCCATTTGTCTTTGATGCGGTCTACTACATAGTATACCATGGGCACTACGAAGATGGTAAGAATCAACGATGAAAGAAGACCACCAATCATTACAATGGCAAGACCATTTTTCCATTCGGCACCAGCACCTTTCGCCAACGCGATCGGCAACATACCAATCACCATCGCGATAGTCGTCATGAGTATAGGACGAAGACGTGCTTTACCGGAAGCGATCAGTGCATTATAGGTTGTATAGCCTTCTTCTTTTTTCTGGTTGGTAAAGTCTACCAGCAGAATCCCGTTCTTCAAAACAAGCCCCAGCAACATAATTATACCGAGCATGGTAAAGATGCTCATGGAACTCATGGCAAGGTTCAGCGCCAGGAATGCTCCGATCAATGCCACCGGAATGGAGAACAACACAACCAGCGGATATATAAAGCTGTCGTATAGTGCAACCATGATCAGGTATACCAATAAGATAGCGGCACCCAATGCCATACCCAGTGCAGAGAATGAATCGGCCTGACGTTCTATATCTCCAGTCCATTTCATTTCTACCGATGCAGGGAGCGGATCTTTCGCCAGTGCTGCGTTAATGTTCGTTGCCATTACACCGGATGTTATACCGAGTACGTTACTTTTTATAGTGACAGATGTTCTGCGGTTCTTACGCTCCAGCATGGACGGGCCACTGCTTTGACGTATATCCGCAAACTGTGTAAGCGGTATAACTTCCTGGTTGTTGTTTACGAACGTGATGTCTTCAACATCGGCCGGGTTGTTGCGATCAAATTCATCGAGGCGAACGTTGATGTCGTATTCCTGTGTACCTACGCGATAGGTTGCGTCTGTATTACCGGTATAGGCATTTTGCAACGTACTGCCTACTGTAAATATATTCAGCCCGAGCTGCGCCATCTTTTCGCGATCGATGTTCACGTTCAGTTCCGGGTTGCCGTCCTCTACGCTTACACTTACGTCATTGGCACCTGCCATCTGTTTGATCATCTTTTCCAGTTTATGGGCAGCGTCCATAAGGGCTGTGCGATCTTCACTGTTCAATACGATCTGGATCGGTTCATCGGAACTTGTTATACCCACTACGGCCGTATTTACTTCTATACCGGGATACTTTGCTTCAATCACACCGCGGATTTTCAACATATATTTCTCAGTAGTAAGATCGCGGTGTTCTTTATCTACCAGCCCTATCGTTAGCTCGGTCTTGTTTTCACTGCCTACGTTTGCTACCGATGCAAAGCCTGCTGAACTGGCTCCACCTATATTCGAGAATACGCTGAGTACTTCCGGTTGTGAAAGAAGATAATTTTCAATTTCACGTGTCTTCAAATTGTTTTCAGCTATAGGTGTACTCTTGTCATACTCAAGCTTCACTGTAAATTTACCGCGGTCACCTGCCGCCACCATTTCCTGTCCAAGTATACCCAGTGACATGACATAACCGGTTGCTACAAACGCAGCGATCACAGCAAGACTCGTGATAACCTTATGGCGCAATGTCCATTGTAACTGACGTGTATATGCATTGGTAAGCGATGTGATAAATGACTCAAACCAGATAAGCGGTTTGTGAAACCAGTTGGCGGCATTAAGATGCGTTACTCTGCCAAAGCGCGATGCAAGCCATGGTGTAAGGGTAAAGCAAACAAACAAACTCATCAGTGTAGACACTACGATAGTAACCGAATACTGACGGAGCAAATCACCAATCGTTGTGTTGATCATCGCGATAGGAGCAAACACCACAACGTCTACCATGGTAATAGCAATGGCGGAGAAACCAATTTCAGCACGACCTTCCAGCGTAGCCTGTATTTTATTTTTACCCATGTGCAGGTGGCGGTGTATATTTTCGAGCACCACAATGGAGTCGTCAACAAGAATACCGATCACCAGCGACATCGCGAGCAGCGTCATCAGGTTCAGCGAATAGCCGAAGAGATACATGGCTATAAAAGTAGAGAGCAGCGAAGCTGGTATAGCAACCAACACAATAAGCGAGTCGCGTAAGCTGTGCAGGAACAATAACATTACGGCAGCAACCAGTACAACTGCGATGATAAGATCGTGTGTTACCGCGTCAGCTGATTCAAGCGTAAATTCAGATGTATCGTCTGCTACAATAATTTTCAATCCCTGGTCAGCATGCTTTTTCTCCAGCGTCACAATCTGATCGCGCACGCGCTTGCTGATCTCTACTGCGTTGGCATCACTCTGTTTCTTGATCGTTATACCAATACCATCCTGTCCGTTATAGCGGTTCAATACAGTTTGTTCTTTTACGCCATCTTCTACATCGGCTACATCCTGCACGCGTACAGTACTTCCGTTAGCAGCTGTAGTAATGCCTAACAGACGGATCTGTTGAAGATCGGTAAATTTACCCGCCAGGCGCACCGTCATCTGTTCATTTGTATTCTTTACTTTCCCGGTAGGGAAATCAAGGTTTGCATTATTGATGGCTTGTGTAACCTGAGACAAGGATATACCATAGTATACCAGTTTATCTTTATCAACATTTACTTTGATCTCGCGTTCCTGTCCACCGAGCAAACGTGTTTCACCAATACCTTCTATCTGCTGGAACAGCGGCAATACTTCATCGTCTACGAGGTCGTAAAATTCTTTGGTGCCCATTTTGGACACAGCCGTAAGCTGCATGATCGGACGATCGCTTGGCGATACCTTGGATATAGATGGCGACTCTGCATCATCCGGAAGATCGGAGAGTATATTATTAAGCTTGCGCTGAACTTCCTGTTGCTTATCATCAATGTCGGTACCTACCGAGAACTCTACCGATATCACCGAAGCACCTTCGTATGATTGAGACAGTATACTTTTAACACGGTCAATCCCGGCTACTACATCTTCAATCTTCTTGGTAACGGATTGCTCCACATCGGTTGGCGAAGCACCCGGATATGCTGTTGTTACAACCAGCGTAGGTATATCGAAGTCGGGCATGAGCTCATAGTTGAGCTTGGTATAGGTAAACAGTCCACCGAGCATCAGCACCGAAAAGATAACGATGATGAGCGAGGGTCGTTTAACGGCAATTTCTGTTAGTGACATAAATGCGTTGATTATTATTTAGCGATTTCTACTTTGGAGCCGTTGGAGAGATTGATCTGGCCGTTGGTAACAACCTGCTCTCCCTGCTTCAATCCATCAATAACTTCTATTTCCATTCCGTTGCTGCCACCGGTGTGAATGTCGCGCAGCGTAGCGATACCATTTTCAATTACATATACCTGTGGATTTTTAGCAGAACCCAGTAATGCACTGCGTGGTATAACGAGTGTAGCGGCATGCAGATCTTTGCTTACCACCGCTCTTCCGTACATGCCGGCTTTCAGTTCAGTATTTTTGTTATTCTTCAGCAACACCTTTACGGTATAGTTGTGGGAATCATCAGCGCGATCTGCTACATAATCGATCTTACCCGTTAAAGGTTGGGTAGGGTATATATCCGTTTGAATTGTGATCTGATCGCCTTCGTGGAATAATGTGATTTCATTTTCAGGCACTGCGATCTCGAGTTTCATTTGGGAGAGATCAGTAAGTCTTCCAATGTTGCTTTTCTTGTCTACAACCGTACCGATTTCTACATCTTTTAAAGTGATGGTGCCGCTGAACGGAGCCGACAGTTTGCTAAGGCGAATGTTCTTGTCCAATTGCTTTAATTGCGACTCCGCATCTTTATACTGCTGCCAGTAGCTGTCGTATTGCATTTTGCTTACGCCTTCGCTTTCAGATGCTTTTTCATAACGTTCAAAATTTCTTTTCGCAGTTTCGTAGGTGGCTTGTGCTGCTATATATTTAGCACGCAGCATTTCGTCATCGATCTGCAACAGCAATTTGCCTTGCTGCACGGCAGAACCTTCTTCAAAATATACTCCGGTTACTTCGCCTTCTGATTGCGGGATGAGCATGATCTCACGGAAAGGTTTAAATGTACCCGTATAGGTAAAAGTCTTGTCAAGATCTTTTGGCTCAACCGTCTGCGCTTTCACCAAAGCTTTCTTGTCGGGATCAGGACGATATACTTTCTCCTGCACAGTTTTCTGATTGCTGAACAGCTTTACACCTGTAAATACAACAGCGAGCAAAGCAAGGACGATAATGATGATGTTCTTTTTCATATATACTATAAATGCGAGTATGGTTAGTATGTGGTTTGTTTTTACTGGACAAGTTGTCCGTTTGCTTTTTTAACATCGAGTTCGGCGATCTTCAGGTTGACAAGCGCGGTGCTGTAGTTATTGCGCGCGTCTGATAAATCATCCTGTACGTCAAGCAAATCGGTGATGTTGATGATACCGTTGTTATATTCAATGTTGGCGTCTTTGAAAAGTTGTTCGGCCAGGTCGAGACTTCGTTTGCTGTTTGCGAGCAGATTTTTGTTGGTGGTATAGTTGTTCATGGCATCCAGTATTTCGCGTTCCGCTTTCAGTTTCATATCGGCCAGCGAGTTGATGCTCTTCTGTACAGTTACAGATTTTTGTTTTACCTGGTATTTTTTAGTGAAGCCATCAAACACCGGTATCTTCAGCGACAGTGTAAAGTAGCTGCTGTTAAACCATTGGTTATTTATATTCTCAAAAGGTGCGAACTCATTGTTATAGCCGGTATATCCGTAAAAGAAGTTGGCTGAAAGTGTAGGGTAGTAGCCGGAAATTGTACTCTTTTTATCAAGCTCGTATAACTTGATCTGTTCCTGTTGCAGGCGTATATCAGGGCGTTGACCTATATCTCCGGGTTGAACTTCTTCAAGTGCTGCGTTGAAATCGAAAGGCAATACTTCAACCGAATCCGTTAACGGCACATTCATCAGGTACTTTAACAGGTTATAGTATTTCGTCTGGTTGATCTTCTGATTTTCGTATTCGTTGTGCAGGTTCTCCAGGTTAATGAGTAAGCGTTTATAGGTGCTGTTCGACACGATTTCGTTTTTGCGCAGTGTCTCATTGGTCTTTACAGTCTTGTCCAGGTTCGTGATGTTGCTCTGCAGTAAATTCAGATTGTCTGATAACACCTGGATGTTATAGTACGTAGAGGTTATATTATATACTATATCCTCTTTGGTAAGTGTAAGTTGTACGTTGGAGTAGGAGCGTCCGGCTCTTGCCGCTTTCAATCCGATCATTACTTTTTGATTGAAGAGTGTCTGGCTCACCTGCACGTTCGCTGAAGTGTTCTGCGGTACACCTAATTTTACCGAGCTATATTCACCGGCTGCACCACCAAAGGTTGACGCGGGTATAAGCTGTGCAGGTACTTCCAGGTAATACTGGTACTGTCCGTTCAGGTCCACTGTTGGTAACAATCCACTTTTCGCTTCGCTGACTTTGTATTCAGTCGATTCGATGTCGAGTTTGCTGTTTTTTACCGTGAGGTTATTCTCCAGTGAGATTCGAATGCACTCCTCCAGGGAGAGCTGCTGACCGAAACCTACCGTGCTGACGGCCAGTAGGATAGGTGCTAGGAATAGAGAAAATCGGTTTATCATTATAGTTTAATTATATTGTTTAACATTTTAGTTAAAGACGGGGCAAAAAATTTTTTATTTTGGATCTTCTGATAAATTTTTTTGCTTGAATAAAGTCTGCAGCACAACGTTTCTGCGCTCAAGCAGAAATTTCTTGTAAGCGGCCTCATCGAAATGAAAGAAATCCTGAACCATCGGCTTGGCAATCAATGGATAGTTGCATAGCGACATCAGGTTAATCATGAAATGTTCAATAGAGATGGGAGCCATTGTGCCGGCAGCGATTTCCTCCCGAAGCTGTTGTTCAATTTTCTCTTTCAGCGCGTCTCGTCTGTTATCACTCGGACGCATCTGCTTAATGGTTTCGTTGTTTTTTGCCATCTCCGTTACGAGGAAAGTTTCCAGGTACGGATAGTCAATATTCTGATCAATGAAAATATCAATGAAGAGGCTGATCTTGTTAAACAACGTCTCGTCTGAAGAGAAAATATCATCGATTTTCTGACGCATCGCGCCAAGTGTCTCGTGAAGCACTTTCTCAAAAAGAAGGTCGCGACTTCTGAAATAATAGTGAATTAAAGCCCTGTTAACACCAGCTTCATCCGCAATTTCCTGCGTAGTGGCGTGAATATGACCCTTCTGAAAGAAAAGACGCATCGCTGTTTCTTTGATCAAATCTTCAGTTTGTTGGGTCTTTACTGCCATTTATCTATAATGTTTAACAATTTTGTTAACGCAAAGTAACCTATAAAGGTTGTAATCTGCAAAGTCGAAATTAAAAAATTATTCCTATCGCTGTTTTTGAGCAGGATTTCCGGTTTTAGTCGGAAATGTGCAGAGCCCTAAAGTCCGTGAGTTCAGGAAATCGATAAAAAAGAAAACCCCGTGACTAAATTCTTCATCACAGGGTTTCGCAGACTATATCTCTGCAGATATATACTGGTATATATATTATCGCTTGCCGTACATAACGATAGAGGCTTTGCCGAGAACCAGTTGGTTCAGGTTGAACCCTACTACAGCAGGTGTTGTATTTTTATCAAGCTCCAGTTTTGATTTCAGCGCATATACCGTGATCAGGTATTCATGGATGCGACCGGGAGGAGGGCAAGGACCACCATAACCGAATTTACCAAAGTCAGTAATGCTTTGAACCACTCCGGCAGGTGCTATACTCTTGGTAACATCGCCTGCATTTGTTTTCAGTTCAGTAACATTAGCCGGTATATTAAAGATAACCCAGTGCCAGAAGCCGCTTCCGGTTGGAGCATCTTTATCGTAAATGGTTACAGCAAAACTTTGTGTGCCTGCGGGTACATTTTCCCATGACAGTTGTGGGGAAACATTTTCTCCTGTGCAGCCAAAGCCGTTAAAGAATTCTTTGTTGGTAGCTTGTCCGCCAATGTCTTTGCTCTTTAAAGTAAAGGTCTGCGCATAAGCAAATGTGATGCAGCACATCGCCATCATCGAAATACATATTCTTTTCATAACGCGTATTGTTGTTTGGTTTGTTATTGATAACAAAATTACACGCAGGCGCGAAACAACAACTATAGCAGAAAGACCAAAAACTGTTTTAAACAGTTCAAACACTTTGTTGATAGACCTTCGGTGTTTTGCCAAACTCTTTTTTAAAAGCCTGCACAAAGCTCGACAGGTTTTCATATCCCAGCTCATGATGTATTTCACTCGCCTTTACATTTCTATGCTTTAACAGGAAAGCTGCCTGCTGCATTTTTTTCAAATGAAACCAGCGGGCCGGTGGTGTGCCATATACTTCTTCAAACTTTCGTTTAAACGTAGAGAGACTCATGTTGCAAAGGAACGCGAGCTCTTCCATGGAAAGATTCGTATACACATTATTCTCTACCACCTTACGCAACGGAAGATCAAAAGAGGTTGCTGTCAATGAAGCAAGCAACGGTAAAAATTCCTGCGGATACCGATCGCACAAATACAGCATGATCTCTTCAAACTTGATTTGAAGTAAATGTTCCGACACGGCAGAAGGAGATGTATGATTGGGAAGAAGCTGCAGCGATTGAATGAAGCCCTTCACAAACTCATCCTGACTAAACAGAAAAAATGAAGACTGGTCACGCGGATTTTTATAGTCAGCAGTAAACAGGAACGGATATTTACTTCGAAAGGTCGTAAGATTTTTGTCGGAGAAGAGAAACAGGAACGCCCGGTAGTGCCGGGTATGCGAAGGACGTTCGCTCATTAAACAGTTACTGGCTGGTATAAGCAGTGCTTGTGCCGGAGTAAATTTCACAGACTGATCATAGAAATGTACTTCCTTCTCGCCCTCTTGCAAAAAGCTGAACACATGCCGGTTGGCAACCACTTTAGCTTTTATGGAACTCTTGTCAGTAGTATGGTAATTATAAACGATCAGGTCCGGGCGAACCGTAGCCTTATCATTCAGTAAGTCTTCAGGCAGAGCGAACACATTCGTCATCAGGCAAAAGTAAATACAGCGTACGTGAATCGTGTAAAAGATGATGGAATATTTGCCGGCGATGTGTAATGAAACGCGCCAGGACTATACTTATGCAAGCGAGCTAACGGTTCTGTCTTTCCTCAAACGTATGCATAGTGAATTGAAAGCAGAAGAATTTTAAAATAAAATAAACCTCGCGACCGACTGGGGGTTTATAGGATATTAACTGTCATTGATGAACAACAAACTAAATCTAACCATCTGCAAAGAATGATCTTACGATTACCAACGTTAATTATTGTTTTAGGGATGCTCCTGTCGCATCAAGCCTGGAGCCAGTCGCGATACACCCTGAGTGGGTATATTAAGGACGCATCCAACGGGGAAGTACTGGTAGGTGCAACGGTCTATATCAAGGAAATCGGCAAAGGTGCCACCAGCAATGTATACGGATTCTACTCCATTACTGTGCCGGCCGCCAGCTATACCGTTGAATATACTTTTGTAGGATATCAGAAGATCGAGAAGCAGATCGCACTGGATAAAGATGTACGTGAAAATATAGAGCTGCCTTCCGACAGCGAGCAACTGCAGGAAGTAGTGGTGATTGCTGAAGATGAGCAAACCTCCAAAGTACAAACTGTGGAGATGAGCACTGCCAAGCTCGATATCAAGACCATTCAAAAGATACCGGCATTTTTAGGAGAAGTAGATGTGATCAAAAGTTTGCAACTGCTGCCAGGTGTAAGCACCGTGGGTGAAGGTGCATCGGGCTTCAACGTGCGCGGTGGCAGCGTAGGACAGAACCTGGTGTTACAAGATGAGGCCCCGGTATATAACTCATCGCACATGCTCGGGTTTTTCTCGGCCTTCAACCCGGATGCCGTTAAAGATACCAAACTATATAAAGGAGCGGTACCCTCACGATATGGTGGAAGACTTTCATCTATACTTGATATACGCATGAAAGACGGTAACAGCAAAGATTATGAAACTACAGGGGGCATTGGTACCATCTTCAGCAGACTTTCCTTTGAAGGTCCTATCGTGAAAGATAAAGGTTCGTTCATTGTCTCGGGGCGAAGATCCTATATTGATATACTGGCGCGCCCGTTTGTAGATATACTCAAAGATGGTGGTGCGCTTAACTTCTATGATCTTACCGCCAAGGCGAATTACTCAATCAACGACAAGAACCGTGTATACCTGTCGGGATATTTCGGTCGTGACAATTTTTACTTTGACGAAAACCAGGGCTTTAACTGGGGCAACGCTACGGCTACTGTACGCTGGAACCACCTGTTCAATGAAAAACTCTTTTCGAACATAACCGGAGTATATAGCAGCTATAAATATGAGCTCCAGTTTGGTGATGACGCGCGTAACCGCTTCAACTGGAACTCATCGATCTCTAACTTTATATTCAAGCCTGAGTTTAGCTACTTTGTTAACAGTAACAACGAGATAAACTTTGGTGCAGAAGCGATTTACTATTTCTTTGAGCCGGCCAATGCAAAAGGTATCTCCAACGGACAGCCTACCGATATCAGTCTCGATAAGAAATATAACCTTGAGACAGCTATCTATATAAATAACAACCTTACGATAAACGATACGTGGGCCGTTGAGTATGGAATTCGTTACTCTAACTTTCAATACTTTGGTCCGGGTACAACCTATACCTATAACGACACAATACCCGGCAAGCGCAGAACAGTAGCTTCTGAAACAACATACAAACGCGGTAAATCTATAGTAGACTATGGAAACTTCGAACCACGATTGTCTGTGAAAGCAAGTCTGTCGGAATCAAGTTCAGTAAAGGCAAGCTATAACCGCATGGTGCAGTACCTTCACCTGATCTCCAATACAACAGCATCAAACCCGCTGGATGTGTGGACACCTTCTTCTAACAACATCAAACCGGAAATTGCCGATCAGTATACTTTGGGATATTTCCGTTCGATCGGTGAATCCAAGCAATGGGAAGCTTCTGTAGAAGGATACTATCGTGAGACACAAAATCAGATTGACTATATAGATGGTGCCGACCTTTTAATTAATGAATACCTGGAAGGTGATTTGTTGAGCGGTAAAGGCCGTGCGTACGGTCTTGAATTTTATGTACAGAAAAAGAAAGGTCGCCTCAACGGATGGATAAGCTATACTTTGGGAAGAACTGAATTGAAAGTAGACGGTATAAATAACAATAAGTGGTATGTCGCCCGCTACGACCAGACACACAACGTGAAGGTGGCTGCTTTCTATGACATCAGCAAGCGCTGGTCAGTGTCGGCAGATTTTGTTTTTGTTACCGGTACACCGACTACATTCCCGACTTCCCGTTATGTAATGCAGGGTATATTAATTCCGGAAAATGCGAGTGGTTCACGTAACAATGTACGCCTGCCAAACTATCATCGTCTGGACTTGTCGTTCCGCCTGGAAGGAAGAGAATATAGTCGCAAAGGTAAAGAGAGAAAGAACCGCGACTACTGGGTATTCTCGGTATACAATGTTTATGCCCGTAAGAATGCGTTCTCCACATATTTCTCTCAGTCGAATGAGCGTGTGGCAGCAGGACAGCCGCTTCAGTCAGAAGCAACACAACTTTCCATCATCGGAAGCATGGTGCCCGCTATATCTTACAACTTTAAATTCTAGGAAGCATGTTCATAAAATCATTTCATAAACAACTTTTCGTTCTGTTCGTCACCGCATCATTGTTTTACTCCTGCGAGGAAACCATCAACCCGGATCTCGAAGATGCTGATCCGAAACTGGTAGTTGATGCATGGCTTACCAACAAAGTAGAAGACCAGGTGGTGAGACTTTCGTGGACACAACCCTATCTTGAAAATACATTGCCCTCCGGTGTGTCAGGAGCTACTGTAGTCGTTACTTATGATGGAGGAGAAATTACTTTTAGCGAAGATGCGAATGCAGCCGGCACATATCGTTGGACGCCAACAGATGCTACCAGTGCAGAGGTATTCGGCACTATTGGTCGTAACTATAAACTAACGGTACAGGTAGGCGCAGAAACATTCGAGGCAACTTCGCGCATCAACCGCACCGTGGCTATCGATAGTGTAACATTTGAATTTGAAGAAAATGATCCGCAATATCCGGATGATTCCTATACCGCTGAATTCTGGGCACCGGATCCGGTTGGTAAAGGTGATACGTATTGGATACGCTCCTATAAGAACGGTGTAGCACTGCTCAAGCCGAGCGAGATAAACGTAGCATACGATGCAGGCTTTACTGCCGGTGGTAACTTTGATGGTGTTACATTTCTGCCTCCGTTGCGCAGCGTAAATCCGGATGAACAGGATGAAAACGATGAGCCGTTGTCTCCCTATGAGCCAGGCGATTCGGTATATGTAGAGATACACTCGATCACACTGGAAGCCTATAACTTTTTAAACCAGGTGATCATTCAAACCGACAGGCCCGGTGGTTTTGCAGAATTGTTCTCGACACCGCTGGCCAATGTCTCAACCAACGTTACAAACCTTGATCCCAACGGCACAAAAGCTGTGGGCTTCTTCAACGTATCGGCCGTGTCGGGAATGGGTAAGAAACTGGAGTTAGAGTAATGTATAGGTATATATAAAGATTTGAGGCGTATTGCGCGATAAAGTTTTGCAGAAGGTTTTCCACTTCCACTTTATCCTGCCTGCATTAAATGAGCTGAGGTATAATTTCGGCATAGTGCTGTATCGTGGCAATACGCTCTCTTAAAAATCGCGGACCAAAAAACGTATTAGACCAGTCGTCAAAGTTTTCATATTGAAAACGTAAGTAGAAAGTCCAGAACATAAATCCCAGCAACGGTATAGCGTTGATTTCTTCGTCAGTAATCGGACGCACCTTCCGATAGGCATCCAGCACTATTTTAAAATCTCTTCTTGCTTCTTCGATTGTTTTTTTCTTCATCGCTATATAGAAATATAGGTATACGGTGAAAGACGCGAGATCATTCGCCAGCCAGCCCGGTCCGGCAAAATCAAAATCGAATAACGTAAGCGTATCGTGCTCATCGAAATGGAAATTCTTGGGCAGGTAATCGTAATGGCAATAGCCGTAGTTAAAGCTGTCGGTATTCATGGCTTGCAACGCATGGGCTACCTGCTCAGCGGTATCTTTCAGATAACTGTATCCTTCCGGGTAATCTTTAAAGGCAGGCTCCAGCACGGCTATAGGCTGCGTCAGCGTTGTATCGATGGTATAAGGCTTCCGTTCGTATGATAGTTTTATGGACGAAGTGATGTTGTGATTGAAAGCCATTTCATACCCGACAATTGCCATGTGTTTTTCGGTTAAGTCCATAATTACTTTGCCAGGTGCATACCGAAACAGAACACCATGCCGCGTGCCTTCTGCAGCGTTGTATGTCTGATAGGTATTGCCCTGCCGGTCGGCAACAGCATCTGCTACCTTGGCGCCTCCTGCCTTTAACAGCGCGAGCAGTTCAATCTCTCCCTGTATTTCACCGAGCGATCGGTGCGAGCCGCGGTATATTTTCAGAATATATTTAGCGGCTGCACTCTCCAGTATATAGGTATCACTCACACCCCGCAGTAAATAGCGACAGGAAAGACCTTGCAGCCCGTAATTTTTCTCAATAGAATCTTTTAGCGCAACAGATGATAAGGTGGAGTATTGCGTTGGAAATATAGCCATAGTGCCTGTGGGATTGGGGTTGCAAAAATAACGCATTCATACAAAGTTTACATGTTGTCCTGTTTTTCTTCTGTCAGTATCCAAACGACATTTAAAAAAGTTGAATTAAAAATTGTGTAACCGATCGGTATCATATACATTTGTAACTGATCGGTTACGTAATTATTGTACCTATGAGAAGAGATGTTTTTCAGGCCATTGCTGATCCCACGCGCAGGGAGATCATTAATTTGATTGCTCATCAGTCATTGAACCTGAATGCTATAGCCGAGAGTTTTGATGTGAGCCGGCCGGCTATTTCGAAGCACATTAAAATTCTTACAGAATGCGGACTTGTTGTTATCAAGCAACAGGGAAGGGAGCGGTATTGTGAAGCCAACCTGAAATCGCTTGGAGAGGTTTCGGACTGGATCGAACAGTATCGTGTTTTCTGGACGAGCAAACTCGATGCGCTCGAACGTTTTTTGAACAGGGATGCAGCTGCATCCCGTAAATCAAAGTCAACCAAAAAAACGAAACGAAAATGAAGAACGAACCTTCTGTAATCGAACGTGTATACAACGCTCCGGTAGAGCGCGTATGGAAAGCCATCACCGATAAAAATGAAATGAAGCAATGGTATTTTGATATAGCAGCGTTTAAACCTGAAGTAGGTTTTGAATTTCAGTTTGAAGGTAACGATGGCAGCAAAACGTTTCTACACCTCTGCAAAATAACCGAGGTGATCGTTAATAAGAAGTTAACCTATAGCTGGCGTTACGATGGCTTCACTGGAAACTCGTTTGTTACGTTCGAGTTATTTCCCGAAGGTGGTAAAACACGATTGAAGTTAACGCACGAAGGGCTGGAAACTTTCCCGCAAGACAATCCAAGCTTTACAAAGAAGAACTTCGAAATGGGCTGGACGGAACTTATCGGCTCACTGCTCAGAAATCATGTAGAGCAGGTAGCGGTAGAAAAATAAAATCCTATAGAAAGACAGATATATCTTCCCGGTATATCTGTCTTTATAACGTGAGCGAGGGGTATATATACTCTTTCAGTAACGCATCTGTATTTTTCTTGATCGTCCACAGGTTGTAATTGCCAGCGGTGATCACAACCATCAGGTCATGTTCGTGATCAAAGTATATTCGTTGATCTCCGTTGCCCACAGCAACTGCCACGGGTATACTCGTATTGTTAACCGACATTGTCCAGGTCCAGAATTGATATCCGTAGCCTCCGCCATCAGGACGTGCTGCCTGGGGCGTATGTGAGCTCTTTATCCATTGTTCGGTGATAATCTGTTTCCCCTTCCATCGTCCGCCCTGCATATAGAGTATACCAATCTTTGCCATATCACGCGGACGCAGCCTCAATCCGGATGCAGCAGCCGGTACCGATTTTCTTCCGGCTTTGGCTGTAAGCTTTGTCCAGAAGAATGTAGATATACCCAGCGGCTTGAAAAGATATTGATTGGCAAATGCATCAGCTTCCATTCCGCTTACTTTAAAAAGTATAGCCGCCAGTACTTGTGTGCAACCTCCGTTGTAATTCCAGGTAGCGCCGGGTGTTGCTACCAGTGGTCGACTGAGCACATAGCGAATCGGATCGTCACTGTTGTCCATTTGAATTTCGCTGTTGGCCGGATCGGTATACGGTATATTTTCGTTCCACTCCAGTCCGCTGCTCATGGTTAGCAAGTGGCGGATCGTCAGATTCGATTTTTCTCCGGAGTTAAGCTCACTATATTCCGGAAAGAAGTCCCATACCTTTTGATCTTCGCTCTTTATTTTCCCCTGCGCTATAGCTATACCGATACATGCCGACAGTACACTCTTCGAAATGCTCCGCACATCATGCAGACTGTCTTTTGTATGATTTATCTTTCCGATGGAGGTTCCCCATATTTCATCTTCACCAGGAAAGTATTGTTCATATACCAGTTTTTTGTTTTTAACGATCAATACGCTGTGGATATTCGGATACTCCTGCTGCGCTATAGCGTGTGTCATGGCGTGGATGCGAACGGAATCGAACCCTGCATTTTTTAGCGAGCCGCGTGAAAGATCATTATCGGCAGCATGGTCGATGCCCGTCACGGGTGTTGTTGTGGTGCATGCCGACAAGAGTGTTATAAATAAGACCATCAGGAGAAACCGATTGAATACTTGTGATACCATATAATAGAATATTGAGATATGAAATGTATAGTGCTTTATCTAAACCGAGCGGGGGTAATTACGGCAATCTCTGGGGTTGATCGCGACATTAATTTGCCTCAACTTTGATTTACCATACGATGCGTATGGACAAATGTTTAACAACTACGAATGTATATGAAACACATATCTGTATTGGTACCGAAAGGCGATGTTGTAGTAGGAAGCATTGAAGGCCCCTATAAATTATTCACACACGTAAACGAGTTTCTGCTGCGTGATGGTAAGCAGCCGGGTTTTACAATTGAACTGGTAGGACAGGAGCGCGAGACACTTCTTGATAATGGTATCTATAAACTCAACACGCATCGTACCCTTCGCGAGTCGTTTAAGACAGACCTGATAATTATACCTGCCGTGCATGGTGACCAGCGGAAGGTGATACGTGAGAATCAGGATATGATTCAGTGGATCACAGGTCAATACAAACGCGGAGCAGAAGTAGCGAGTTTATGTGTTGGTGCATTTATACTGGCTTCCACCGGACTGCTCGAGGGAAAGCGCTGCGCAACGCACTGGCTAATGGCCAACGATTTCAGAAGGATGTTCCCGGAAATAAATCTCGTGGCAGAAAAAGTAATCACCGATGAACACGGCATTTATACCAGCGGAGGTGCGTATTCGTTTTTGAATCTTATACTATACCTCGTTGAAAAATACGTTGGCCGCGAAATGGCCGTGTTATGCGCGAAGGTATTTGAGATTGAAGTGGACCGTAAAAGTCAGTCGCCATTTACAATTTTCAGCGGACAGAAAGATCATGAAGATGTACCGGTACGAAAGGCACAGGAGTTTATTGAACAGAACTTTCAGCAAAAGATAACAGTAGATCAGCTGGCTTCCATGTTAGCATTAAGCCGCAGAAATCTCGAAC
The DNA here is from genome assembly GCA_966211525.1 of uncultured Chitinophaga sp. Lineage (GTDB taxonomy): Bacteria > Bacteroidota > Bacteroidia > Cytophagales > Cyclobacteriaceae > Ohtaekwangia. The sequence goes on along the minus strand of CBIHOZ010000024.1, from coordinate 38,592 downwards.
GAAGATTTAAGCGTGCAACATCCAACACCACCGTAGAGTATATACAACGGGTAAAAATAGAAGCTGCCAAAATGAGTCTCGAATCATCGCGTGAGAATATAAATGAAGTGATGTATAAAGTAGGCTATACCGATAGCAAAGCATTTCGTGTAACCTTTAAAAAGATCACCGGTCTTTCGCCTGTGCAGTACAGGAGTAAATATAGCCGCCTGAACTAACCATTAATATTGCCTATAGGCTGTTGCAGCCTTCCCGGTAACTGACCGCCCCGGTTCAGTGCGTTGTACGGATTTGAACAATCTATCCAGGTATATTTCGCGTATACGCGGTTTTTCCTCAGCAATTCAGCTTTGGCACGGATGTTATTACTACAAATAGGAAATAATTATTTCCGAAGTACGGATTTGCTGAAGCTATACTGATGATTCAAAACAACCGACCCTCGCCACCACGTTTGTTCCTGCGCTTCTTCCGATGGTTTTGTCACCCGGCACTAAAGGATTCTATCGAAGGCGATCTGATGGAATTTTATTATGAGCGATGCGATGCCACGGGCAAAAGAAAAGCTGATCTGAATTTCATCATTGATGTTGTATTGCTCTGCAGACCCGGTATAATTAAACCATCACAACCTCATTACACTATAAATCATTATGGTATGCTAAAAAATTACTTCAAAGTGAGCCTCCGGAATATCCGGAAGTATAAAACATTTTCGTTCATCAATATATTCGGTCTCTCGGTCGCTATGTCGGTGTGCATGCTGGTTATGCTCATGCTTGCAGACCAGCGAAGTTACGATCAGTTTCACGAGAAGAAAGAACGTATATACCGTATACTTTCCGGCCAGGAAACTTCAAAGCGACCGTATGCAACAAGTCCGTTTCCACTAGCCAGTACGTTGAAAGCAGAGTACCCGGTTGTAGAGGAGACTACCAATCTTACACCCGGTGTAGGCGGAGATATAACTTACCATGAGCAAGTGATCCAGGCCGGTGGGTATTTTACAGACCCGGCTTTCTTTCGCGTATTCAGTTTCGACCTGGAGGAAGGAAACAAGTATACAGCCCTAGAAGCACCTAAATCCATTGTGATTAGTAAAGCATTGGCGCACCAGTTATTCCGCGGTGAAAATCCCATTGGTAAAGTTGTTGAGTTTGCCGATCGTAAATTACCGTTTCCGGTTACACAGCGTGGCGGGGGCGATGCAGCTGTTCCGTGGGGAAGTTTTACCGTGACTGGTGTTATGGATGTTGAAAAGTATAGATCGCATCTGAAGTTCGATGTGTTGATGTCGGTCTCTACACAGTCACAACTATATATCGATAAGAAGGTTGAAGACTTTTCAAACAACTGGGAGTGGTATTTCAGAACCTATACCTATGCGTTGCTCGCACCCGACAAGACAGAGAACGATCTTGCATCGGCATTACATGATCTTGTAAAGCGCAAGTATGCAAATACGAAAGCAGAGCATGCAAAAGGTTTGCAGCTTGAACCTCAAAGGCAGGCAGATATACAACTGGGACTGAAAGGAAATGATACCAACAACCGCATGCCATTGGAAGGTTACTATTTCCTCAGTATACTGGCGTTGGTGATTATGATCTCGGCTTGTCTCAACTATACTAATTTATCCGTGGCGCGTGCGCTTACAAGGGCAAAAGAAATAGGCGTACGTAAAGTTACAGGCGCCAATAAGAAATCACTTGTCGTGCAGTTTCTGAGTGAATCCATTATCACCGCATTTCTGGCATTGGCCATGGCACTGCTGTTACTTCTCTTTGTAAAACCTGCATTTAAAGGATTGTGGATTAACAAGCATCTGAAGTTCGACCTGCCCGATTCTCCGGAAGTATATATTTCGTTTGTAGCATTCGCTTTGCTTACCGGTTTCGTGGCGGGTATATATCCGGCTTTTCACTTGGCGCGATATGAGCCGGTTCGTGTGTTGAAGAATATAGGAAGTATAGGTATAGGAAAGTTAGGGCTGCGTAAGGTGTTAAGTGTGTCGCAGTTTGTTATTTCGTTGTTCTTCATCACTACCTCTATTTTAATCTTCAACCAGTTTAAACATTTCCTGGAGTTTGACTATGGTTTTGCATCAGCAAACATTGTGAATATAGATTTACAGGGTAACGACTATAGAAAGTTAGCAAATGAATGGAGCAGTATACCAGGTGTGGGTACTATATCTGCAACCAACATAGTTCCGGCTACCGGTCAAAATAATAACATGCACCTGAGGCGTTCCGGTGAAGCGGGCGATTACCTGGAGGCAGGCATTTTGCATACGGACGAAAATTTCATTGACAACCTGGGTTTGAAAGTTATCGCTGGTAAGGAGCTGCCTGAACCAACGGATTCGTCTGGCAGGTATATCGTTGTGAATGAACAGATGGTACATGCATTGGGCTATAAACATCCGGCAGAAATTATAGGACAGGTATTCGAAAATAAATGGGGGAATGAGCTAATGGAAGTAGTAGGTGTTGTAGAAGACTTCCGGTATAAGCTCCTGATTAATTCGCATGATATAGGCCCACTGGTTATGCGGAATGAACAAGACTATGTATATGCGAATGTAAAAATCGTTTCTCCGGATCTGATGGGTACTCTTGCAAAGATAGAATCTAAATGGAAACAGGTTGATCCGGCACACGCCATGCAATACGAATTCTTTGACGATCAACTCGCCACTACACACCAAGGTATATTTGATATTGTCACAATACTGGGGTTCATCGCTTTTCTATCGGTAATTATAGCGTGCCTGGGTATGCTGGGCATGGCAACGTATACTGCGGAGCGTAAAAAGAAAGAGGTTGGTATACGCAAAGTGTTGGGCGCAGAAAATTTCAGAATTGCATATCTGCTCTCGCGTGAATTTCTGAAAGTACTGGCCATCGCTGTTGTGATCGGTGCTCCGCTTAGTTATGTAGTAAACAACCTGTGGCTTCAGAAATTTCCAAACCGTGTTGAGTTTGGATTCGGAACCGTTTTTACCGGGACGGTAATTTTGCTGGCGCTGGGTTTGTTAACTATTGGCTCGCAGACGATACGCGCTTCACGAACCAACCCGGTGGAGTCATTGCGCACTGACTAAATGCTGTTAATTGTTGAGGAAGGATCATGCAGGGAAGTATATTTATATCACGATATACTCCCTGCTGATTTTTTTTTAAAGATCAAGTTCCAATACCAGACCCTGATGATCTGATAATCGTGCAGGACTATCCGGCGGTGGCGCGAGTATCCCTATGCTTTTAAGTTTTCCCTGTATAGCAGGTGATAACCAGAAATAGTCGATACGAATGGAAGGATTATTCGATTCAAAAGTATAGCCGGGTTCGTCTTTATGCGCTATATACCATGCATCGGTAAATTTCTTTTTATGGAAAGGAAGAAAAGAAGTGCTTTCTGCAGTTGTGTTCAGATCGCCCGCAAGCACAGCCATTGAATGACCTTTCTCTATGAACTTAACTGCTTCGTCTGCATTTAGGGTGCTCTGTTCTTCTACCCAGGAGAAATGCGCATTGTATAGATCGAATGTCTCATCTTTACTCTTGAACGATGTGCGCGTGATGATGCGATGATTGGTGTCGTCCAGTCCGCTCTTCATCGTTAGTTTCAGATAATTTTTTTCAATTATGGGTAAAGCAGCAATTACGGCATTGCCTTGTTGCGTGCCATCGGCAGCGGCCTGTGCTTCCTGGAAGTAATGCGATTGATAACCAGTCAACGCTTCGTATAGTTGAAGCGCCTGGTCTTTTCCTTCATATTGATCAGGATGCCGTGCAACAGCCTGAAGCGCGATGATGTGTGGATTTATATTTCGAAGTTGTTCTACGATCAGTTTTTTCCGCAGCTCCCACGGACCATGCTTCTCGATGTAGTAGTTGAGATTAAGTGTTGCTATTCGAAGCATGCGTGATTATAGTTATGAACGAGTGGGATATAATGCTAAAATACTATGCCTTCTCTGCGATGATGTAACGTTGTGACTCATTATTTACCGGTCCTTACATAGTAGAAGAGTAAGTATATAAGTATAGTTGTGATGAGTCAGTCATGATTTACCAGATTTGATTTACGTCCAATATAAGCTACACCACTTCATCGCTTGCTGTTCTAAAAGATACAATAAGTCCGCAAATGCTCTCGCGTTTATACTCGTGCGTTAAAGGCATCAATTTTTATGAAGTGCATATCGCACCTAATAAATCTTGTTCATGGTATCTCCTTACAAAGTAGACAACGTAAAAAAAATAGCGGTTTTACGGGCGGGTGCGCTGGGAGATTTCATGGTGATACTTCCTGCTCTTCACGCACTGCGACATACTTATCCGCAGGCGGAGATAGTATTACTCGGCAGATGCTGGCAGCATGAGTTCCTGGTAAAGGGAAGAAGTCCGGTTGATCGTGTGGAAGTTGTACCGGTAAAACATGGTGTTGGTCATGAACACGGTCAGCATGAAGATATATATGCACTCGAAGATTTTTTTACTCGTATGCGTGCAGAAGCATTTGATATTGCCATCAGCTTTCAGGGTAACGGTCTTTCGGCAAATGCTTTTGTTAATCAACTGGGAGCGAGGGTTACAGCAGGATCGTGGTGTGAAGGTGCGACAAAGCTCGATCGGAGTATTCACTACTATTATTATCAGCATGAAGTAATGCGTTACCTCGAAATAGCAACGTTAGTTGGTGCAACAACCGATATATATGAGCCTTCCGTTCACGTATTGCCAGGTGATTGGGACGAAGTAAAACGTTTCAACATAGATCATGAAAATGAGTCGTATATACTGATAAATCCTGTAGCGAATGACATACGCAGAATGTGGCCACTGGAAAATTATAGCACACTCGCTGATTCAATCGCAGAAAGAAATGTAAGCGTAGTCTTTGTGGGATCTATGGCTGATCATGCTATAGCAAACGATATTATTAACAGGATGCAACGCTCCGCTATAAATGCATGTGGCATTAGTATAGGAGGACTTGCTGCATTGGCTTCGCGGGCAAGTCTCATGATTGCACCTGATACCGGGCCGCTACATGTTGCACAGGCTGTGCAGTGTCCTACTATAGGACTTTACTGGGCACCGAACGTTATCAACTGGGCACCGCTGAATCGCGCGCTACATCGACCGGTTATCAGTTGGCAATTGGCGTGTCCGCTTTGCAATATTATACCCAATGATCCGTATCCGTTTGAACCGCAGACAACGTGCCGGCATGAAGTTTCTTTCATTCAGGATATACCGGCTGCCAGTATACTTCAGGTTGCAGATGATATTTTATCGCCTGCTATAAAAGCAGAAAACAGACAATCAGTCGTGCCAAACGAATTACTATATACTTGAATTTAACTCCACAGGCTTATGGACAACGCAAATGCAATACGGGTTTTAACATGGCATATACATGGCAGTTACTTGTATTACCTCACACAAACACCCTGTATATTTTACCTGCCGTATAAAAACAGCAAGGAAGAAGGATATGGAGCACGTACCCCCGGTTTTCCATGGGGAGCGAATGTGATTGGTGTGCCTGCGGAAGATGTGAAAGATCTGGAACTTGATTGTATACTTTTTCAATCGCGAAAGAATTACCTGGAAGATCAGTATGAAATTCTTTCGGCTGAGCAGCGAGCGTTGCCTAAGCTATACCTCGAACACGATCCTCCGCGCGAAGTACCAACCGATACACGACATATTGTAAATGATCCGGATATACTGCTGGTACATGTTACCCACTTCAATAACCTGATGTGGAATAATAACAATACACCTACCGTGGTGATCGAGCATGGAGTAACAGATCCGGGCATGCTATACGATGGCCGGCTTGAGAAAGGCATCGTAGTGATCAACGGTATAGCGAAACGTGGCAGACGACTTGGTCTGGATATATTTCTGAAAGTAAGAGAAGAGATTCCGATTGATATAGTGGGCATGGGATCGGAAGAAGTTGGAGGACTTGGTGAGATCAGCAATCGTGAATTGCCGGCTTTCATTTCGCAGTATCGTTTCTTCTTTAATCCTATACGCTATACCAGTCTCGGGCTGGCAGTATGCGAGGCGATGATGGCTGGTATGCCCATTGTTGGTTTGTCAACGACCGAAATGGCCATCACGGTTAAGAACGATTACTCCGGGTATATATCTACGGACGAAAATTACCTTATCGATAAAATGAAGTCGTTACTGGAAGATTCTAAGAAAGCAAAAGAATTGTCAAAAGGAGCACGGCAGACTGCACTTGATAAATTTTCGATGGAGCGTTTTCAATCCGATTGGCTGTGTGTATTTCAGTCTGCCATCAACAGAACGTTTACATCGGATAATATTACGGAAAGCATTATGGACAATTAAAAAGTTAATCTATATACATGAAAGAACTTACAACGCTAAAAGGAAAAGTAATTTTGGTAACCGGAGCTGCGCGAGGTTTGGGTGCAGCGATTTGCAGGCTACTATCCGAAGAAGGTGCCATTCTGGTGGCAACCGATGTTAACGCACCGTTGCTGGAGGAATCGGTAGCCAATATACTCGCAGCAGGAGGGAAGATAGCCAGCTATGCGATGAATGTTACCGATGAGACTAGCGTAGAGGAGACGCTGCAATCTGTTATTGAAGAGCATGGAAGAATAGATGCTGTTATCAACAATGCCGGTATAGACTATACCAAGTCTATTGAAGAGTTAAGTTATGATGAATGGCGCAGTGTGATTGATGTAAATCTTACCGGACCGTTTATCGTAACAAAGGCCGTATATCCGTATATGAAAAAGCAAGGCAGCGGTCACATCATCAACATCACGTCTACAGCGTGCAAGCGTGCATGGCCCAATGCTTCTGCTTATCACGCCAGTAAATGGGGACTTACGGGACTGAGTCATGCTATACATTCTGAAGCACGCAAAGACAAAATAAAGATCACGGCACTGGTAGCGGGCGGTATGCAAACTCCATTTTTATTGGACCGCTTTCCGGATATAGATACTAACCTTTTGCAGAATCCGGAAAATGTAGCCGAGTCTATACGATATGTATTATGTCAGCCGAGCGAAAGTGTTATACCCGAGCTCATGGTAATTCCAATGACAGAGACTTCATGGCCGTAGGGCGATACAGGCAATTACTGAATTTACAACAGGACTATATAGTTGGATCTCGGAAGAGTACACTTCTGAAACCAAGTATATAGTCCTTTTATATGTTATTTCGTTCATATTTTTTAAGCGCACCATCATTCCACATCAATCTTTTGTGTTAAATTCTACAAAGAAATGAGTGATTCTCCCTATACCACAAAACATAAAATGGGTGATGGACTTCCAGGTTGTGTGCAGGTATTTTTGTAGCGCAGATTAAAGTTAAGTTCGTATAGCGTATTGGCTATACCGGCATTCCCATTAATATTTTAATCGCTGGTCCTGACCAATTTTATAAACGTTCCTCGTGAGAGGGCACTATGCGAATTTTCTTCCTTTTTCTTATCCGTTTTTACAGCCTGTCGGTGGTGATTGATCATCCGACCATTCCTGCGGAGAATGGATTTGATGAGATCTCGTTCGCAATCGAAGACGAGCCGGAGCTTCCTGCAGTTTGCGAGGTAACGGAAGAAGAGGAAGATGAGAATCAACACAGGTGGTATAGCATAGTAAACGCATTACCCCATTCAGTGAGTAATGGCTGCTTTCGAAAACCGGTAACTGATAAATTTCTTACCATCATCCCGAGGTATATTTTGTTCCTTAACATTCGAACATAGAACGAGATTCCTGTCCACATAGATCTCTATATAGATCTCTCCATTTATATACATCCATTACATTTTTAATCTATTTATCGCTTTTAAATTATGAACAGGAAATTAGTTTTATCCTTAGCGTATTGTGTTGCTTTTGTTGTCTTTCAGGGTTGTGATGATGACGATGATGATGTCAAGACTACAACGACTACCGCTGCCGAATGGGATTACGAGAACGCTGATGCGTGGGGAACGATCGGCTATACAGATTGTGCCGGTAAAGTGCAGTCGCCTATTAATATTAACACCGAGACAACTATAAAATCTTCACTGCCGGAACTTCAGCTTGCCTATAAAAATTCAACATGGGGTGTAATTGACAACGGTCATACAATACAGGTAAACCTGAAGCAGTCCAACAAAATGGTATTAAATGGCACTACCTATAAAGTGATGCAGTTTCACTTTCACCACAAAAGCGAGCATACTGTTAATGGCAGCGCCTATGATATGGAAATGCACATCGTTCATCAGGACACAGTAACGAGCAACCTGGTAGTAGTAGGTATTTTTCTGAAGGAGGGTAACACCAACACATTCCTGGAGAAAATATGGAGCGCTATACCGAGCGAGGTAAATAAAGAAGTTGTATCAACGGAGCGTATAGACCTCGTTAACGCACTTCCTTCTGATTTAAAATATTATACGTATACCGGTTCACTCACAACACCTCCCTGCAGCCAGGGCATCGACTGGGTTGTGCTGAAGGAACCGATGGAAATTTCTAGTGAGCAGATCGAGAAGTTCTCTTCCATTCACGAGAACAATGCACGGCCAACACAACCTTTGAACAACCGCCAGGTGGTTGAGGGTATATAGAATTACAGAGAGTTAAATTGTGCTCTGCCGGTTTCCGTGAGGAGATTAGCAGAGCATAATTTATTTTGAAGAAGCTCGTCCGAATTTCATGATGTGCTGACCAATAGAAAGTAAATCACTTTTTCTAAACCGGATATAAAAAAGAAACCCGACCGTCTGGTCGGGTTTCGTACCTGAGGCCGGAATCGAACCGGCACGCCTCTCGGCACACGATTTTGAGTCGTGCGCGTCTACCAGTTCCGCCACTCAGGCATGTTTTGTGGAAATGGGCTGCAAATATGTTCAAAGTTTTGCAACTCTCACAATCATACCTCTATAAATTTCTCAAGTGTGAATGCCTGCGTGCGTTCGCGGAAAAGTGTTTTCACCTGGCCCCATACCGTTCCGAACAGTTCAGACTTTCTGTAGCGCTCTAAATCCACTGGGCCATTCCAGTAACTTAAGGTTGTATACGTGTTGGGCTCGTCTGCATCTTTAAGTAGCTCGAGGTGCGTGCAGCCCTCCGAATTCCGGATATCTTTTTTATAAGTATTGAAAATTGTAAGAAACTCTTCGACACCTGCATCCGTAAAATGCATTCGCACGATTCTTATGATCATAGTTTTAAAGTTTATAGCAATAGGTACTCTGCCAGACTGGTAGCCTCTGCGTTGTTTCGCGTATGGCGTTAACCGCTATTCTTCAAACAAAATGCTTACCGTGCTGTCGTAGTCGAGTCCCAGTAACTCCGAAGCGTTGCCTTTGTAGATACCCACTTCGAGCAGGCCCAGGCTGTTGAATACCATAAAACATTCGCCTTGCTCGGCCTGGTGATACTGTGTATGGATGCGTCTGAATTTTTCTCCGCCAAACTGAACGGTATATAATTTACCCTGGCTCAGAATATCAAATGCCTCCTTCGGTATATTGGTAATGAGATTTCCCATGCCATCGACACGGATCACGGTGCCGGTAATTTGTTTCTTGGTAGCCTTTACCTGGCGGTCAATCATCTTCTTGAACGATGGCATTGGCTTGCCGAGATTGGTGATGGAAACGCCACTGGCCAGTTTAACCGCTGCCGGTGCAAACACATCGCGCTCCGGAAATGTAGTGCTGATACTGTTGATAGTATTCAATTCGACCAGTTGCTGATGCGGTTTATCGCTGATTAATCCGAACAAACCGTTATCGCATCCAACAAAGAAATGATCTTCAAGTTGCAGCGCGATGAACGCATCACCGCGATTACCGATCGAGTCAACACCAACCAGGTGAACTGTACCTTTCGGGAAATCGCGAAACACGGCACGCAATACAAAAGCAGCATGTCCTATATCCGAAGGTTTTATCTTGTGGCTGATGTCTTCCACCCGTATACCCGGATTGATGCTGATGATGCGGGCCTTGATGGCTGCCACGTAATGGTCACTTTCACCGGAGTCAGTAAGAAGGGTAACAATGGCCATGGTTGATGCTGCGGCAGATATTCATTAATTTTGATATGGCAAAGTAAAACATTTTAGTCCATATAGTGTATTGAACTTTGTGAACTCTGATGCGGTTAAAATTTATGCCATAGTACGTATCCGGATCGAACCCACACCCGTAACTCGTGAATAACACGAACATGTTTCACATTTAATTCAAAAAATAGTTGATCGAAAAAACAGTAACACTTGAAAATATTTCGCTGATCGATTTCCTGGGAGTAGCGAACAAAACCATCGATACGCTGGCGGCAGCATTCCCGAAGAGTCGTATAATATCACGCGGAAACCAGATACATATCAAAGGATCTACTTCTGAAATTGTGCAGATCGATGATATCCTGGCTTCGCTTATTGAGCATTACCATAAATATGGAAAGGTGACGGAAGAGAACGTTCAAAACTACATCTCGCACGAGCAGGAAATAATGCTGCCCGAAAATCAGCAGCCTGCCGATGATATTATCCTATACGGAACCAAGGGTAATCCTATAAAACCAAAAACTGTTAACCAGCAAAAACTGGTAGATGCAGTAAAGGAGAACGACTTGGTATTTGCACTCGGTCCGGCCGGAACCGGTAAGACCTATATTTCGGTAGCACTCGCGGTGCGGGCGCTCAAGAATAAGAATGTAAAGAAAATTATCATCACGCGGCCTGCTGTTGAAGCGGGAGAGAACCTCGGCTTTCTTCCGGGCGATTTGAAAGAAAAGATCGATCCGTACCTGCGTCCTATTTATGACGGGCTTAACGATATGATACCTTTCGAGAAGCTTCGTTACTATATGGAACGTGAGATCATCGAGATTGCACCGCTGGCCTATATGCGCGGACGTACACTGAACAACGCTTTCATTCTGCTGGATGAAGCGCAGAACACTACGCCTATGCAAATGAAAATGTTCCTCACCCGTATGGGGCCTGACTCGAAGATGATCGTAACCGGTGATGCTTCGCAGATCGACCTGCCATCCAAGCAAAGCTCCGGATTGAAAGAAGCGATCCGTATACTGCGCGATGTACGTGGTATAGGTATGGTGGAACTCAATGAGAAAGATGTAGTTCGCCACAGACTGGTGCGCGATATCATTGAAGCATACCATCGCGAAGCGAACGACATTCGATAAGTATAGGGTATAAAATATAAAGGAAGGTTAGGAATAGTCATTGCAATTCCTGACTTTCCTTTTTTTATTACTCGTTGTATGCTTCGTTGGATTCCGTATGCCGTTGTGCGCATTGTTGTATTTTTTATCGCTGGTATAGTATTAGGTATATATCTGCCTGATTTCATTCCCCAGCAATATACGCTGGTCATTTTTGCTGCTGCTATACTGATTTATATAGTCGGTTTTATACTACAGCGGCTCTCTAAAAAAATGTTCTTCAACCCGGGCTTCCTTGGATTGATGATTGTGTTTATCGCAGGCTATCTGCGCGTGCTGGATTGTACAGATGCCCGTCAGCCGGAGAATCTGATTCATCAGCATGAACCTGTTTTATACTACCAGGTAACAATAACCAGTCAGGCGCGGAGTAAAGAGAACACGTGGAAAGCAGAAGGGTATATAACAACCGCTCAGACTTCCACCGGTTGGAAAACCTGTACCGGAAATCTGATCCTGTATTTTCCCAAGAGCGACTTTCGGAAACCTTTTCAATATGGAGATATACTGTTGGTGAAAGGCATGCCGCAGCCCGTGCCGCCACCCGGAAACCCCGGCGAATTTGACTATAAAAAATTTCTGGCGTATCGGAAGATATACCACCAGCAGTTTGTGCGGCAGCCGGACGTCAAGTATACCGGGAGTAATCCTTCTTCTTCTATAGTATATCATGCGATTCGCGCGCGAACCTGGGCAGACACAACGCTGGCGCGATTTGTAGAAGGTGATCGTGAGCAAGCTATAGCCTCCGCACTTGTACTCGGTGTAACGGACGGGCTGGATAACGAATTGTTAAACGCCTATGCTGCTACCGGTGCCATGCATGTGCTCGCTGTATCCGGTTTGCACATCAGTATAATTTATATGCTTATAGTCGGGCTGCTGCGGCCCTTGAACAATACTCCCTCCGGTCGGTGGTGGCTCGCGGTATTGAGCCTGGTTATTCTCTGGGGATATTCATTTATAACCGGACTTTCTCCTTCCGTATTGCGGGCTGTTACTATGTTTACATTCATGGCAGTTGCCAAAGCATGGAACCGGCAAACCAATATATATAATACCCTGGCTGCGTCTGCATTGTGCCTGCTGCTCTACGAACCATACCTCATCATGTCAGTAGCGTTTCAGCTATCATATCTGGCGGTGTTGGGCATTGTATACCTGCAACCCGGTATATATAATTTATGGGAACCTACTTCTCGTTTTTGGGACGAGGTATGGAAAATTACCTGTGTGTCCATCGCGGCACAACTTGCAACATTCTCTTTAGGACTGCTATACTTTCATCAGTTCCCGAATTATTTTCTCATCTCCAACCTGCTTGTTATACCGATTTCTTTTGCAGTTCTTATACTTGGTCTCGTGGTGCTGCTCGTGAGTTTTATAGGTCCGCTGGCTTCGTTTTGTGGCTGGTTGTTGTTGTGGACGATCAAAGCACTGAATGCAGTTGTGTTTACGGTAGAATCTTTTCCGTATAGCCTCATTGATCATGTATACATCGATACGTTGCAGAGCTGGTTACTCATGATAGCGATCATCTGTTGCGTACTGTTGTTCCAGTTTCGGAAGTTTTATTACCTGCCGGTGGCGTGTGTGATAATGGTTGTGTTTGTCGTGATCCAGTGGACGCACTACCGAGATGTTACCCGTCACACAAAGCTTACCGTATACCGGGTGCCACATCACACTGCGCTCGACCTGATTGATAAAGGCCAAGCTTACTTCATCGCAGATTCTGTGCTACAGCAAAAAACATCTGCGGTGCGGTTTCATATACAACCTAACCGATTGAACAATGGCGTTGATCGGGTGGAGTCTGTTACACAATCTTTGTCAGCAACGTACAGGAACTGGACCTGGCGTGGCCGATCAATTTTGTTGATTCGTGGTCCGCATACTATACCGGCAACGGCGATGAAAGCAGATTATGTTATCATCTCCAACAATGCCGTCCGGAATCTGTCATCACTCCGCCACATCAATGCCACCGAAATAATTTTAGATAGCAGTAACTCTTACTATTTTGCTGAACGATTACGAACGCAGGCTTTGGCAGCGGGTATTTCTGTTTACTCAGTGCTGCACGAAGGTGCGTTTATAAAGGACATCTGATTTCTACATTTTGAAATATATAGCATGAACCAGGTAGAGTATAGTGTACAGGATCGCATTGGGTATATAACCCTCAATCGTCCGGAAAAGCGCAATGCCCTGAGCTTTGAATTGGTAGCTGCGCTGAAAGATGCTTTTGATGTTGCCGAAAAAGACAGCACAGTAAAAGTTATTGTGTTACGGGCAAACGGTGAAGCGTTTTGTGCCGGTGCTGATCTGGGCTATCTGCAACAACTTCAAAAATTTTCATACGAAGAAAATCTTGCCGACTCCAATCACCTGAAAGCGTTATTCCAGAAGATATATACTCTGAAAAAAGTTGTAATTGCGCAGGTTCAGGGTCATGCATTAGCCGGTGGCTGCGGACTGGCCACCGTATGTGATTTTTCATTTGCCGTGCCGGAAGCAAAGTTTGGTTACACAGAAGTGAAGATCGGTTTTATACCCGCCATCGTCATGATATTTCTGCTGCGCAAGATCGGTGAAGCGAAGGCACGGCAATTACTGCTGAGCGGAGATCTTGTTACCGCAGAAGATGCCCGTGCTATAGGACTGGTAAATACAATTACATCCAAAGAAACACTGGCACACGAAGTATATACTTTTGCCCAACGACTTATTGCCACCAACTCGGCAACATCGATGGAATATACCAAGCAAATGATAGCATCGGTACAGTCGCTTTCGCTGGAAGACGCGCTAACGTTTGCGTCAACCATGAATGCTAAGGCTCGTGCCAGTGACGATTGTATAAAAGGTATACAGGCGTTTTTAAATAAGGAAAAAATAGCCTGGTAATATTTAATATAGCTATATACAGCACATAAATATTACAGCATGGATTGAATTCTCGTGTGAAAACGATATACTCATGTTGAATTTCACTGAACCCAAACATCCATGAAAATTTTAATGTGTATCGTATTGAGTGCAGTAGCTATACCGCTTTTTGCACAGCCGTATGCAGGAGACACCTGGAAAGACGCGAGCAAGAAAGGGACCGGATCTGTCTCATTTGCCTACGTAGAAACGCCAAGCTTTGTTTATGTTGATGAATCCGGAAAACTTACCGGTATATGTGTAGACATTATGAACGACTTCGTAGCCTGGCTAAAAGATGTAAAGAAAGTAGACGTTAAACCTAATTTTGTAGGCAACGGAACAAGTTTCCGCGGCATGTACGACAAAGTAAAGATCTCCAAAGGCGGAGTGTTTGGTCTTGGTAACATTACTATAACAGAAGAGCGAAAGAAGGAAGTAAAATTCAGCCAGCCGTTTATCACCAACTTTGCTATACTCATCACGCAGGATAAAATTCCGACACTCGCCAAATTCGAAGATCTGCCAAAAGCATTCGCTGATCTTACGGCCTATACAGCCAAAGGTACTTTGAACGAGAAACGCATGATGGAGTTGAAGTCTAATTACTTTCCGAGCATGAAAGTATCGTATACCACTACCAGTCAGGAGACACTTGAAAGGTTGTTTACCGATCCGAAAGGCTTCGCCTATCTCGACCTCGCTTTTTATCTCGAGGCCGTTCAGAAAAAGAAAAGCATCAAACGCCATCCCATTGCCGACAAGGCCGCTGAGCAGTTCGGATTTATCATGCCCCTGGGCAGCGACTGGGCTCCTGTGCTGGATGAATTCCTGAAAAGCAACGGAGGGTATACTGCTTCTCCGCGGTACAAGTCTATTCTCGTTAAACATCTTGGTGAGACGGGTATGAAGCTTATGCAGTCTTCGAAGCAGTAGAGTCGCTGTTCGTTAATCGTTATAAGTTATCCGTTATCCGTTATCCGTGAAAAGGTCACAGAGTATATATTCTGTGACCTTTTTTTGAGACTTTACTTTGCTGCAAAGGGAAAATATTCCGTTTCATCTGAACTCTTTGAAACTAAAGCACTAATAACGTCTCGCGATTAACGGATAACGACTATATTCGTCTCCATTGGAGACACCCGTTTCGATACTGAAAAAGTACTGGCAGTATAGTCAGTTCAGGCCGCTGCAGGAAGATATAGTCAATTCTGTTCTGCAGGGTCATGATACGCTCGCGTTGCTGCCTACCGGTGGAGGCAAATCCGTTTGCTTCCAGGTGCCTGCGCTGTTGCTGGAAGGTGTATGCATTGTTATCACACCGCTCATCGCACTCATGAAAGATCAGGTAGAGCAACTCAAGAGGCGTGGTATACTTGCCGTAGCTATTCACTCGGGCATGAATCGTTCCGAGATCGATATACTTCTGGACAATTGTATTTATGGTTCGGTAAAATTCCTATATGTTTCTCCGGAGCGTTTGCAGACCGAGCTTTTCATTGAGCGTGCCAAGCGAATGAAGGTTGGACTTATCGCAGTCGATGAAGCTCACTGTATATCACAATGGGGTTATGATTTCAGACCACCGTATCTGCAGATTACAACGCTGCGTGAACTCAAACCAGCTACTCCGGTTATCGCACTCACGGCAACGGCTACGCTGGTGGTAAAAGAAGACATCATGAGCAAGCTGGCGTTTCGGGAGCCGGCAGGAGTTTTTCAACGTTCTTTTGCCCGCGATAATCTATCCTTCGTTGTTCGTAAGACTGAAAATAAGGAACGTAAGCTTCTTGAAATTCTGCAGAAGGTAAAAGGTAGTGCGATTATATATGTTCGTTCGCGCAAAGCTACGCAGCAAATTGCAGAGTGGCTTTCAAAGCGTGGTATAAGTGCTTCTTACTATCATGCAGGTCTTGATTTCGAAGAACGATCAAAGCGCCAGGAAGAATGGATCCATAACAAAAGTCGGGTTATGGTAGCAACCAATGCATTTGGTATGGGTATCGACAAACCCGATGTGCGATTGGTAGTTCATTTGGATATACCTGAAAATCTGGAATCATATTACCAGGAAGCAGGACGTGCCGGACGTGATGGTATACGTTCGTTCGCAGCTATACTATACCAGGAAGCCGATGTGATAAACCTGCAATTCAAAACAGAACAGGCGCATCCATCGCCCGAAGCGCTTAAAAAAATATACCAGGCGCTCGCTAATTATTACCAGTTGGCTATAGGAAGCAGCGGAGGAGAAAGTTTTGATTTTGATTTACTCGATTTTGCCGAACGATTCAAATATCACCAGGCAGAAGTATATATAGCCCTGAAGAAACTGGAGGAAGAAGGTCTCATTCAATTCAACGAAAGTTTTTATAACCCATCGCATTTGTTCTTCCCGGTTGATAAAACAAAACTATACGAGTTTCAGATCGCGAATGCGCGGTTCGATCCGGTTATAAAAATGTTACTACGGCTATATGGCGGTGAATTATTTTCGGAGTTTGTAAAGATCTCGGAAGCATACCTGGCAAAAGGATTGAAGATCTCTGAAAAGGAAATGATTGCCACGTTGAAACATCTGCATGAATTGAAGATCGTGATCTATCAACCACTGAAGAATAAACCACAGGTAACGTTTGTGTTGCCCCGCCAGGATGCCGACCGACTTCCGTTGAATATAGCCCGGCTGGAGGCGCGCAAAAAACTTATTGTTGACAAAATGAATGCGATGGTAGCCTTTGCTACCTCCACGCATCGGTGCCGGATGCAGATTGTACAAGAGTATTTTGGTGAAGATACGTTTGCCGTATGCGGCCTGTGCGATGTATGTATCGAGCAACGTAAAACAGATAATCGCTCGGCTTATGATCAGTTACGGGCGGAAATCGTTAATATTATTAAAAATACTTCCATGACCATTGAGCAACTGGAAGAGCAAATAGAACCCACCGACCATGAGCTATTTGCAGATATAGTGCGTGAGTTGGTAGACGAAGGATTGCTGCAATATGATGACAGTTGGCGATTGCAGCTTTCTGAACAAAAAAACTGATTGTATGTTTATACTACTATGCGAAAGGGATTAAAGAAGTTCGTCCGGATTTTTATTTATGTACATGTGTTTCTGGCGGCAGCCTTGTTACTAACACATTGTACTTTCAAGCGTTATGCTGAGAAATCTTATGCACGCGCCAAAAAAGACAAACCATACGATGTAATTATAGTTCCGGGTGTGCCGTACGAGAAGGAGAACACCACCATGGTAATGAAGATGCGTATATACTGGGCGAAGCATCTGTACGACAGTGGCTATACTAAAAACATAATTTTTTCAGGAGCTGCAGTATATAGTCCGTTCGTTGAAGGACTCGCGATGAAAACTATTGCTGATTCATTAGGTATACCACGCGAACACCTCTTTGCCGAAACCAAAGCAGAACATAGCACCGAGAATATATACTACTCATGGAAGCTCGCACAGGAGTTAGGCTTTAAGAAAATAGCATTGGCTACCGATCCCTATCAATCCGGGTTGCTGCGCAGCTTTACAAGACGTTACTGCCCCGGAGTAAAAGCAGTGCCCATTGTATTTGGTATGATGGATATAGGCAGTAAAACATTACCGGTAATTGATACTACATCGTGTCATGCAGAAGGATTTGTTTCGATACTGGAGCGTGAAGGTTTCTGGCAAAGGTTCCGCGGCACCATGGGGAAACGCGTTAAAGAAGAACGAAAAGCCGAGTTACGTAAGCGCAAAGAAGACGCCCAGGAGAATGTAAGCCAGACTACATACTGATTGGGTTCCCGCAGAACGCGCAGATTAACGCAGAAGAATTTATAAATCTTCAGGCAGCCAATGCATTTACTTGCTGGAAGTAGAGATAACCAGATTTAGCTGAGCTCATATCACTAAAAAGCTATCTGCAAAAGTCTTTCTAGCAGCTCAAAAGTTACAAGGTATTTTTCCTTCTGCGTTAGTCCGTGCGTTCTGCGGGAAACAAAAAAGTCCCATCACTGGGACTTAATTCTTTGAAGGACGATTTGGAGTGGAGAATATCGGAGTCGAACCGATGACCTCTTCCATGCCATGGAAGCGCTCTAGCCAGCTGAGCTAATCCCCCGATCGGGCGCAAATATAAATGAGTTCTGGTAAAAATCAACGACATCGCCTTACTCATAACTTTCGTTTCCGGAGGTGAAAGGAGTTTAAACCACAAATAAGTTCTGCTTTGTTGGAAGTAAAGTATAGAAACGTATCGTTATTGAGCGCCTCCTCAGTAATCTCAATTAATAGGCGTACCTTTACAATCTTATACAATAATATAGAATGAAATCTTTTGAAACCCTGGGCCTGTCCAAGGGTCTGGTGGAGTCGGTTCAGCTGATCGGCTTTGAAACACCTACTCCCATACAGGAAAAAGCAATCCCTGTTTTACTGAACGGAAATCGCGATTTTGTAGGACTCGCGCAAACCGGTACCGGTAAAACTGCTGCCTTTGGATTGCCATTGCTCGAACTTGTTGATGACAAAAGCCGCGACACACAAGCACTGGTGCTTGCACCTACGCGTGAACTCGGCCTCCAGATAGCCAGTGACCTGGAAAACTTCTCTGAAAAATTCAAGTCGTTCAACATTGTTGCCGTATACGGTGGCTCCAGCATTAGCGAGCAGATCCGTAAAGTAAAGAAAGGTGCTCAGATTATCGTGGCTACGCCCGGACGTCTGATCGACCTGATTGATCGTAAAGCCATTAACCTCAAGACTATAAAATATATAGTGCTCGATGAAGCCGATGAAATGTTGAACATGGGCTTTAAAGATGATCTTGACAAAATTTTATCGTTTACTCCGGATGATAAAGCTACCTGGTTGTTCTCTGCTACGATGCCGCGCGAAGTACGCGCCATCATGAAGAACTATATGAGCGATCCGTTCGAGTTAACGGTAGGAGAACAGAACACCGGTAATGTAAACATCGAACATCAATACGTAATTGTACAGGAGCGAGATCGTTACCTGGCACTCAAGCGTATACTCGATAACAACCCTGAAATTTTCGGATTGATCTTCTGCCGCACGCGTATCGACACGCAGAAGACTGCGGAGATGCTGATGAAAGATGGCTATAGCGCAGATGCGTTACACGGTGATCTTACACAACAGCAACGCGATCGTGTGATGTTGAATTTCAGACAGCGTTCACTACAGATACTGGTTGCTACTGATGTAGCAGCGCGCGGTATAGATGTAGAAGACATCACACACGTTATTCACCTGAATATACCGGATGAAATGGAGTTCTATACTCACCGCAGTGGTAGAACAGCACGTGCCGGTAAAAAAGGTGTTTCCATCGCGATGATCTCCAAGCGTGAGCTCGGTAAAGTAAAGCAGATTGAAAAAACGTTGAAGTCGCCTTTCAAGCGCGCCATGATACCTACCGGTGCAGAAGTTTGTCAGAAGCAATTGCTGGCATTCATGCACAAGGTAAATGAAGTAAAGGTAAATGAAGATCAGATCGCGGAGTTCCTGCCTGCCATAGAAGCAGAGCTGAAGAACTTAACGAAACAGGAACTCATCAAGCGTTTTGCTTCGCTGGAGTTTAACCGCTTCTTCGATTACTATCGCAATGCGCCTGATCTGAATGTTGAAGGTAAACGCGGTGGAAGTGAAGGTGGTGAAGAACGCTACTCAGGTGGTGCGCGATTCTTTATCAACCTTGGTAAAATGGACGGTATTGATGTATCGAAGATGATCGAGTTGATTGACGACTATGCTGGTCTTGGTAAAAACGACATCGGTAAAATTGATCTGAAAGGTGCTTATTCATTCTTTGAAGTAGAACCTGAAAAGGCAGATCTCATTCTGAAGAACATGAATGGCATTGAATATAAAGGTCGCCAGGTTCGTGTTGAAGTAACCGAACAGAAAGAGTCAGGTTCAAGAGGAGGTCGCTCTTCCGGTGGCCGCGGACGTTCTTCAGGAAGAAGTTCCGGCGGTGGAGGCGGAAGATCACGTTCATCGGATCAAAAGCGTAACAACAAATGGAGATAAGCTATATATAGCCACTATATATAGGTTTCAATAAAACGGAAAGGCTTTATGAGTGTAATTCTCATAAAGCCTTTGTTTTTTTATCCACGTTTATCAGAAGGAAACACAGTAAAGTTAAGTAACTCGGTATGGCGTATCACCGATATATCAATAGCATTGATGATGTCGCGTTTACTCAGTTCCTTAAAGAGTTCGTGCGTACTGTTGATGATCTTGTCATTGAACGAGATTATGATGTCACCTTCCTGTAGTTGAGAGCGCGAAGCAGGAGAGTTAGCTTCGATCTTCGTAATGAATAAACCTTTTTTATTTCGCAGGTTATGATGTTGCTTTACCTTCGGGTTTATCGTTACTTCCTGTAGCATCAATCCCAAATACGCTTTAAAAACTTTTCCGTCTTTCAACAACTGCTGTGCTATCTCTTTGGCAGTGTTGATATCTACCGAGAAACTCAGGCCTTGTGCACCTTGTATAATAGCTGTGTTCACACCAATTACTTCGCCTTCCATTGTTATCATCGGACCTCCGGAATTACCGGGATTCAACGCGGCATCAGATTGTATCACATTATCAACCAGTCGGCCTGATTGCGTTTGTAACGTTCGCCCCAGTGCGCTTACCACACCCGTTGTAACCGTGTGCTGATACCCGTACGGATTGCCTATAGCAATTACAAACTGTCCTATTTGTAGTTGCTGTGCATCGCCTAACTTTGCTACCGAATAACCTTCGCTATATATCTTGAGTATAGCTAAATCTGTATCCGGATCTTTACCGATAAGAAATCCTTCAATCTCATTTTCATTCAGCAGGCTTACCATAATTTTTTCAGCGCCATCCACTACGTGGCTGTTGGTAAAGACTAATCCGTCTGACGAAAAAATAAATCCCGAACCGGAGCCGGCCGGACGAAGTACATTGCTCTTGTCTCGCTTGAAGACATCTATTCTGACCACCGCATTTTTAGTTTTCTCTACGGCATCAATGATCATGGTTGAAAATGCATCCATATATTCTCCTTGGAAAATATAGCGCTGTCAAAAAACTATCCACGCTAAAGAACGGGCTAAAATGACCTATATCTATAGGCACTGCGAGCCAAATTGACCGATGTTGATACGCTATTGCTGGCTACAAACAGCACGAAAGAAGCCATAACGGCTGTTTATACATGGTTTTTGATTACCGATTTTTTACCGGCGAACACAATTTTTAACAAAAAAATATTTGGTGAAGCTTTGAAAAATAAAAATTTTTTAGAAATTGCAATGGTTTGCAGAACAGCACTCAAACGTTAGCAGATTAAAAATCCTATAACCTCTGAATGGCTTTAATAACAGTTGGTTAACAAGGATAGCTGCCACAATGAATGAAACAGAAAGCTGCAACAACTCATGTCTAAAGTCGGCCCCTTAATCTAGCTTTTAAACCTATATATTTTTTATGAAGCAGATTAATATATATCATTTCCTGGGCTTAGCGATCATGTTTGCCAGTTCAATCTTATCGATGACACTTTTGGCAATCATCATTTTTTAACCCTGTAATGTTTTAGCTCTCACTCCTCTAGCTAAAGGGAGTGATTACCTAATCGTACTACCGACATCACTCATACCGAAGGGTCTTTGCAGGATTACCCAATGCTGCCCGTAGGGTTTGTGTACTCACCGTTATCAACGCAATGGCGATGGCGCAGATAGCTCCGGCTATATATATGCCGAGGTTCATATCAACCCGGTAAGCGAAGCTGCTGAGCCAACGATCCATCAGGTACCAGGCTACCGGCCAGGCTATCAGGTTAGCGATACCAATTAATATCAGGATTTCTTTTGACAAAAGCTGAAGTATACTTCCAACGGAAGCGCCTAGTACTTTGCGTATACCGATCTCCTTCATACGCTGCAAGGTGCTGAAGGTGGCAAGTCCGAACAGACCCAGGCTTGCTATAAATATAGCCAGTGCTGCGAATGTAGTGAACAACTGACTTTGCTTTTGCTCGGCCTGGTATAGCTGGCGATAACGCTCGCTTACAAATTCATACTCGAATGGACGACCCGGTAAAAATGATTTCCATGTTTTCTCCAGGTGTTCCAGTCCCTGCTGCACAGACTTGCCGGATATAGTTACCGATAAGCGGTTGTAATTATTACGGCGCATCAAAAATACCATGGGTACAATTTGCTGATGCAACGATTCGAAGTGAAAATCCTTAACGATACCAATCAGTTTACCGCGCACATCGGCATATCTGAAATCTTTATCGATGTTCGATTCAAGATCAGTCCAGCCGAATGCTTTCGCTGCCGCCTCGTTTACAATAAAGGCCAGTGAATCATCTGTTGGTATAGCTTTCGAGAAATTTCTTCCGGCAGCCAGTGTTATGCCATATGTATCGAAAAAGTCCTCATCTGCAGATATAGACTTCAGACCAACCGGACTACTCACGAGACTGTCGCCTTTCATAATGCTCGCGTCTCCGTACGAATCCAGCAGACGTCCCGTTGGTATACGCGAAGAGCGTCCGGCATTTTGTATCAGCGATGACTGCGTAAGTGTATTATGAAATGCTTCGTACGTGTTATCAAGATCGTTGTAGTATGAAAGTGTTACGACCTGATCTTTCTTATAGCCTAAGTCACGGTCGTTCAGAAATGCGAGTTGCTGAAACGTGATCAGGGTAGCAATGATCAGCACAATAGAAATGGAAAACTGTACCACCACCAATGTTTTTCGAATACCGGATTTACCGGTTGCCGAGCCTTGCTGTCCTTTTAAAGTAGCAGCCGGGTTGAACGAAGAAATGACAAAAGCCGGATATATACCTGCTGCTATACCGATGAGGATTGCAAATACAACCAGTCCCGCCATGAGCGGTATATTTGTAAATATATTGGCCGAAAGTTCTTTACCGGTAAATGTATTCAGCCATACAACACCGCGCACCGATAATATGAGCGCCAGCACCATGGAGAAGAATGTGATAATAACCGATTCGCTCAGGTACTGACCGATGAGTTGTGTTTTCAGCGCACCTACAACTTTACGCATGCCTACTTCCTTCGCGCGTTTGGTAGCGCGCGCTGTAGAAAGATTAACGAAGTTGAAGCACGCAATGAGTATAATGAACAGGCCGATCACACTCATCATATATACATTGTTGATGTTACCGTTTATCTCGAGTTCGTCATCCAGGTGCGAATACAAATGTATATCGGTAAGGTTTTGTATGAATAACGTAGTTGATTTGGAAGCAACCCAGTCAGCCGGCACACCCCAGTTGGCACGCGCATAGTTACCAAAGTGTTTATCAAGAAAGGCAGGAAGTGAAGCTTCCAGTTTTTTAGGGTCCGCACCTTTCTCCAATAATATATAGGTACCGAAAGCATTGTTGCCCCAGTTTGTTTCAAGAGCGGTGCGACCGTATACATTGTCATTCTCCAGGGTGCTGAATGATACAAGGAACTCCGGATGCCAGTGCGATTGTTTCGGAAAATCTTTGAACACACCCGTTACTTCAAGATCAAATTGACTGTTGGCACGCAGTCGTTTACCCACGATGTTCTTGCTCTTAAAATATTTCTCTGCTGCTTTCTCTGAAAGCATTACCGTAAAAGGTCGTTCGAGTGCTTTGGCCGGATCACCGGATCGCACATCTATATCAAAGATCTTAAATATAGCGGGTTCGGCTACGAATACGCGGTCTTCTGTATTAGACATCTTAACTTCACCATTCTCTTCCAGTCCGATTACAATACCAAAGTTGATGGCACGCGCCATCACTTCAATCTCACCGAAATCATTTTTAAGCAACGGTCCGATAGGCGGAGCAACATTGGCAAGGTGCAGACTAACTTCACCTTGCTGCGAATGGAAACTGCGCGTAACGCGGTAAATCCTGTCTGCCTTGGTATGATACGCATCGTAGCGGATCTCATCTGTCACAAACAGAAAGATTAGTATAGCACAGGCAATTGCCAAGGCAAGGCCTGCTATATTAATGAAAGCAGTAAGCTTGTTACGGAAGATAGAGCGTAGCGCTACTTTGAAATAGTTTCGGATCATAATGCAAGGGTAAACTTTATCATTGCTGATTGGTTACACAAAGACCATGCATTTTACGGAAGGATGCATGAAGCACTGAAAAAACGCATTTCACGAAATTGCATTGTTCAGTTATGACCAGACCTGTTGTACGGAAATGAACCTGCTTTGTGCAGAAAGTTTAAATGCCCGGTAACAAACCATTCATAAAAGATTAATTTCACGCACTTGTTCGTTAGTTATCTTGCTGACTTTATTGCAAACTATGAGAGTATACATTTTTGCGCTGGCTTTGTTGATTTCCGGTGCAGCATTTGCGCAGACATCCCCGGCTGGAATAAACGATCGTCCGAAGCTGGTAGTGGGTATTGTGGTAGACCAGATGAGACAGGAGTATCTATACCGATACTATAACAAATTTGGTAATGACGGATTCAAGCGATTGATAGGAGGCGGCTTCATGATGAAGAATGCGCATTACAACTATGTGCCAACCTATACCGGGCCCGGCCATGCTTCTGTGTATACCGGCACAACACCCGCGGTACACGGTATTATCGGAAACGATTTTTATAATAAGAAGTCAGGCAAGATGGTAAACTGTGTGGAGGATTCATTACAGAAAATTGTAGGTGCTCCTTCCGGCAATGGCGATGTATCCCCCTGGCGCATGCAGTCGTCTACCGTTACAGACGAGTTAAAACTATTTACGCAAAAACGTGCCAAGGTAGTAGGCGTATCATTTAAAGATCGCGGTGCTGTATTGCCGGCCGGCCACATGGCAGACGCTGCTTACTGGTTTGACAGCGGCAGCGGAAGATTTATTTCAAGTACATACTATATGAGTAAACTTCCGGAGTGGGCAGAAAAATTCAACGCGCTGAATCTTCCGGATAAATATCTGTCACAGGAATGGAACACGTTGTTGCCCATTGAACAATATACCGAAAGCGGATCAGATGATTCTCCATACGAAAAGAAATATAGCGGTAAAACAAAACCAGTATTTCCGTACAACCTGCCACAGATGCGCAAGCAGAACGGAAATTACGAGCTGCTATATATGACGCCCTTTGCGAATGATTTTCTCACGGAGTTTGCAAAGACTGCATTCGTAAATGAGAAGATGGGTAAAGATGACGTTACTGATTTTTTGTGTGTATCATACTCGACTACGGATGCTATAGGCCATGCCGTTGGACCGAATGCTATTGAAGTAGAAGATACATACCTGCGCCTCGATCGTAACATTGCCGACCTGTTAAAGACACTCGATAAAGAAGTGGGTGCCGGTAATTATACTTTGTTCCTTACGGCCGACCACGCAGTAGCAGACGTGCCACAATACCTGAAGGATAATAAAATGCCGGCAGGATATTTCAATGAAAACTATGCGAGTGCAAAACTGAATGAATATCTGAATACATATTTCCCCGGAAAGAAATTGATCAGCAACGTAAGCAATGGACAGATCTTTTTGAATCATGAAGCGTTTCAGGGAAGTCCAAAGTCATCGGGTATAGATATGTTTATTGTAGCCGAACTGATCGGTAAATTCCTGATGACGATCGATGGTGTAGCCAACTACTATACCGAAGGTGTGCTTCGTCAGGGTGACTATAACGATCAGGGTGTTAAAGGACTTGTGATTCGCGGATATCATCCGAAGCGTTCGGGAGATATTGTTGTGGTATTGGAGCCAGGTTGGTTTGAGTCCGGTTCGATACAAGGTACAACGCACGGTTCTCCGTATGCATATGATACAAACGTACCGATGCTGTTCTATGGTAAAGGCATCAAGCATGGTACATCGGTTCGCTATCATCCCATCACAGATATAGCACCAACCATTTCCGCTTTGCTGAACATCAAGTATCCGAGTGCATGTACCGGCAATCCGGCAGAAGAAGTATTCGAGTGATTTCCCCGCAAGGGCAACATTTATAGCATTTCGTGCGTAGGTTAATACGTACTAACCTTTATGATTATGCATGTAGACCTTGAACAGAAATTTACCCGGTTCTCCGAATATTGGCATCCCTATATTGTAGGTGAACTGAATGACAACTATGTAAAGATCGCTAAAGTAAAAGGCGAGCTGATTTGGCATAAACATGATGGTGAAGACGAATTGTTCGTGGTATTGCAGGGTACATTGATGATGGACTTCCGCGATAAACCAACCATTGCCACAAAGCCCGGAGAAATCCTGATCGTACCCAAAGGCGTTGAACATCGCCCGTGGACAAACGATGAAGAGGTGCGCATTATGCTGATCGAACCCAAAAGTCTCAAACACACGGGAGATATAGTTGTTGAACAGACTGTTCAGAACCTCGAGTGGATCTAGTATAATTTTCTACACTAAATATTTTATACAGTATAGCATGCCATTGTGGTTCGCCACATTGGCATCAATTTTTTAGTTTATATCCGAACTATAGTTGCGCACGCATTTGTTTTTTACGAAAGATAAACTTGTATGCTGAAATCCATCCACCCATTTGATCAGTCTGTTATAGACGAGTTTCCGGTGCTTACACCACATGATATACAGGCGAAGCTTGATAAAGCCACGCTGGCCTTTAGTCATTGGAAGAAGACTACATTTGCACAGCGCAGCGATGTATTGCTTCGTGCCGCTTCCATACTTCGCAAGAATAAAGAAGACTATGCGCGTATCATTACGTGGGAGATGGGTAAAGTAATTTCAGAGTCGCGCGCAGAGGTTGAGAAGTGTGCCGTAGGATGTGAATACTTCGCGCAGAATGCCGAAACATTTCTGGCCGACAAGATGATTAAGACTGAGGCCTATAAAAGTTTAGTGGCGCATCAACCTATAGGAGCTGTACTTGCTATTATGCCGTGGAACTTTCCGTTCTGGCAAGTATTCCGTTATGCAGCACCTGCGTTGATGGCGGGAAATGTAGGGTTGCTTAAACACTCTTCTAACGTTACGCGATGCTCCATGACAATCGAAAAGATTTTTCATGAAGCCGGTATACCGGATGGTGTATTTCAATCGCTTCTCATAGATAACACCGCAGTTGAAAGTATACTCGAAGCGAAGATCGTTCAGGGTGTTGCCTTAACCGGTAGTGAAGCAGCCGGTTCTAAAGTAGGTGCACTCGCAGGTAAAAATATAAAGAAGTCGGTACTCGAATTAGGTGGCAGCGATCCCTTTATAGTACTCGAAGATGCCGATCTCGATCTTACGGTAAAGATTGCTACACAATCGCGCATGCAGAACGCAGGACAATCGTGTATAGCAGCGAAACGATTTATAGTACATCAGAAAATACAAGATGAATTTGTCGATCGTTTCCGTCAGAGTATAGATGCCCTGCGACAGGGAAATCCGTTCGATGAAAAAATCACAACCGGTCCATTGGCACGTGTCGATCTTGCCGAAGAACTGGAAAAGCAATTGAAACAATCTGTTCAACAGGGAGCACAATTAATAACCGGTGGAGAACGCGATGGAGGTAATTTCAAACCGGCACTGCTCAACAATGTAAAGCCTGGTATACCTGCGTTTGATGAAGAAACATTCGGACCACTTGCAGCCGTAACAACGGCAGCGACTGATCAGGAAGCTATAGCATTTGCCAACACGAGTCGCTATGGTTTAGGTGCATCGGTGTGGACAACGGATCGCGATCGTGGTGAGCGTGTGGCACGGGAAATTGAAGCGGGCTCGGTGTTTATTAATTCGCTGATGAAGTCAGATGTGCGATTGCCGTTTGGAGGTATAAAGAAATCCGGCTACGGTCGTGAATTGTCGGAAGAAGGCATCCACGAATTTGTAAACATAAAAACGATCTCGATCGCGTAAGCTTCGGTTCTTTTTAAACGAAGCAATAATTTTTTGCAGAAAAAAATGAGGGCATAGGGGTATTGGTAAAGTGAGTTGTCTTGATGGCAGAACAACCCTTAAGACAATGACTAAATATTTCAAAACTCTGCTGTCTGCAACGTTTTTGGCTGGTGCCTGCATCCTTACTTCATGCGATGAAGAAGATCCGGGACCGCTGCAGGATAAGGAAAAAGATTATTCACTGATCGATTTTGATCGCCTGGAGATGGGCAGTGACTTTCACATCAGTGTAGAGCAATCCAACATCTATAGTATTCATGTGGAGGGTGATCGCAGAAACCTGGACGACCTCGAAGTATATAAAGAGGGCAGCACACTCGTGATCAAATATGAAGACAACGCCAATCGCAAGCACAACACCTATATAACGATCAGGATGCCTGAGTTGCTCGGTGTGAATTTTTCGGGTGCGAGCGTTTCTACCATAAAAGGATTTGAAAGTGATGATGATCTCGATTTCATTTTATCCGGTGCTTCCGATTGTCAGGTCGATGCAGGTTATCGTGAATTGAATGTAGATATATCCGGTGCATCTCGTTTACGCCTCTATGGTTTAGGTGATTCAATTGAAGGAAAAGTATCAGGTGCCTCAACACTCTCTGCGTTTGACTATCCCGTGCGTGAAGCCGAGCTCGATGCATCCGGAGCCAGCAATGTGAAAGTAATGGTGTCTGATCAACTGGATGTAATTGCCAGCGGAGCAAGCTCTGTAGTATATCGCGGCAATCCTGCCGTTACCTCAAATGTATCCGGAGGAAGTACCGTAGAGAAAGACTAGTTAGTAGGATATATATAGTTTTTTAGAAGAAGGGGTTCGCCCCTTTTTTTGTTTTCGAACTGCGACATGGTGGGAATGAATCGTGCTGTAAAAAAGATTTTGAAATTTTCAGTCCATTCATACAACCATTTTTGATAATTTACGTGACAATAAACTTCTGGAGCCATTACCTGATTCCAAATTCGTAACGCCTATGTTCCTCGTATTCTAGTTTGGTACTTCCAAGCACCTGCGTTTTGTAAAAGCTTCCGCTCCGGAAGCTGTCATGTTATTATTTTTTTCTTACGACTAAACTTATCCCCATGTCATTTAGTACGAAAGTCAGTTCATTTATAAAATTATTTAAGAAAGCCATTAAAGGCGAGGAGCAGGAATATACTTCAGGCAGTATAGATCGCGCTATATTTCTGCTTTCCATCCCCATGATCCTCGAGATGTTGATGGAATCATTTTTTGCTGTAGTCGATGTATACTTTGTAAGTCGCCTGCGCGATAATGATGCCGTGGCTACCATTGGTTTAACCGAGTCGGTGTTGACCCTGATATACTCCATCGCGATTGGTTTGAGTATGGGCGCTACCGCGATGGTAGCGCGCAGAGTAGGCGAGAAGGACATTGCTTCAGCAGAAGTTGCTGCCGTGCAGGCTATATATATAGGTATCGGTTTATCAGCGTTGATCAGTGTGTCAGGAATCATCTTCGCAGATGATGTACTGCGACTGATGGGTGCGAGCGAGCGCCTTATTGAAAACAACGTAGGGTATACACGCTGGATGTTCGGTGGTAACATTACCATTATGATGTTGTTCCTGATCAACGCTATCTTCAGGGGAGCAGGCGATGCAACCATTGCCATGCGTTCGCTGTGGGTGGCTAACATTTTGAATATTGTTCTGGGACCTTTGTTCATATTTGGTGTAGGTCCGCTTCCAAAGCTTGGTGTGGAGGGTGCTGCAATTGCAACTACCATCGGCCGTGGTACGGGTGTACTATACCAGGTATATCATTTACTGAAAGGTAAAGGACTTCTCAAGTTGCATCGCGAGAACCTGCAAATCAAATGGGACATCATCGGCAAGTTGGTAAAAGTATCCGCCGGTGGCACAGGACAATTTCTGATCAGTTCTGCAAGCTGGATATTCCTGGTGCGTATTGTTTCTGATTTTGGCAGCGCTGCGCTGGCTGGCTATACCATTGCTATTCGCATCATTGTGTTTGCTATACTACCCGCATGGGGCATGGCAAATGCATCAGCAACATTGGTAGGGCAAAATCTGGGTGCCGGCCATCCTGATCGGGCAGAGAAGTCGGTGTGGCGTGCCGCATTTTTCAATATGTTGTTTTTAGGTTCCGTTACGGTATTGTTCTTTAGTATGGCCAATCCTATACTTCATTTCTTTACTACGGACGAGAAAGTGCTGGCCAACGGTATACAATGCCTGCAGGTAGTATCGCTGGGGTATATATTTTATGCTTACGGAATGGTGATCAACCAGTCGTTTAACGGAGCAGGTGATACGCGGACTCCAACTATTATAAGCTTCTTTGGCTTCTGGATTTTTCAGATACCCTTTGCCTATTTCCTGGCTTCATGGATGGGCGTAGGGCCGGTAGGAGTATATACCGCGATAGCTGTTGCTGAATCACTGATGGCCGTGGTCGGGATTCTTATTTTCCGCCGGGGTAAATGGAAGGCTGTCAAGATATAGCCTATATATAATGCAACGAGTCTTGTTAAATCAACAAGACTCGTTTTGTTTTATACTATATCTTCTGTGATATTTTCGCTTACGGGTTTCTCTTTTTGAATGCAGCTTTAAACGCATTGCCGAGTTCATCGCCTGCTTTCTTCAGGTTTTGTTCCACTTCTTTCCAGCGGTCGTTATTCTCAGCTTCGTTCTTGAGTTTTTCTGCCGACACTTTAAGCTCCTCCAGCTTCACTTCAAATTCCTGTCGCAGTCTTTCGCTGGCTTCGTTGAATTCTACCAGAAAATCATCTACACGCTTGCCGAAATTTTTAAATGATTTTTCAGCTCTTCCTTCTTCTTTGGGTTCCATAGGGTTAATATTTTATACAACATAATAAAGATTGTCTAATTTTTAATGAGGAACTTTAAAAACGAAAGCTTGTGAATCTTGTACGTTTATCGCGGATAAATATATTTACACAGATTTAGGTTAGCCATAATGGATTTTAATATTGATTTTTCGATGATAGACTTCATCGAACTGCGGGAACGTGGTATTACTCGCGAGGAGATCGTAAGTATTTTGAACAACCGGAGCTCCTATTTTGAACAAAATGAGGACTTTATTTACGTGTTGGGTTTCAGCGTCAGAAGAAAATTCATCCAGATGGCCTACCGCGTTTCTAAAAATGCTAATTTTGAAATAGAAATCCTTCAAGTCGATTTGCCCTATGAAAAAGATATCAAACAAAACTGGTGCGGATTCTCCTGATGTGAAGAAAGACTATTTTGAAATTGT
This sequence comes from uncultured Chitinophaga sp., assembly GCA_966211525.1. Classification (GTDB taxonomy): domain Bacteria; phylum Bacteroidota; class Bacteroidia; order Cytophagales; family Cyclobacteriaceae; genus Ohtaekwangia. The sequence goes on along the minus strand of CBIHOZ010000024.1, from coordinate 7,142 downwards.
TCGTAATACTCCTCCTCATTTAAAAAAGAAATTCAGCATGACTGATTTTCATTCGATGATAGAGGCATTACGGGAGCAACGAGAAAAAAAATCTTAAATCTTACTGCATGTTAAGATTACTTATCTTTTTTATAGTTTTTAGTTTAACAGTATCAGCCTGCGGCTCGTCCAAACATCATAAAAAACTGAAGCCCGGAAAACCAATTCCCTGTCCGCAAAAAGACTGCTGATGAATTTACGCAAAATCGTAATCGCTATAGACGGATACTCTGCCTGTGGTAAGAGTTCTACTGCCAAGGAAGTAGCCGCCATTCTCGGCTATCGTTACATTGACTCGGGCGCTATGTACCGAGCTGTAACGTATTACTTTCAGGAACATCATATATCGCTCACCAACCCGAAGGAGATAACCAAGGCGTTGGAGCAGATCCATATAACATTCAAAGTAAATCAGAAGAAAGGCACCGACACTTTTCTGAACGGATTGAACGTTGAAAAAGAGATACGCAAGATGCGTGTGTCAGAAATGGTAAGCCAGGTAAGCACCATCAAAGATGTACGCACGGCCATGGTCGATCAGCAACGCAGAATGGGTAAAGAGCGTGGTATCATTATGGATGGTCGTGACATCGGTACAGTTGTATTCCCGACAGCTGAACTCAAACTTTTCATGCAGGCCGAAATGAACGTGAGAGCATTTCGCAGACAACAGGAATTACTGGAACGCGGACAACTGGTAGACCTTGATGATGTTATTGAAAACATTCGTCAACGTGATGAGATCGATACTACGCGTGCCGAGAGCCCGTTACGAAAAGCCGAAGATGCTATTGAAGTAGACACTACGTATGTGTCGTTTGATGAGCAGGTTGATGAAGTGGTTCGACTCGCACTTTCGCGGATTGTTATACCGGCTAATTAAAGTATTCGGGTTTTACGGAAATACATGTTGGCTTCCGTAATTTTGCGAAGGAGAATAACGTCATTCTTTATCCCGGTTGTTCTACCCCCGCATCATGGAAAGCACGCTCAGACGCATCGTCCGCTATTTTTTTAGTGGCACACTGTTCATTGTTCCATTAGTCGCTACAGCCTACTTTATTTTCGTTGCATTCAGTTGGCTTGATAGTCTGCTTAAGCTGCCGTACCCGGGGCTGGGCTTTCTGATTATCCTGTGCGCTATTACAATCTTCGGCTACCTCACCACCAACTTTGCTTTCAAGACTTTCACCACGTGGTTCGATCATCTTATGAATCGCATTCCACTGGTGAAACTTATTTACTCATCGCTAAAAGATTTGCTCAATGCATTTGTAGGCGATAAAAAGAAATTCAACAAGCCTGTGCTTGTATTAATGAATGAAGAAAACAAACTATACCAGATTGGTTTTATAACACAGGCTGATCTTTCGGAACTTGGTCTTGACGATATGGTATCAGTTTACCTGCCGCATTCGTATGCAGTATCCGGCTGGCATTATATAGTACCGAAGAGCAGGATCATACCGCTGAATATATCCGGACCAACCGCGATGAAATATATAGTATCGGGTGGCGTGAGCGGATTTAAAGAGAACTATTAAAAATAAAAATGGGTACCCGCTATATATACCGGATACCCATTTGAATATACAACCGGAAACCGGCAGTTATTAGAATCTGAACGTTACACCGCCAGATATAGGAGTAAGACCAATGCTTACTTCACCAAATACACCGATGTTAGGCTGGAAGAAATAACGTGCACCAGCATATATACCAGGTCTGATATCGCTATCGTAGTCGTCTCTGTAACCTGAATTGCCCGGACCATCGTAATCATAGCTTGATGCTACATACCCCAGGAATGCTCCTGCATATGGATCGAACTTTTTGTTGCTAACTCTCAGGAGCTTTGCAAAGTGATAAGAAGCACGAACACCAAAATCAATGAAGTTATACGTGTAATCGTAGTCATTTCCCAGGTAGCCGTAGTCGTGAGTCCAACGGGTATAGGCCAGATAACCACCACCGCTGATCTCATCCGTAAATGCATACTCCCCAGTAACACCAATGGTTGCAGCCAAGCCGCTACCAGCGTAGTAATAACCAAGACCAAGAAAAGGGCTCAGTAAGAATTGACCTTTTTTAATTTCCTGAGCGGAAGCATTGTAGCTTGAGAAAGAGATTAGCAGAAGAGTGACTACTGCCAGAAAACGCATGGTTTTTTTCATAGAGTTTTTATTTGTGATAAAATTAAGCAAAGACTTTTAATGCCAGAAATTTAAACAGGAAGTATACACTCATAAAATCATACCTGCTCAAAATCGGCATATCAAAGTTTAGTCCGTTACTACGGTTAAACTCCATGACAAGTTTCAGACCAAAATGTTTAACTGCTTAATTTATTACTCCTGAACCCACCAGGTCTTCACCTGCATACCAGGCTGCGAACTGCCCGGGGGTTATACTTTTCATAGGAGTATCAAAGATGATATAGAGTCCTTCTTCTTTTTTATGAAGTGTACACGGAGCCAACGGTTGGCGATAGCGGATGCGCGCTGTGTACCGTGCAGACTCGCCAACGTTTAATTTAAGATCGGCTCGTACCCAATGCTCATCTTCATTGGGTATGAATAATCCTTTACGGTATAGGCCCGGGTGTTCTTCACCCATGCCGGTATAGATAACATTCTCATTCGTATCTGTACCAATAACAAACAACGGTTCTGCAAAGCCACCCAGGTTCAAACCTCTGCGTTGCCCGATAGTATAATAATGCGCACCGTTGTGTTCGCCTACTATCGTGCCGAGTGCAGGTTCAAAATGATAAGGTGCAGTTACTTGTTGAAGATCATCTTTCTCAAAACCATTTTTAAACGCAACAGCATCGGCCGGTATATTTACCACACGTCCTTTGCGGGGTTGCAGGCGTTGTTGAAGGAAGTCGGGTAAATGTACTTTACCAACAAAGCAGAGACCTTGTGAATCTTTCTTATCAGCCGTTACCAAACCGATCTCTTTTGCTATAGCCCGTACTTCTGGTTTCAACAATTCACCTATAGGAAACAGTGATCGCGATAGCTGCTCTTGTGTCAACTGACAAAGGAAATAACTCTGATCTTTATTCGGATCTTTACCGGCCAGCAACTGATATACAGTCTTGCCGTCTTTTTCAATTTCCCCTCTGCGACAATAATGTCCGGTGGCTACATAATCAGCCCCGAGCTTTAAGGCTGCATTCAGAAAAACATCAAACTTTATTTCACGATTACAGAGTACATCCGGGTTAGGCGTGCGGCCGCGTTGATATTCGGCAAACATATAGTCTACTATACGCGCTTTATACTCGGCACTCAGGTCGATCGCCTGGAAAGGTATACCCAGGTGCTGTGCCACGATCATGGCATCATTACTATCATCCAGCCACGGACATTCATTACTGATGGTAACGGAGTCATCGTGCCAGTTCTTCATAAACATGCCGATCACTTCATAGCCTTGCTCTTTCAGCAGGTATGCAGCCACGCTTGAATCCACACCACCGGATAGACCAACCACAACACGTTTACCCTGTCCTTGCCCGGCGGCAGAGACATTTGTATTCGTATTTGTCGGGGTTGTGGTATGGTTGGCTGTCGAGTTCATTATTTCTTAGAAGTGAGATTTTCGTTCAAAAGTTCATTTACGGTCTCATTAAACTTTTGAATTCCCTGCTCATAATAGAAGCCGGTACCCGGTCCTGAAAAACCAGTATGTATCTTTTTTACTTTTCCATCTTTACCAATAAAGATTGTAGTCGGGAAGGCTACAACTTTATTCAACATGGGTAATGTTTCCGCAGCCTGCGTCTTGTCGTTTGTTCCGGCTATAACAAAATCATAATTCACTTTCAGTTTATCAATCATCTTCTTCACACGACCGCTCGCATAATCGAAGTTTGGTTTGCGCTCATACGCAAGACCGATAATTTCCACACCGCGTTTTTTATTTTCATTATACCACGGTGAGAGAAACATCGTCTCGTCCATACAGTTAGGACACCATGTTCCGAACATCTGCAGTATAACTACTTTGTTTTTATACTTTTCATCATTGAGTGTAACAGGATTGCCGTTAACATCCGGAAACTTGAATTCAATGCGCTCGTATCCGGGCTTGAGATAGGTAAGTGATTCCGGATCTGGCAACGAAGCATTTTCATCTTTTATACCTTCCCAAAACTCCATGTGGTTCTTTCCGGAGATAAACTCTCCTGTAAGAGAGCCATCTTCTTTTTTCGTTGCACGGAATATATAGGCATGATTACCATCGAACGTGCTGAGTTGCATGAGTCCGTTAACAACATTGCCCTGCAGGTAACGATAGTCACCGGTAGGCGTAAGGAATGTACCTGTAACACTATCGCCCTGTTGTTTAAATATACCAACAGCTTTCGTAGTATCGAATTCATGTGTAAACGTTACGGCATATTTACCCGAGAAGTCAGGAACGTCTTTCTGATCCTTGACTTTTTCGAACCGGAACGTTTGTCCATATACCGCTGTAAACGGAATGTTGAAATCCTTTTCGTAGTTCTTGATAAATTCACCTTGTAGTGTATCGCCTTTTATAGCGGCCTTGATGTTAGCATCGAAAATGTGAAGCCCTATATTTACTGAATCGCCGGTGACATTTACTTCGTCCAGCAGCAGGCGCTCATCGGCATTGCGTATGTAAATATCGTATCCACCGTCATTGTCTTTGGTAAGCTCAAAATTGAAAGGCAATTGCTGGCCTTGTATTTCGATGGTGGCGCGCCACATACCGGTTTTCAACATGTCGGTTGTTTCAGTTTTTTTACCGCAGGCTGCCAGTGCAAGGGTGGTGATAACAACGAGATATCTCCTCATGGATTTTAGAATTTTATCAGACCACAAAAATGCTATAAATGATTAACAATTGGATGAGAAGTGTGATTTTTGGTTCTTATTGATCGTTCAATCGTATGTTTTCTGATCTCAAAGTACTTGAACTGGCTTCGGTGCTGGCCGGACCGAGCGTGGGGCAGTTCTTTGCCGAGCTGGGTGCCGAAGTTATTAAGGTTGAAAATCCTGCCACAGGTGGCGATGTTACCCGAAGCTGGAAGCTTGCCGGTGAACAGACAGACGATCGCTCTGCCTATTTCTGTTCCGTTAACTGGGGCAAGAAGTCGGTGGCATTAGACCTGGGTAGTTCGCACGATCGTGATGTAGTATATAAACTTGTCAGGCAATCGGATATAGTTATAGCCAGCTATAAACCAGGTGACGCAGAAAAACTGCGTGTAGATTATGAGACATTGTCTGCTATGAATCCCCGCGTGATCTATGGTTTGATAACAGGTTATGGACCCGATAATGCGCGCGTGGGTTACGATGCTATTATACAGGCGGAGACAGGCTATATGTATATGAACGGTGAACCCGGTGGAGCGTCATTGAAAATGCCGGTGGCCCTTGTAGACGTACTCGCTGCACACCATTTGAAGGAAGGTATATTGCTGGCATTGCTGAATCGTGAGCGAACAGGCCGGGGCGACCGTATAGCCGTATCGTTGGTGCAGGCTGCTGTTGCTTCTTTGGTGAACCAGGCAACGAACTGGCTGGTGGCCGGAGTGCTGCCGCAGAAGCAAGGTTCATCGCACCCGAATATAGCGCCTTATGGCGATGTGTTCAGAACTGCGGATGGTAAAGATATACTCCTGGCCGTGGGCAGCGACCGGCAGTTTCGTGACTTGTGTACAATACTGCAAATTGAAACCATTGCCGATGACAGTCGCTTTAAAACCAATGCTGCCCGTGTAGTGCACCGGGTTGAATTGAATTCCATATTACAATCGCAGATAATGTTGAAGGATGCCGATGTGCTGATGATGGCTATACATGAATCAAAAATACCCGCGGGCTTTATTCAAAATATGCAGCAGGTTTTTGAAACGCCCGAAGCAAAAGCATTGTTGTTAGGACAACCGGGTATAGCAGGAGTGAGAAGCTTTGTTGCACAGGGAGAAAACCTCAAGACACAGCAGGCGCTGGCAAGTCCTCCACACCTCGGAGAGCATACGCACGAAGTAACACAACGTTTAGGATTGTAGATTGAGACATGAGAGATATAGCTACACGTGCCGATATTGAATGGCTGGTAAATGAATTTTATGCAAAGGTGATGAAGGATGATTTACTTGCTCCGGTATTTCAGCACATCGACTTGCCGCATCATCTGCCGGTGCTGTATAATTTCTGGTCTTCAGTTTTATTTGGCGACCAGAGTTACAAGCGTAATCCGTTTCAAAAGCATATCGATCTTCCCATTACGGCTACACATTTCGATCGCTGGCTGTTACTTTTTACAGGCACGGTAGATGAACATTTTGCCGGTGAGAAAGCAAACGAAGCTAAGCAACGGGCGCTTAGTATTGCCGGAATTTTTCAGCATAAGTTGGGGTTGTTAAAGTAAGTTTACACAGTGGTTTTGCCGCTGAACTGACAAATCCGGGAACTCTGAACATTTAGCATTATTTTCGCACACCGAAGTGCAAACATAGAAAATGGTAACAGACGAAATTATAGTAAAAGCCACCGAACGGCTTCATCAGAAAGGTTTCCTCAATATTCCGGTTGAGAAGGATGTTGATGTGGTAGCGGAAATCAACCGCATGCGCAAGGAAAAGAACGCTGTAATTCTGGCGCACTATTATCAGACACCGGATATACAGGATGTAGCAGATTACGTTGGCGATAGTCTTGGACTGTCTCAACAGGCTGCAGCCACTACGGCCGACATGATTGTCTTTGCCGGTGTGCACTTCATGGGCGAGACTGCGAAGATTCTCAACCCGCATAAAAAAGTTTTGTTACCTGATCTTAAAGCCGGATGCTCGCTTGCCGAATCAGCACCACCGGATCAATTCAGAAAATTCAAAGAGCAACATCCTGATCACATCGTGATCACCTATATTAACTGTACAGCCGAAATCAAGGCGATGAGTGACATCATCTGTACATCGGCTAACGCAGAGAAGATTGTTAACTCGGTACCGAAAGATCAACCTATCATTTTTGCACCGGATAAAAACCTGGGACGCTATCTCATCAACAAGACAGGAAGAGATATGTTGTTGTGGGATGGTGCCTGCATTGTGC
>CBIHOZ010000023.1:0-61920 GCA_966211525.1 uncultured Chitinophaga sp. | reverse complement strand
CAAAACGATGCCCGTCTGCCAGTGCTATAAGTGCAAGGTCAGTTTCGTTGATATTCAGAAATTTTGTGAGGCGTAGTTACATTGTTCAGCACGAACCGAATGAATTTTTTCAGCTCCTCAAAACGATCGGGCTTGGTTAAGAAATATATAGCGCCCAGCTCAGCCGCCCGTTGCTTGTCACGCAGTGCCGAGGAGGTTGAGTAAATAATAACCGGTATGGAGGAAAGCAGACGATCTTGTTTTAATGCTTTCAGACATTCCCAGCCGTTTACACTCGGCATATTTATATCGAGAAATATAATGTTCGGATTTTCAATTTTAGCGCTCTGCAGGTTGATCAATACTTCCGATCCGTTGGAGGCAGTATAGAATAATACCGTTGGATCGACTTCATGCACGGCTTCACTGAATAACTCCGTGTCGTCAAGATCATCGTCTGCTAACAGTATGCTGGTTCTCATGTGTTATAAGATCGTGTTGTCGGCTTCAACCGGTAATGTAATCGTAAATTTAGCACCTTTATTCTCTTCTCCGAAAGCAGTAATGGTACCGTTGTGTCGCTGTACAATCTTTTTGCACAACGCAAGTCCCAATCCTGTTCCCTCGAATTTGTCCTTCGGATTCAATCGCGAAAAGGTATCGAAGATGCGTTCAACGTTGGCTTGTTCAAAACCGATTCCGTTGTCTTCAATGGTTATTTGCAGATGCTTTTCGCCCGATACGTTTATAAAAGTACTATCAATATTTACACGTGGTGTTACATCGGCCCGCGAAAATTTCAGCGCGTTATTGATCAGGTTCAGGAAAAGCTGGTAAAGCAGAAAGCGACTTCCCCTGAAAACCGGCAACTTCGTGCTCGTGATCACCGCCTCTTTATGCTGGATGACAATCTCCAGGTCGCTTCGTATATCTTCCAGTAAAAGATTCAGGTCAACGTCTCCCGACATTTCCCGCGAAGCGTTGATGGTTGAATAGGAGAGTACCCCCTCGATCATAGCAGCCATACGCGATGCCGAGGAAAGAATTTTGTCTACGTAACTTTGTGCCTTCTCACTCGCATTGCCTAATTCATCCTGCAATCTATAGCCATAGGTTTTTATTTTTCTGACAGGCTCTTTCAGGTCGTGACTTGCCACGTGAGCAAATTGTAACAAGTCTTCGTTGGACTGCTTCAATGCGAAGTTAGCTTCGTTAAGCTCTTTTGTTCGCTCTGCTACGCGCAGCTCAAGCGCAGCCATCAACGACTTTTGAAGCGTTATGTCCATCAGAAAAGCAACTCCGTTTTCCTTTGAACCTTCCAGCAATGCATACCCTACCAAAACGTGAATCTGGTTTCCATCGGGACGCAACATTTCAATTTCGTACGGCTCAATGAACATCTTTCCTTCCACAGCTTTTTTTATGTTCTCTTCGTGGAGGTGCCGGTAGGCAGGCGCTGTTCCGTCCATCCAGTTGTAGTGCCCGTCAATAATCTCGTTTTGCGTATAGCCTGTCAGTTGATCGAATGCATCGTTGCACTCGTATACTCTGCCGTGGATATTCCAGAAGGCAATGGGCAGCATGTTCGATTCATAGAACCGTCTGAATTTAGCTTCGCTTTCCTTGAGGGCTTTTTCGGCAATCTTCAAATCAGTAATGTCGCGCGTAGTACCGGCAACGGCCTCAACGTTTCCGTTGTTGTCCAGCACAGGAACAAATATATAGTCGTAGATACGTCTGCCGAGCGTAGCGTGCGGGAATGAGACTTCCCCGCGAATCGGCTGTCGTGTAGCAACGACCTGGTCAATCTCGCGCTCGTGCATTTCTGCGTGCCACGGTTCATAGCCAAGTTCCAGCAGGCCTCTTCCTATCGAGTCATCCCATGTGCGGCTCCACATTTTCAGCAAGGCATCGTTCGCATAGGTAAATCTGTAATTCAGGTTGAATACATAGATCAGGTCGGGTGTACTGCCGGTAATAGCTTCATATAGTCTCCTGCGTTTCTCAGCTTCATCACTGGCTACACGAAGTGCTTCTTCAGCCTGTTTACGTTCGGTTATATCGCTCGCAGTGCCCAGCCACTCTATAATTTCATCACGCTCATTCAGAACGGGAATGGCGCGCGAAAGAACCCAACCGGTAGTGCCGTCCACTTGCAGTACGCGGTGCTCGAGTTGAAGTATACTCCGGGTATCAACGGCCTTCTGAATTGCCTCCAACACAAGTGAATGATCCTGCGGATGTATATATTTAGTAGCCCAGTTGCGTATAGGCTCCCCGGTATCTTCCAGAAAATTTCTTCCTTCCAGCGTTCGCATTTCGCTCCAGTCCGGACTCATCCGGTAAATAACATTGGCCGTTGCACGCGTGAGTGCCTGCAGTGCGTTTTCTGCTTGTCTTCGTTCCTGCACTTCGCGATACCATTCGATAATCATACCGGTGGTGTGTCCGAGCAATTCCACGGCCCTGCGATCTTCGCGTGTCGGTTGCTGCGACTGTGTATAAAATATAGCGAAGGTTGCTAACGAGAAACGGTTAACCGATACAATAGGCGCGAACCAACAAGCCTGGAGGCCCCTGGCCAGTACGTTGCTTTTGAAATCGTCCGGCAATTCGGAAGATGCTATATCCGGAACAATCATCTCGTGTTTTTCAGCTGCAGCTTTCTCCCATACCGCGCGGGGTACTTCGGGTGCCGATCTTTGTGCGCTATATTTTCCTTCCTTGTCGATGATGAGAACCGAAGCAAAGATCTTATGGTCGGTATGTTGTTCGATCGCAGTCGTTATAACGTTCAGTACATCGGGAAGCGGGGCACCATGCATGGCAAGTTCAAGTGCATGGTTTTGTGCTTTCAAAATAATCTCGTTGCGCTTCAGTGTATCTTCTGCTAATTTTCTTTCTGTGATGTCGCGGGTTACAGCGAGTTGAGAAAATGTACCATCACCATTCGGGAGCGGTACTGCATGTGTTTCCAGAAACCTGCGGGTGCCGTTCAAACCTATGATTTCAAACTGCCAATTCAGACTTTCACCGTTGCAAATACGATTATGCTGGTCAATCCAGTTTTTTTTATAGTCGGGACCGATTACGTCAAATATACAGGAGCCTTCTATAGCGGTGAACGATGGCGCTTCTACCATGTTCAGGCCAGCCTGGTTCATAAACATTAAGCTTCCATCAGGCGCCACAATCTTGATGCATTCCGGAGTGGCATCCATGATAGCATGAAGTTTCACCTCGCTGGTCTTGGTCAGTTCATTACTGTCGCGCTGCATCTTTGAAGGATCGGTAAGTATAGATTTGAAAGAGAGCTGTGAGTAAAGATACCGTTGACAAGCGGCACGATTCTATCCTTCCATCACATTCTGATTTCCACATTTCTATAAAGTGTTGTCCCTCGCTTCGTAAAAAAATGTGCCAGTGTATTAATTGCCACTTACTACAAGCAAACTGCGCAGTTTGCAGAACTGACTGCAAATCATGATGTGTACTATGTATATATTTCCCCTGAAATGCAGCTATTTTAGTTTTTGGTTAAAGAAATCGATCGTGCGTTTCCAGGCCAGTTCTGCTGCTGCTTTATCGTACCGCGGTGTAGTGTCATTGTGAAATCCGTGGTTAGCATTGGCGTACATATAGGCGGTATATTCTTTCTTGTTTTCTTTCAGTGCTTTTTCATATGCAGGCCATCCTTCATTTACACGCGTGTCTAATTCAGCATAGTGCAAGAGGAGCGGAGCCTTGATTTTCGGAACATCTTCAACAGCAGGTTGTCCTCCGTAAAATGGAACAGCTGCAGCCAGATCCGGAATACGAACGGCCATCATGTTGGAGATCCATCCGCCAAAACAAAAACCAACTACACCAACTTTGCCGGTACAATCTTTATGTGCTTTCAGGTAATCGAATGCAGCTATAAAATCTTCCAGCATTTCATTGCGATCGCGTTTACTTTGCAGCTCTCGTCCCTGATCATCCGTGCCTGGGTAACCACCGAGCGGTGTGAGCATATCAGGAGCAATCGAAATATAGCCCGCGAGCGCAGCTCTCCGCGCAACGTCTTCTATATGCGGATTAAGCCCCCTGTTTTCATGTACCACTACAATGCCTGGTAATTTTCCTTTAGCGTCTGCCGGTTTTGACAACAACGCCTTGATCGTGCCCGCACCCTTAGGCGATGGATAATTAATATACTCTGATTTTAGGCGTGGATCATTGGCCTGAATCTGAATAGCATTTATATAGTCAGGCATGAGAAAACTCATTAACGCAGAAACAGTCAGACCACCTACTGCATAAGTGGAAAGTTTTTGCATGAAGTCACGTCTGTCAATTCGATTATGAGCATAATCATCATAAAGATCGAATACCTCTTGTTTGATGTCTTCTTTTTTAATCTCGTTCATAGGGGGAAGGGAAATTGGAAGATACGAAAATTGGAAGCTTGCTAAAATTGGAAGATTGGAAAATTAATAAAATTGAAAAATTGCTAAAATTAGAGATGTGTCCCAATCTTCAAATCTTTTAATCTTCCAATATTCTAATCTTCCAATCTTCCAGCTCACCTGAACTCGCCGAAGTGCCAAAGTATACCCGATGGATCGTGGAGGAAGCACTCACGTCCCCAATCGAGTTCGCGAATCGGGACGAGTCTGACATCTTTATACCGGGTTGTGAGGTCTAATGCCACGAGTTGATTCCAGTAGCGAGTCACGTCATCAACTTCTAAAAAGATCATGGTGTTATCAACCCAATCGCGGACGTATGCATCCTGTAAATAAAATCCAAGGTTATCGGTTTTGAAGAGCGAGAGATTATGCGTTAACACATGCTCCTCGAATCCCAGGTCTTTGTAAAAACTTCGGGATAGTGTAAAGTCCCGCGCACCAATGAAAGGGCGGATTGATTTAGCATTGTGATTCATGTTGTCTGTTGATTAACGGCAAAGTAATTTACTAATCTTTTCAGAGATCGGTAAATGAGACATTGCTTTTAATGCAGACTGATGACGCGCGTAATTTTCCATCGGCCGTGTTCCTTGTGCCACAGGTGAACAAACTTTGCATACTTTCCGTCACCCGTATCATTTTTACTATGAAAGCGGTGAAGTCCCATCTCGACAGCGCCATAGCCTGGTATAGGATATACTTCTATACTTCCGGCCTGTAACTCACGTGTTACTTTGCCGCAGATATTCTTTTTCAATGCTTCGATCAACGCTTTCTTCGAAGTCATCAGACCTCCCTGGTCGTGGTAAAACTCAAGGTCGTCTGATATCAGTTCTTCCTGCTTGTCGATCCTGCAGTTATTATAGGAATCCTCCCATATACTATCCATATAAACAATCGTATCATACAAAGTTAGAGACTTAGCAGCGTGTGGACGTGTTTGTGCGGCAGCTACATGTGCTATAGATATACAAGCAAGTACAGTTGCTATATTTCGAAACATATTGGTATAGTTTAAGGGGTTTATATTTGGTATATCGATGGTCTCTTCTTCCAAATTACTACTATATATCCAAGTACATGCCAATACAGCGATACGCGTTTCTTACAGTTTTTTATGAGGATAGGCCTATGGGAATGTTCACAAATGAATGTTGCCGTGTGCAATAACGAACATACTACAATGGCATTAATACGTTACGATAGGAAAGCAGTTATCATCACCACTTACTATAAAGTCTTTTGGTAGTTACCACTTGCGGGACGCAACCGACAAAACTATATTTGAATTCTTCAACGCGTGCAGCAAAATGTATTCTCTCAAGACCATCTTTCGTAAATACAGGCACATTGGTGTGTATGGACTATCTATTGCTGTGCTCGTTTTCCTGCTCAAGTGGCTGCAATGGAATTTCCTGATTGTTGATAACTCGCTCGATATTTACATAGGTCTCATTGCCGTACTCTTCACCGTGCTTGGTATATGGATAGCCTTGCAACTTACGCGCGGAAGAAAGATTGAAACAGTTGTTGTGAAGGAAGAGCGTATCACAGAACCAGTCCCGTTTCAGGTTGACCACGCGGAACTCGAAAAACTAAAACTCACACCACGTGAATACGAGGTGTTGCAACTAATGGTGAAAGGACACAGTAACGCAGAAATAGCCGAAAGTTTGTTTCTCTCCCTCAGTACCATCAAGACGCATGCCTCCAATCTCTTTGTGAAAATGGATGTATCCAGTCGAACAAAAGCAATCGAAAAAGCCAAACGCCTGCGCATCACGGAGTGAAGGGTTGTAAGATTGTAAAATTTTAAAATTGAAAGATTACAAAAATTCAGCGATTAAGGTCTTTCAATCTTCCAATCTTCCAATCTTCCAATTTTTAGATCTTCCAATCTTTTCATCTTCCAATTTTTCAATTTCATACTAAAGTATGAGCGTCTGGTAGGCCTACCGTTGTAGTTTCGAGGATTCAAAAACCAAAAGTTATGAAGCGCAACATTATCATCTTTGGACTTATTCTCGGCATCATCATGACCGTGAACATGGTCTATATGGCCAACATGTGTTACAGTAATCCGAATTTTGAAAGTAATGACGTTCTGGGTTATGCCGCGATGGTCGTTATGTTTTCATTGGTCTTTTTTGGGATCCGGAATTACCGGAACAAAGAACTCAACGGCCAGATTTCATTCGGGAAAGCTTTTAAGACAGGTGCCCTGATAGCACTGGTCGGCTCTACGATGTACGTAGGAGTGTGGCTGTTCTATTATTACCTGGTGATCCCTGACTTCCTTGATAAATATACACTTCACGTATTAGCAGAAGCTACGCGCGATGGAGCAACAGCAACCGAACTTGCCGGGCGAAAACAAGACATGGAAAATTTTCGAGAGCTCTATAAATCTCCTGTATTTGTTGTGCTGATAAGTTATGCCGAGGTGCTACCGATCGGATTGGTGGTAGCGTTGGTGAGTGCACTTGCGTTGAAGAAGAAGGAGAAGGGATTTTAAGATTTTAAGATTGGAAGATTGGAAGATTAATAAGATTATAAGATTGAGGGGATGAAGACTGGAAAATTACAAGATTAAAAGATTCGTGTATTGCTGGAATTTTGAATTTCAATTTTCCAATATTCTAATCTTTCTGATTTTCCAATCCTCATTTCAAATCCTCACCTCACCGGACTATTGTGCTTCTTCAACAGGCTCAGGTGTATTCTCTTCAACGCCTGCTGCATCAGCGCTGTCTTTAGCTGGTTTTACTTTTTTGGTAGACTTGTCCACAATTTTTTCAAGCGCACCAATAGCTTCCTGAACAGGCTTTAATTTAATCATCAACTCAGCCTCTTCTTCTTTCAGTTTTCGAAGTGCGTCAATAACGGGATTCTCTTTTGCAATTTCCTTCGCCATAAATTCTTTTTGTTTTTATTTTAAAACTGCTTCCGTTCGCAGGCGTAAATGCATTACCTGGTTTCGAAAAAGCGGTTGCTAAGATACACGAAAATTGATAGGAAGAATGTTGATTTCACAGGGAAAAACTTCTGGAAAATGTAGCGATAAACCTAAGCCTGTAACGTAGAGCCTATTGGCTGTGCCCGCTTCGATTTCCGGATGAAGTCATTATTTGTAAGAAAAATTTTGACGGATATATACTCCGTTTTTCAAAAATTTGTTTATGGTGTTTAGCAGCAGGAATTGTGCGCACGATCACCCTTTTTAAGACTGATCTGTTGTTCTATTTAAAATGATTTTGGATCACCTTCATCGCGGCTTTATCGTTACACTTTTCAAGCACAACCTTTTCGCATTGATTGAATTTTACGAAAGCTTCAATTGCGTCACAAACCTTGCTGATCATCGGTTTGGTGAGTTTAATGGATTCGAAGTGCAGGTTGTGAATGATTAGTGTTCGTTGTTTGCGATCGGCTTTGGAGTCCATTCGCGCTATGAACGTTTCACCGATCAGTATCGGGAGCGAAAAATATCCATACTTGCGCTTGGCTTTAGGGACAAAACATTCTACCTGGTAATCGAAATCAAAAAAATCCCGCAGCCGGTGTCGGTATACATTGATGATATCAAACGGAGAAAGAATAAACGTGTCATCTGATAGTGTGATCTTTTTCTTTTTATACTCCGGCAATATATAGAGCTGAGGAGTTTTCATATCAGCGATTGATACCGTATATATTTCCCCTTCGTCAACCATTTTTTTGATTTCTGTTTTTATCGTATGGTCAACATAGCGCGCACTGAATACAATCTCTTTCAACGATGCTATGCCGAGTGATCTCAACGTGCGTCTTATAACGTGGCGCGCAAACTCTGCATCGGTTGGCATGGAGGTATCGACATCAGCAGATAGTATATTTTCGGGCAGATCATATACCTTCTGAAAATTTTCTTTCCGACTTGTTATCAGGCTGCCATCGAGATACAATCGTTCGAGTGCAACTTTGGAAGGACGCCAGTCCCACCAGCCGGAGCTTTTAGTCGTGCGGTCGTTTTCAAAATCACGCGCCATCAGCGGGCCTTCGCGTGAGATGCGGTCCATTATTTTTCGCATCAGGTTAATCTCTGCCGTTGTCAACGCTTTCCTTCGCGATTGAAACGCTGCCTTTACCGGTAATGAAAAACGGAAATCATGTATAGGTATATATCCGGCCGCAAATGTCCAGAACTCGAAAATGCGTCCGTCAGCCTGGAGTTCTTCCAGCCATTCTGGTTTATAGTCAGGTATGCGTGCTGCGAGGGCGTGATGATGCGCCCGCTCGACAATATAGTTTGTATCTACTTGTACAAAACCAAGATGTTCAATGACTTTATAAACGGCCTCCTTGCCCTTGCCAAACTGTGCACGTCTGGATAAGCCGGCAGCATGAAGAATGATTTTACGAGCCTGCGATTTGGTAAGCGTAATGTCCATGAGATGAAATAACTAATTTTTACATGACGATGAAAGGTACTGATCACCGATTTTAAAAAGCCTTGTAGAAATGCTGCGCTAGTCCGGATGACAGGATCATCAGGCCATACAAGCTGTGCTGAATGGAAACAACCAGCAATGACTGTGTCCGCATATAGGTTATGGCAAAGATTGCACCGGCAACAAGCGTAAAGGTTGTAACGATACTGCTGGCAAAGTATATATGTGCGAATGAAAACAACAGTATGTTTGCTACAAGCATCCACCTTGGATTTTTGAATATAGTGCCGTAACGGTAGAAGAAGAATTCTCTGAAGATCACTTCCTGCGGAAATGCTGATAACAACGGGTACATCAGAATCATGTAGAACAGTTTCCTGTTCTCCGGCAGGTCAGCAAACAAGCCTTCACTCACATAAAAGTATATAAATAGATACACGCCTATACTGCTCGCAATAAGTACAGTCAGGATCGTCTTCCAGTTAGCCTTTATGCTGAAACGATTTGCGTTCACCGGTTTCCTAATCAGCAATATGCCGCCACAATAAAGCAGGAGCGCAGCCAGTGGTATAACTTTATGTACAGGAATGGTATCAAACAAGTAGAGAATCGGTATTCCAATAAATAGAATAATCAGTTCAGGTATATAGTACCATCGAAACTCGGCTGGCTTGGTCGGTAGGTTCATGTTATTCAATATACCTGTAGAATTGGTTCGCTGGAGGTCATGATATAACGAATTACAACGGTGTGGCTGGACAAATGTTCAAGCTGTAGCGAAAAAATCTCCGGTGTTAATTTGAAATCAGAATGGCTTCATTGTTATACTTCGCCCGATAGTCCAGCGGAGATAACCCGGTTATTTTTTTGAAGACCTCACGAAAAGCCTTGTCATCAGCGTAGCCCACTTCACTCATCACTTCATATATACTCTTTCTTCCTCGTTCCAGCGCTTTCTTGGCAACCTCGATCTTGACACGTTGTAAATATTCTACCGGTGTGTTACCTGTGGCTTTGATAAAGCGCCTGTCGAAATTGCGTCTGCTTACTGCGAGTTTTGATGCGAGTTCTTCAAATGAAATTTTCTCGCCCAGGTTTTCTTCGATGTAGGTTTGTGCTTTATCAATCAATTCATCTCCGTGGTTCTTCTGTGTTTGGAAAATGAAGAAAGGAGACTGCGATGTTCGTTCGATATCAATCTGGAATATTTTGGAACAATATATAGCCGTCTGGCGGTCAAAGTATTTTTCAACCAGGAACAGTATCAGGTTTAGAAAAGAGAAAGCGCCACCGTTGGTATATATACCTTTCTCGGCTGTAAGCAGTTTGTCTATGTGCAGTTTAATGTTGGGGAAGAGCCGCTTGAAACCGTCAGCCGCGTTCCAATGTGTAGAGCAGTTCTTGCCTTCGAGTAACCCCGTTGCTGCCAGCAGAAATGCACCGGTACAGATGCTGGCAACTTCAGCGCCTGCCTGGTATTGGTCCTTGATCCAGTGGATAAGTTCTTTATTCTCTTTCAGCATGCGATCATACTCATGCGAGAGTGAAGGTATAATGATCAGGTCGGTCTTCTTTATCGCGTTGATATCTTCCGGGTGAATGGAAAAGAAACCGACATCCAGTTTCAATTCGGTAACAAAGCCGGCCAGCCGCACTTGCAGCATCGGTTTATTTCCCATGCGTTGCCAGTAGTCGTTGGCGCGCGTCAGGATTTCGAACGAGCCGGTTATGCTGCTCAGGTTTGCATAGCCTTCTGGAATTACGATAATCACCTGCTTCATTGGGTAAACGTTTAGATAAAGATGCGTGATTATTTTGTCCAAATCAACCCACTATAAAGTCTATTCTACACCCTGAGTCGATCCATGTCAGACAATACATTTGTCTCACGGAATCGCCAAACCAAAACGAACCGATGTGAAGGCAGCACTCTATTTTTCATTGGCTTCCGGTTTGGCTTCATACAATACACTTGTTCAAAAAAATATACCCAAACAAAACGATACAACTATGGCTACTGCAAAAGATTTTACAACAACTCTCCTGGTAGATCAGACTCCGGAAGAAGTATTCAATGCTATCAATAATGTTCGCGGATGGTGGTCTGAAGAAATTGAAGGTAATACCGATAAACTTCACGCAGAGTTTAATTATCACTATCAGGATGTGCATCGCGCGAAAATGAAACTGATCGAATTTGTTCCGGATAAAAAAGTAGTGTGGCTCGTAGAGGATAACTATTTCAATTTCACAGAGGACAAACGTGAATGGAAAGGAACGAAGATCATTTTTGAAATCTCACAAAAGGATAATCAAACCCAACTCCGCTTTACGCATGCAGGACTTGTTCCTGAATATGAATGCTACGATATCTGCCAGGATGCGTGGACGAATTATATACACACCAGTTTGCACGACCTGATTGTTACCGGGAAAGGTCAACCGAATCCGAAGGAAGGCGGCTTTAATCAGCAATTGATCGATGGGTATACTGACAATGGAAATCTGCAATCCAACACAAAATGAAAGAGAACAGTTTAAGCATTAGCCTGGCCGTGAATGTTTCGGCACAGCAGGTATTCAACAGTATCAACAGTGTGTCCAAGTGGTGGACGGAAAATATAGAGGGCAGTTCACAAAAGCTGAACGATGAGTTTACGGTTCGGTTTGATGATGTACACGTATCAACACAAAAACTGATCGAGGTTATTCCCGATAAAAAAGTTGTGTGGTTGGTGACTGACAGCAGGCTGAATTTTGTAGCGGACAAAGAGGAGTGGACTGATACGAAAATCAGTTTCGAAATATATAGTGGCGATGATAAAACGGAGATACAGTTTACACACATTGGTTTAGTACCTGCAGTAGATTGTTATCACGACTGCTCAAATGCGTGGAGCCACTATATACGCGGAAGTTTGTTAAACCTGATTACAACGGGCAAAGGAACGCCTGAAAAACGGAAGTAACATTTTGCCTATAGATCAACAGAATTACACAAAATATATATATCATGATAGCAACCGAAACAACACTTACCACGCAGCAAGTTGCTGCACGATTCAGCGAGCTTGCACAGCGGGAGAAATGGTTTGAGATACAGGATGAATTGTTTGCTGATGATGTGAAGAGCATTGAGCCGCCCCACTCACCCTATTTTACCTATGCTGAAGGCAAGACACTCGTTCGTAAAAAAGGTGAAGACTGGGTAAAGCGAATTACTGCCGCCCACAAACGACACACAACGCAACCACTGGTAACTGCCAATCATTTTGTTGTAGGACGGGAGGTTGACATTACCGTTGATGGTTTGGGCAGGATACAGATCCATGAGCTCATGATGTACGAAGTGAGAGACGGCAAAATCGTATCCGAACAATTTTTTTATTAAAAAATAGAGGCGGGCGCATGTTCCCGCTTTCTTTTTTTTCATCGTAAATGAACGCTGCAATCGTGTGAGTGCCGTGAGTGTGTTTATGGTGTATGAAAAACAGTACCCCATGCGTTGTATTTTTTTTGAATATAAATGTGACCTGCCCGGGTTTCATGTCTCTAAGGGTAAACCTGCAAATACTTAGTGAAGCCTGTTTACCAAAATGAAATCATTACCATACATTTTCCAATCAATCGTAGCGCGTATAATTCAACGTGGTGTTGATCCGATATTCCTCCGGGATAACGCGATTGCAAAAGATTTATACTTTATACTGTTGAGCAGCATGCGTGTGCAATCGTTATATTCAACATCAGCTGTTTAGATATTTGTCAGTAAAATCATCTTTGTATACATTAGCGCCCCGATGAGACAGTCTATTACCAGATTTTTTCTGCTATACACGTTCCTGTTGAGTGGATTTACCCAACTGGATGTTCGTGCTGGTCACGATGCTCGTCATACTTCCGCAGAGATTTCTGCAAAGTCGGAAGACGTTATGCCTGACAGTGAAACGCTGCTGGCTTCACTTTTTTATAATATACCTTCTGATAGAAAACATGAAGTACTTAAAATAGAGGTTACTGAAATCAGAGAAGAGGAGGAGAGCGAAGACGAACACGATCTGAGTTCTTTCAAAAAACATTTTGATAGTCACCACTATTTTACATCTGCCTTTCTCGCGCTCGCGTCAGAATATTTATCCGGTAGCAATACCAAAGTTTCATCATTCAACACGAATTCTTCTTATACCGAATCTTGTCGGTATCTCGTATTCCTGGTCTTCAGGATATGATTCACATTTCAGCAGGTAGTTAATTACCTGTATTTCCACTTCGGATTTTATACTTCTGTGCTTCCATGGTAAGCAAATCACATGGGTGCATCGGTATGTTCAGTTATACTACATGCCGCAGAAGTTCCAAGCGAAAAACTATCGAGAAACAATAATAATTACTATGAAGCAAATGCTAGTGCTTTTGAGCTTGTGTGCCCTGTTGTGCTCTACAAGCTGCGAATCAAAAAAAGAAGAAAAGGAAGAGGAGACAAAATTCTATGTTACCAGTCCGCTCCTGAAGGACACCCTGGTCACAAAAGAATATGTATGTCAGATTCGATCCATCAGCCACATCGAACTGAGAGCTTTGGAACGAGGCTACCTGGAAAAGATTTTTGTTGATGAAGGACAGTCTCTGAAAAAAGGACAACTGATGTTCCAAATCATGCCGATGCTATATAAAGCAGAGCTGCAGAAGGCACAGGCCGAGGCTAATTTTGCCGAGATTGAATACAAAAATACGAAGGCTCTTGCCGATAGTAATATAGTATCCAAGAATGAGCTGGCATTGGCGAAAGCTAAATTTGACAAGGCGAAAGCTGAGTTAGCCTTAGCGCAAGTACATTTAGGCTTCACCGAAATAAGAGCACCTTTCAATGGTATCATGGACCACTTCCAGGTACGATTGGGAAGTCTTGTGGATGAAGGCGATCTGCTTACCACCTTATCAGATAACAGCAAGATGTGGGTATACTTCAATGTGCCCGAAGCAGAATACCTGGATTACAAATCCAAAACAAAAAAGGACAGCCTGATGAAAGTAAACCTGATCATGGCGAACCTGCAGAAATTCAAATATACCGGTGTCGTTGAAACCATCGAAGCAGACTTTAACAATGAGACTGGAAATATAGCGTTCCGTGCTACGTTCCCGAACCCGGAAGGTTTGTTACGACATGGTGAAACCGGAAATATACTCATGGCGGTGCCGCTCAAGAATGCCATCATCATTCCACAGAAAGCAACGTTCGAAATTCTGGAGAAGAAGTATGTATTTGTGATTGATAAAGACAACGTGGTGAAGCAGCGTGAAATTGCCATTGCTGCAGAGATGCCCGATATATATATATTGAAAGATGGGTTGAAGGCCGATGAAAAGATACTCCTGGAAGGATTGAGAAAGGTGAAGGATAACGATAAGATCGCATTCGAGTACCAGGAACCCAAGAGCGTGATCTCTCATCTGAAAGTATATACCGAGTAATGTAAGACACATCCTAAAAAAGAGAAAAAATGTTTAAGGAATTTATACATAGGCCGGTATTCGCCATTGTGATATCGCTTGTTATCATCTTCATGGGTGTGCTGGCCATTAACACCTTGCCTATATCGCAGTTCCCGGAGATATCACCTCCCATGGTAATTGTGCGGGCATCTTATCCCGGTGCAAGTGCGAAAGTATTAACGGAGTCAGTTCTTATACCGCTGGAGCAGGCGGTGAACGGTGTGCCGGGTATGAAGTATATGACATCCGATGCTACCAGTGCGGGTGAAGCGAATATACAGATTGTATTTAACCTCGGTACGAATCCCGACCAGGCCGTGGTGAACGTGAATACACGTATAGCCCAGGTGTTGAACCGATTGCCTATACTGGTACAACGTGAAGGGGTAATTGTAAACCGCATTGTGCCGAACATGTTGATGTATGTCAACTTGTATAGTAAAGATTCGAAGGCCGATATGAAGTTCCTGTTCAACTTTGCCGGTGTTAATATGTTGCCGGAGTTGCAGCGTATCAACGGTATAGGACAGGCAAGTATATTGGGTAGCCGTCAGTACGCGATGCGTGTATGGCTGAAGCCGGATCGCATGCGCGCCTATAATATTTCAGCAGATGAAATCATGGAAGCGCTGGGCGATCAGAGTGTGATTGGTTCTCCGGGACGTATTGGTCGAAGTGACGGTAAACGTGCCGAAGCACTTGAATATGTATTGTCTTATGCGGGTCGATTCAATGATCCGGAGCAGTATAAAAATGTAATTATCAAAGCGAATGCGAACGGTGAGATCCTTCGCCTGAAAGATGTAGCCAATGTTGAGTTGGGAAGTGAGTACTATGATATATACTCTAACCTCGATAAGTATCCTTCTGCTGCGATCGTATTGAAGCAGACGTATGGTAGTAACGCGAGTGATGTAATTAAAAGTGTAAAGGACAAGCTGGACGAACTCAAGGCAAGTTCATTCCCTCCGGGTATGGATTACCAGATCAGTTATGACGTTTCCAACTTCCTCGATGCTTCTACAGAGAACGTTATCCATACCTTGCGAGATGCCTTTATACTTGTGGCGCTTGTGGTGTTCGTGTTCCTGGGCGACTGGCGTTCAACATTGATCCCAACACTCGCTGTGCCGGTATCATTGATAGGTGCCTTCATGTTCATGCAGCTCTTCGGATTAACGATCAACATGATCACGTTGTTCGCGCTCGTGTTGGCGATTGGTATCGTGGTCGATGATGCGATTGTGGTGGTGGAAGCGGTGCACGCAAAGATGGCCGAAGAACATCTGTCACCGTACAACGCTGTGAAGAAAGTATTGGGTGAGATCAGTGGTGCCGTTATCGCGATTACATTGTTGATGACTGCTGTGTTTGTTCCTGTAGCATTCATGACAGGACCTGTAGGTATATTTTACAGACAGTTCTCTATTACGATGGCAACGTCTATCGTTATCTCGGGTGTTGTAGCGCTTACCCTTACTCCGGTTCTCTGCGCGATGATCCTGAAGAATACACACGGACAGCCGCGAAAGAAAAATATAATCAACAGAGGTCTCGACAGCTTTAACAATGGTTTTGAAAAACTCACCGGCAGATATGTCGGGTTGCTCAAGCTGATTGTAAACAGGAGAGTAGTTACATTCGGTGTATTACTGTTGTTTTGTGCCGGTATATTTGGAATAACAAAGATTTTGCCTTCCGGATTTATACCGAGTGAAGATCAGGGAATGATCTATGCAATCATTCAGACACCTCCCGGCTCTACGCTAGAAAGAACGAATGATATTGCACGTAAACTACAAGCGATAGCAGAAGAAGTGGATGGTATACAATCTGTTTCTGCACTGGCCGGATACGAAGTGTTAACAGAAGGACGCGGATCGAACGCGGGTACCTGTCTTATCAACCTGAAGCCATGGTCAGAGCGTGATCAAACCGTAACGGATATCATTATCGAGCTCGAAGAAAAAGCGAAAGCTATACCAGGCGCAACGATCGAATTCTTTGATCCTCCGGCTGTACCAGGATACGGTGCTGCAGGTGGTTTCTCGCTGCAACTTTTGGATAAGACAAACACAGGTGATTACAAAGCGCTCGAAAAAGTGAACAACGAGTTCATGAGCGAATTGAAAAAACGCAAGGAGATCACGGGTCTGTTCACGTTCTTCAGTGCGAACTATCCGCAGTATGAACTGGAGATCGACAACGAATTAGCCATGCAGAAAGGAGTTTCGATCGGTAATGCAATGAATACATTGTCCATCATGATCGGAAGTACATATGAGCTTGGTTTCATCAAGTACCAGCGTTTCTTCAAAGTGTTTGTGCAGGCGTCTCCGGAATACAGAAAGTTACCGGAAGATGTATTGAACATGTGGGTAAAGAATGATCACGGTGAGATGGTTCCGTTCTCATCCTTCATGAAGATTAAGAAGTCGCAGGGCGCGAACGAAATCAACCGCTATAACATGTATACTACAGCCGCGATTCGCGGTGGTGCAGCAAAAGGATATAGTAGTGGTGAAGCGATCAAAGCCGTACAGGAAGTTGCCAAGAAAACATTACCGAGAGGATATGATATAGATTGGGGAGGTCTTTCGAAAGACGAGGTAATGCGGGGTAACGAAGCACTCTATATATTCCTTGTAGTATTGATCTTCGTATACTTTGTACTCGCTGCGCAATACGAAAGCTTCCTGCTGCCGCTGGCCGTAATCTGTTCGTTGCCGTGCGGGGTCTTCGGGTCGTTCCTGTTGCTCAAGTTCATGGGATTGGCCAACGATATATATGCGCAGGTAGGACTTGTGATGCTTGTAGGTTTGCTGGGTAAAAATGCCGTGTTGATTGTGGAGTTTGCCGTTCAGAAACATCGTGAAGGTTTCACCGTACTCGAGGCTGCGATAGAAGGAGCGAAGGTACGTTTCCGTCCTATATTGATGACTTCATTTGCATTCATTGCCGGGTTGATCCCATTGGTGCTTGCAACAGGTCCGGGTGCTATTGGTAACCGTACCATCGGTGGCTCTGCGCTGGGAGGTATGCTCTTTGGAACAGTGTTCGGAGTAATTATCGTGCCGGGACTATACTATATATTCGGTAAGCTTGCAGAAGGTCGACAGCTTATTAAAGATGAACACGACAAACCATTAACCGAGGAAAATGTACACCATGCTTAAGAAGAAAATAATTATATATATAGGGATCGTTGGTCTGTCCCTGGTATATACCGCGTGCAGCGTGCCATCGTCTTTGGTTCAGAGAAAAGAAAATAAAAATGTTCCTGCGGGCTATACCAGCTCGCAGGACACCGCCAATACTGCTGCAGTACAGTGGAAGCAATTCTTTACCGATCCGTATCTCAATGTGCTGATAGATACAGCCCTGAAGAACAACCAGGAGTTGAACATCACCATGATGGAGATTGAGATAGCCCGCAACGAAGTGAGAGCCCGCAAAGGAGAATATTTACCCTTTGTCGGTTTACGCGCAGGTGCCGGTGTGGACAAGGTCGGCAGATATACCAATATAGGAGCGAGTGAAGCGACAACGGATATCAAACCCGGAAAGGCTACACCCGATCCGCTGCCTGATTATTTACTCGGAGCTGTTGCGCATTGGGAAGTGGATATCTGGAATAAACTGCACAACGCGAAGAAAGCCTCCGTGAGTAGATACCTCGCTTCTGTGGAGGGTAAAAATTTCATGGTGACAAACCTGATTGCTGAGATCGCCAATTCATACTATGAATTACTGGCACTCGATAATCAGCTGGAGATCATCAAAACAAATATAGATATCCAGACGAATGCACTTGAAATAGTAAAGATGCAGAAGGAAGCTACACGTGTTACCGAGTTGGCTGTGCGCAGGTTTGAAGCACAGGTACTCAGCACGAAGAGTCTTCAATATAGTATACAACAGAAGATTGTTGAGACCGAGAACCGAATCAACTTCCTGGTGGGTAGATTCCCGCAGCCTGTTGCCCGCAATTCTCAGAACTTCGACAGCCTGGTGCCGACTACTATATATGCAGGTATACCTTCGCAGTTGCTGGAGAATCGCCCGGATGTAAAGCAGGCGGAGCTTAACCTCGCAGCTGCCAAGCTTGATGTGAAAGCAACGAAGGCTAATTTCTATCCGTCACTGGGTATAACAGCGGGCGTAGGGTATCAGGCGTTTAATCCATCGTACCTGATCAAAACACCGGAGTCACTGATATATTCAATAGCCGGAGATTTAACAGCACCGCTGATAAACCGGAACGCGATAAAAGCAATGTACTTCAATGCGAATGCGCGACAGATACAAGCGGTTTACGATTACGAGCGCACCATTTTAAATGCATACATCGAAGTTACAAACCAGGTATCGAAGATCAGCAACCTGGAAAAAAGTTATAGCCTGAAATCAGAACAGGTACAGGCACTTACCCAGTCCGTAACAATCTCAAACAATCTGTTCAAGTCAGCCCGTGCAGACTATATGGAAGTGTTGCTCACGCAGCGCGATGCACTGGAATCAAGATTTGAGTTGGTGGAGACCAAAATGCAGCAGATGAATGCCATGGTAAATATTTACCGTGCATTGGGAGGCGGATGGAAGTAATGTAAAGAGTAATATACTTCATAAGTATATTGTACTGGATAGTTGAGGAGGCGTGGATCAATCACTGATCTGCGCCTTTCTCTTTTTTGCCGTTCGAAAAAAGCCTGTACTGATAAATGCAATGTTGTTGCATTTAATAATACTTCATTCTATCTTGGCGCCACGAAGTTCACCTATGTTTGAAAAGACTGATAACCGGAGACAACAAAGCAACACATTGCGCATAACTGCGTGGGTGCTGTTGGTCTTTTACATAGCAGGAACATCATCGTTGCAGATTGCCCGTGCGTTCGTGCATAGCCATGAACACACCGTTGTACATTCGGCAGAAGCGGAGAAGGATCCATGTCATCGATTTATATACCATAACGATGTGGCGCAGAGCTGCGATCATGATTCTCACCTCGTAGCTTCTGACACGTGTGATATGTGTGACCTCGCATACCACGGAGATCAGGCTCTGCTGAACATCATGAATTTTCAGATAGTCCGCCTCAAACCGGAATTCTTTAGTCATTACAAAGTAAATCTCGACAGCTATTGGGCTGTCATCTCATCGTCAAGAGCACCTCCCGCATTGATCTGATCGTTGTTATTCTATAACTGTATGCATTCCATACAGTTTTCTCTCATCATTTGTATTCGGTAATGATTGTGCGTTACTGCTTTTCTCGCAAGTAAGCGGAGCACATATACTATATCCGTATGCGTATACACAGGTATATATCTGTGTGTAGATGATATTTTTCCCCAGGGCAACATACTCCCTCAATACGACCATATCCAAATTATGCTACAAGCAAAAAATCTCACGAAGGAATTCAACGGAAAGAAAGTGCTCGATCACGTCAGCCTTTCCGTTGGCAAAGGCGAAGTGTACTGCCTGCTCGGACAGAACGGTGCAGGTAAAACAACAACGATCAATATCTTTCTCGGTTTCATTGAACCATCCGAAGGGCAGGCGTTGATCAATAACATGGAGGTAAAACCTGATCGGGGTGACACCAATAAAATGATCGCCTATATACCCGAAGTCGTTCAGCTCTATGGAAACTTGTCGGGTGTCGAGAATCTGGACTTCTTCAGCAAGCTCGCAGGATTTACGTATAGCACGCATGAGTTAACAGCTTTTCTTACCAAGGCAGGACTGCAACAGGCAGCGCATGCAAGCCGGCTGTCAACGTATTCCAAAGGCATGCGACAAAAGGTTGGTATAGCGATCGCGCTTTCAAAAAAGGCGGATGTCATTTTTATGGACGAACCCACATCAGGCCTAGATCCGAAAGCAACCGCAGAGTTTACCGCTATATGTCAGGAGCTCGCGCGTGATGGTAAATCAATCTTTATGGCTACACACGACATCTTCAACGCAGTAAATGTAGGCACGCGCATCGGCATCATGAAAGAGGGGAAACTCATACACGAAGTAGCAACCGGTAACATCAATGCCAGTGAATTGCAACAACTCTATCTCGAAACTATTTAACGGCATTAGGATGAAACATAAATTACTTGCACTTATACTTTTCAGTACGATCTATAGCTATACCTTTTCGCAGGTTCGGGTTACTGGTAAAATAGTAGACCAGTTACAGAATGCTATACCCGGAGCAACCGTTTCGGTCATGCATGAAAACCGGAAGGAAGGAGTTACTGCCGATCAGTCCGGTATATTTTTGATGGAGCTATCGCAACCCGGTATATACGATGTGGAGATCAGATCGCTGGGATTTGATCCGTACATCACCACCTATACATTTTCCGAAAATAAACTATACGATCTGGGTGCCATCGTGCTCACCACCTATACGCAGGAGTTGCAGACGGTGGAAGTGATCGGACGGGCCGATCGTGACTACAATAGCGAATACTCTTTCTCAGCCACTAAAACTGCTATCCGGAATAAAGATTTACCGCAGGCACTCTCCACCGTTACCAAGGAGTTGATTGCCGACCGGCAGGCGTTTCAATTAGCAGATGCAGTAAAGATTGTAAGTGGTGTGACGCCATCGAGTTTTTACAACCAGTATAATATTCGAGGGATCAGTCAGAATGAAGAAGGACAGATCGTCAACGGTATGCGTACACGCCAGTATTATTTTCTTCAGCCGATCACTACCAACATAGAACGTGTAGAGGTTTTGAAAGGTCCGGCATCGGTAACATTTTCGAGTGTAGACCCGGGAGGCAGTATTAACATGGTAACTAAAAAGCCGCTGGCGGTGGAGCGCAGGGAGATCAGCATGAGCGTAGGCAGTTTCAGTACGATGCGGGGAACGCTTGATTTTACAGGACCTCTCAACGAATCAAAGACACTGCTATATAGATTAACCGGAGGAATACAGGAAGGAAAATCATATCGCGACCTGGTAAAGAATAATGCCGTACTGGTGTCACCATCCATTAGTTATATACCGAATAACAAGACCGCCATTAACGCGGAGATGATCTATAGCAGTGGAACCGGTAACCTCGATCGAGGACAACCTATATTTGGAGCAGTAGCCGGTGTTACCAATTTGAAGAGTACACCGATCAGCCTGAATCTCGGTGCCGCCAATGATTTCTTTAAGTCAAAGCAGATGATCATTACGACCAGTGTTGCGCACAAGTTTACCGACAATATCAGTATAAATGCAGCGTACATGAAGCAGACGTGGTCGGAAGACTTGCAGGAGCACCGTACCACCAATGCTTTTGCTGTGGATATGAACAATCAGCCTGTTACCAATCTCGCAGCGATGCAATTTGTGCAGCGGCAGCAATACTGGAACGTTGACAACCTGAATGCATATTTCAACTTTGATTTTAAAACAGCACGCATTGAACATAAACTTTTGGTCGGGTATGATCTGAGTCGCTGGAATAAAACAAAAGGCGGAGGACAGAATTCGGCAAGAGGATATCTTTTGAAAGATGGAACCGTGGCCAATTCATTTATACCCGCCAATGCAGATAATTATCAAACGATCGTTGTTGATGGCAAAACATTACCCAGGCCAAACGTAAATCATTTTGATCTGAACAATCCTTCCTATACCATTCGCAATGTAGAAGACTATATATTGAACGCGCGGGTTGCTATACCTTCGGCTCTGACCACAACAAATGCTGTATATATACAGGAACAACTTCGCCTGGGAAGGCTGTCAGCGCTGCTGAGTTTGCGTCATGAATGGTTCGAAGATATTACCAACTACAAGGCGCCCGGTGAAGCCTCTTTCGACAACACGGCTTTACTGCCTCGCGTAGGACTTACCTATGAAGTTACAAAGCAGGTAAATATATATACCACGTATCTGAAGGGCTATCAACCACAGTCCAATACAGTTAGCCTGATGCCCAGCACGGGCGCATTTTTCTGGTCTGCTAACTCAGCCGCGCGCTTCAAGCCGCTCACCAGCGATTTGAAAGAAGTAGGGGCGAAAGGACAATTCTTTGGGAACCGAATTAATATCACGGTAGCCCTATACGAAATCAACCAGAAAAATATTCTGATGAACGCTAACGTTCCGGCTTTTCCGGATTCGCTGGTGCAGCGTGGTGCTGACCGAAGCCGGGGAGTAGAGTGGGAGCTTGCCGGCTATATATTGCCCAACTGGCAGGTAAATGCTTCGTATAGCTATATCGATGCGCGGATTGTAGAAGACAGTGATGCTTCCCTGAGCGGCAAACGCAAAGAGAACACACCTGTAAACAGCGCCAACCTGTGGACACGCTATAACTTTTCGGATGAGACACTGCTGAAAGATATAGGTATCGGACTGGGTGTTCAGTACAGCGGAGGTAAAGTGCCGTGGTTTACACGCGCCTTCGAGGTGCCGGGGTATACGTTGTTTGATATGGCTATATACTATACACCCTCAAAAGCAAATATGCAACTGGCACTGAATGTCAATAATATTTTTGATACCACCTATTGGATCGGAGCCCAGAATTACCTGCGGTTGTTCCCCGGTGCACCGCGTAATTTCATGCTCACCGCAACGTATAAATTTTAACGCATGAAGAAGAGAGTTTCATACCTGATTGCAAAACAATTCTGCAGGAACGCTTTTCGTTCCAATGCCTTATATGGCATCATGCTGGTGATGGCTGTGATGATCGGCTTTGCTGCTTACAGCGGCTGGAAGATATATACTTCGCAGAATGCCATACGCCAGCACTATCAACACGAAGTACGTGAAAGTTGGGAGAACAACCCTGACAAACATCCGCATCGAATGGCACACTTTGGTTCGTTTGCTTTCCGCGTCAAACATCCGCTCAGCATGTTTGATTTCGGATTGGAGAGCTTCGTAGGGAATGCGGTATACCTCGAAGCGCATCGACAGAATACGGTAAACTTTTCAGAAGCAAGTTTCTCAACGGGATTACTTCGCTTCGGAGAGATAAGTCTGGCGATGTTGCTGCAAGTTGTTCTTCCGCTCATTGTATTCTTTTTAGGATTCGCTTCGGTTTCTGCAGAACGGGAGAACGGCACATTAAAGATTATGCTGACGCAGAACGTCACCTGGAAAAACCTGCTGATTGGTAAATCAATGGGTATATTTTCAGTGGCCATGTTTGTATGTATACCGGCAGTTGTTGTTACTCTGGTATTATTGATCGTGGCGGGTGAAACGGCCGTTACAACGGATACACTACTACGGTTTTCCGGAATCGTGCTGGTGTACTTCATTTTTACGCTTGTGCTCTGTGTGATTACGGTGCTGATTTCAGCGGCAAGCTCATCATCCAAAAATGCATTGATGACTTTACTGGGGATCTGGTTATGTATGGTCGTACTGTTACCAAAAACAACGCAGGCACTCGGAAGTTACTTTTACCCATCACCTTCAAAAATAGAATTTGATACAGCAGTCGAACTGGATGTTTTAAAAGAAGGCGATAGTCACAATCCGGATGATCCTCACTATAAAGCATTGCGTGACTCGGTACTGCAGGTATATAAAGTTGATTCGGTAGAACAATTGCCTTTCAATTATAGTGGCTTCGTAATGCGCGAAGGCGAACGGATCAGTGCGGAAATATACAGGCGTCATTTAGGTGATCTCATATATACCTATAAGAAGCAAAATCGTTTCAGTGAAATTACTGCCTGGATAAATCCCTGCGCGGCTGTCCGGAATATATCCATGGCTTTATCAGGAACAGATTTCGAGTCGTATGTTACGTTTCAGCAGGAAGCAGAGCGTTACCGGTACGAGTTAGCGCAGGCGATGAATGAGTTGCAGATGAAATTTATAAGTAACAGGAAATTGGGCGCTGATGATAAGCCCTATACCATCAGTCGTGAACACTGGAAAGATCTTCCGGACTTTAAGCCGCAACACCCGGGCATACGAGACGCGTTACGTCATCAGGCCGGTTCGATACTGGCGCTCGTATTGTGGAGTATACTGGCCATCGCAGCAATCCTATTTCTATCTAAAAAAGCCAAGGCTATTTAATCATGTATATACTTTTTATAAAGCAATTTATCCGATCGAAGGCTGTTGTGCTTTCGTGTATGCTGATCGTAGTGATGGGGATCATCAGTATCGTGATCGGCAGGCAATTTCTGTTGCGGCAAGAGAACACCATTCAGCAGGTTACAACACATCAGCGCGAACATATAGAACGAAACGTAGCTGCACAGGATGAAATGGGACTACTGCTATATTACCTGCGTTTTTCATTGATCAGTAAACCCGATAAACTTGCCGCCCTGTCGATCGGACAACGTGATGTGAATCCCGGTATACAAAGTGTTACTATTCGCACGCTCGAAGGGCAGAAGTACGACACTGATCTGAACAATCCATCGAACCTGCAATCGGGTAACCTCGATCTCGGTTTTGTGATCCTGTATCTTTTTCCCTTGCTCATCATAGCGTTCAGCTTTAATCTTCTGTCGGAAGAGCAGGAGGCAGGCACCTGGCGCCTGATTGCTGTGCAGGCAAAGTGGGCAAAGATATACCTGCTTCGTAAGTTGCTTGTGCGTGCCGGTGCGCTCTATATCGTATTGGGAATTTTAGTAACGATTGCTATACTCGGTATATCACTTTCTGTCGATGAAGCATTGCTTGCATTTGTTATCGCAGCTATACTATACCTCGCGTTCTGGTTTGCATTTTGTTTCTGGGTAACTACTTTCAGGCGAAGTTCCAGTTTCAATGTCCTTACGTTGCTGTCGGCCTGGGTTGTGTTTACCATTTTGCTTCCGGCTTCAGTAAATAACGTTGTTGCCAATGTATATCCTGTGCCGGAGTCGCTCGCAACAATGGTGGAACAACGGGATGGCTACCATGAAAAATGGGACATGGACAAAGGCAGCACCATGAAAAAGTTCTATGCACATTATCCGCAATATGAAACGTATGGTATA
This sequence comes from uncultured Chitinophaga sp., assembly GCA_966211525.1. Taxonomy (GTDB): domain Bacteria; phylum Bacteroidota; class Bacteroidia; order Cytophagales; family Cyclobacteriaceae; genus Ohtaekwangia. Next base: position 36,589 of record CBIHOZ010000023.1, on the reverse strand, counting down.
CCGGAACAGACTTTCGGCTGGCTCTGGTATTATGCCATGCAGCAGATGGGCGATGACGAGTCACTGCAACACAGCCAGGCAATGCGGGAGAAGATCCTTCAACGTGAACAGCTGAGCAGATCCATCGCGATGGCCATGCCCACGATGCACACACAGCTGCTCTTCAACGATGTTGCCCGGACGAGCCTGACCGACTACGTGCAGCTACTTGACAGCACACATGTTTTTCACGAGCGGATGCGATTACATTTTTATCCGAAGATTTTTGATAACGCGGCAGTAAAAGGCGAAGACTGGAAAAGCTTTGTGCCCGAGTATATAGCAGGACGCAAGAATATAAGCTGGCTACCGATGATTTTGCCGTTGATTACAGCGGTTATACTTTTTGGTATATTCTCCGTTGTTAACATGAGACGTATGAAGTTAATTTGAATAATGGTGAGCTTGCGATTAGTGTGCCCTATTTTTGAACTTAATATGTTTTTTATAGGTTGCAGCATTCGTCAACGACCCTGCGTGCAATGAAGAACATTCCGGTACGGCATATTCATAAAACTCCCAAAGGAGAAAGTATAGCGCCAAGCTTTACTATTCGCGATGTTCGAAATGTATTGAATGGAAAGGACATGACGCAGGAACTGCACCGTCATGATTTCTTCTATATCCTGGCGTTAAAGAAAGGAGCGGGTACACATGCGATCGACTTTACAGCGTATGATATCACAGATCATACGGTTTTCTTTATACGTCCGGGACAGGTGCATCAGCTTACGCTCAAGGCGGGAAGCACCGGCTACCTGACGGCTTTTAATAATGATTTTTATCATGGACACGATCCGGCATCAAACCAGTTGTTACGCAAAGCCAGTAATATTAACCTATACCAGCTTGATAATGCGGGTATAAAAAAGATACTGTCCATATTGAATTATATAGCCGATGAGTATACCAGCCAACAGCAAGGTTACCAGGACGTGATCAAGGCAAACCTGGGTATTCTGTTTATCGAACTCGTTCGGCAGAATACTCAGGCTGGTCCGGGTAAACCTGATTCCTATGCAACGCAACGTCTCCAGGATTTTATGGAGCTTTTGGAAAAGCATATATATACCAGCAAGCAGGTGTCTCAATATGCTGAAATGCTGAATCTATCCGCGTATCAACTGAATGCTGTTACGAAGGAGATGCTTGGCAAAACAGGTTCAGAAGTAATAAACGAATATATAATACTGGAGTCGAAGCGATACCTGCTGGCCACTTCGAACCAGGTGAACCAGATCGCCTTTCAACTGGGATACGAAGATGTCTCATACTTTATACGATTCTTCAAAAAACATACAGGGTACTCACCCGAAGCCTTCCGCACTAATTTCAGATAAGTCCCACGGAACTTCAGATTTGTCCTACACGGTTCGCCATCGCGCGAAGTACTTTTGTGAAGAAGTAATGATTGTTCAACAAACGTAATCTGAAATGAAAACGAAAGCAAAGTTATTGGCGTCTTTAAAGATCTGGGTAGTTATATATCCGTCCATCACGTTATTCCTATACCTGTTCGGCGAAGCCTTGTCGGTGTTGGCACTATATCAGCGAACACTCTTGCTGACTATATCCTTGGTTCCGTGGATTGTCTTTGCAGGCGTTCCCTTTGTGGATTTGATTATCAAACTGCTGTCTCCACAAAATCCTGACAAGGTAAATTAAGTATGTCTTCAAGGCGGGATTTTATGAAGCAAGGCGGACTTGCTCTGACAAGTCTTGCTTTGCCATTTTATCCCTTCTCATTTATCAGCGATCGTGTTATGATACCCACCAGGAATTTCGATGTAATTATAATCGGAGGGAGTTTCTCCGGACTTGCAGCAGGCATGGCGCTCGGCAGAGCACTGCGAAACGTACTGATCATCGACAGCGGTAAACCGTGCAACCGGCAAACGCCATATTCACACAACTTCATTACACATGACGGACGCGCGCCAGCGGAAATCGCAGCACTTGCGCGAGCGCAAGTCGAGAAATATAGCACGGTAACCTTTCTGAACGATCGGGCTATAGATAGCGCAAAAACTGCGAATGGTTTTGAAGTACAGACAGCCTCCGAAGGAATCTTTTTTGCAAAAAAGTTGATTTTAGCTACGGGCATTAAAGATATACTTCCTGCTATACCCGGATTGGCAGCGTGCTGGGGAATATCGGTTCTGCATTGTCCGTATTGTCATGGTTATGAAGTACGTCACGAACGAACCGGTATCGTGGCGAATGGCGAAGCTGCATTTGAACTGGCAAGTCTGATCTCCCATTGGACAAATGATCTTACTGTATTCACCAACGGCAGGGCTACACTAACTACCACGCAATCGGCAGCACTCCTAAAGCATGGTATAAATATAGTGGAGACACCTGTCGGGATACTGGAGCATACCAACGGCCACGTACAGCGTATAGTCTTTAACGATGGCACAGACTATCGGGTAAAAGCGCTCTATATACGCGCTCCGTTTGTCCAGCATTTTGAGACACAACAATCTCCTGGATGTGAATTAACCGAGGATGGTTACATCAGGATCGATGCCATGCAGCGAACAAGCGTGCCGGGAGTTTTTGCCTGTGGCGATAATACTACGCGCATGCGTACAGTAGCCAACGCAGTGGCTATGGGCACAACCACCGGGATGATGGTAAACAAGGAGTTGGTAAGCGAGACGTTTTGAGTTGACGTTACGGTGGCGAAATCCACCCGTAATAAAGTCTAATTGACACCTCAGTTTGTATGTATTGCGACATTAATTTTGAGTTATTACGAAAATTGGAGAATATGTGTTAAATCAGACATTTACTCCATACCTGTTTTATGAAGGGAAACGATATACATCTCAATCGCTCACCGTTTGGGAAAATAAAAGCCGGAGAGTTCATCGCATTGTCGGCTTGCACAATGATGCTCACAGCATTGGGTATTGATATTATGCTACCGGTGTTCGGAGAGCTCCGGCAGTACTTCGGACTTAAACCGGAATCAACTGCTACAGCACAGATTATCGTTTTCTTCTTCCTCGGGCAGATCTCTCAAATCATATTTGGTGCGCTGTCGGATCGCTTCGGAAGATTACCTATACTTCGTGTGGGATTTCCGCTTTATATTATTGGAGGTGTAGCCGCAGCATTTTCGCCAAGTCTTGAATTCATGTTTGCCGCACGTTTTGTAGCGGGTGTAGGAGCATCGGCCGTGTTCATGACAACTATAGCTGGTGTTCGCGACCGCTTTGTTGGCGATGAGATGGCTCGCATTATGTCGCTGATCTTTACTATCTTTTTATTTACACCGGTAGCTGCACCTTTCCTCGGGCTGGCCATTTTATCGGTGTCATCCTGGCAAATGGTATTTCTCACACCTCCGTTGTTTGCTGTAGCTATTTTCATCTGGTCACTTCGTTTGGAAGAGTCTCTTCCCCGCGAACAACGAATTGCGCTTGATCTCACAAGTATAGGACAGTCCATTCGCAAAGTGATTGGCAACAGCGTCTTTCTCCGCTATACTTCCATTACCACTATTCTTTTTGCCGGGCTAAGTTCATATGTCTCAAGTTCGGAGCATATTGTTAGTGAGATCTACGGGAGACCAGAACTTTTTGCATGGATCTTTGCCGGTATAGGACTGGGAATGGCATTCTGTACCTTGATAAACTCGCGGCTGTCGTCACGGTATGGCGCGCGCAGAACGATACGCGGACTTCTTGTTATATATACCGTTGTCGGTGCCGTGTTACAGGTATATACCCTGACGGTAGGTGATCCGCCGGATATGGTATACTTCTTTGCTGCTGTTGCCATACTGATGGGAATCAACCTGGCCATAGAGCCGAACAGCAGTGCCTTGGCTATGGAACCGATGGGAGACATGGCCGGTATAGCGTCTGCTGTTTATGGTACTTCCTTTTTCTTTATAGGAGCCTCCCTGGGAGCACTCATCAGCAATCTGATGGTACACGGTGTTTTTCCACTGGTGCTTGGGTATTTTCTGATTGGACTTACTGCTATATTTCTCGTGTTCAGTGATAAACGTCCGCTACGGGAACAACCTTCGTAGAGCTGTCAACTATAGTTTGGTCGGAAGGTGTATATATAGTTCCGATCAATATGAATTACATGCCTCGCGAACGCAGAACGTGTGTTCTGAAGTATCGTGCTCCGACTGTGTTGTCCTTTTATGATGGATGCCCCACACACCCAGTTGTTCTATTATAGGACCGAGCTGCTGACCGATGGGTGTTAATTCATACTCCACGCGTAAGGGTACTTCCGCATAGACCGTCCGTTGTACGAGTTTGTTTTCTTCGAGTTTTCGAAGTTGTAACGCCAGCATGCGCTCGGTAATGTTGGGAATCCGTTTCTTTAATTCTCCAAAACGCAATTTCCAGCCCGACAGGTGGCAACATATAGTCAATGTCCACTGCCCGCCAATCAGACTGGCCGCATAGATCTCCGCGCATTCTGCTGTGAGACTTTTCTTATTTTCGTAATGAGTCGATGTTTCTTTTATCCTGGTCATGCTTACATTATTGTTAGTACCTGACATTCAGTAGTTACCGTGGTGAGCTGTTTTTTGTATGTATACTTTTATCAAAAAATAATTTATACCATGAAGACACTGATAATTGTTATTCATCCCGATTTGAAAAATTCGTCTGTCATAAACAAACGGTGGGTAGAAGAATTGTCGAAGTATCCTAACCGATATACGGTATACGATCTGTATAGTTGTTATCCGGATGAAAAGATTGATGTTGAACAGCAGCAACGACTTGTGGAAAGTCACGATAAAATTATTTTCCAGTTTCCGTTTTACTGGCTTAGCTGCCCACCGCTTTTCAAGAAATGGCTCGATGAGGTGTTAACGCATGGATGGGCATACGGCAGTAACAGCGGGTATAAATTAAGCGGAAAGAAAATAGCGTTGGCGATTACTGCTGCTGCGGAAGAAGCGGACTATCAAGCGAATGGAGTATATAAATATACATTGCAACAGTTTACAGCGCCTTTCGAGATCACGTTCGATTGGATCAAAGCTGATTACAAATCTGTCTTCGCATTTTACGGAGCAGACTACCTGGCCAGCGAGGAAAAGACCGATCGCCTCGAAAAAAACGCGAAAGACTATATATCGTTCATCGAATCTATATAGTTCAGGGCAGTACCCCGATCAATCATTCCGTAAATTCTTTACCGGATTTTCAACGGATGCGCGGAAGGTTTGTGAGACAATCATGATCAGTCCAATCAATAACAGGAAGGCAAATACCATCAGCAAGGAGCCGGCCCCCAGTGAAATACGGTTGGCGAAGTTCATGAGGAAGAACGAGCTGAGCACATAGCCTATAGGTATAGCAATGCATCCGGATATCACCAGAAGTTTAATATAGCCTTTTGACAGCAGGTTTATAATCTGTACAACACTTGCTCCGATAATTTTACGAATGCTGATTTCTTTTCTGCGTGTCTCAACCGTAAACACTACAAGCCCCAGTAAGCCGAGCGAAGCTATCGTTACGGTCATAAAGGCAAGGAAACCAAGCAGCGAAATTGTAGCAGACTGATCATAACGTTGTGCATTCTCGTTGTCAAGCCAGCTATAGTTGAATGGTATTCCCGGATATACTTTGCTCCAGACGCGTTCGATCTGCCGGGTGGTTTCCAGCAGCGCGTGGGGATTGATCTTTACCAGCAATTGCTGATTGGACACCTGGCTGCGCAGTACCATGGGTGAAATGGCATGGGCAACGCCTTGGTGATAAAAGTCTTTCACAACACCCGCTATATGAACTTGAAGTGTGTCGATCCAGATTGTTTCACCTAATGCACTGTGTATATTTTTAAAGCCAAGCACCTGTACAGCTTTTTGATTCAGAATAACCGATTGCTCATCACGATGTGTACCGCCATCAAAATTATTACCGGCTATAATTGTTAAATCACTAACCGGTATAGCACCGGCATCACAGAAGTAGTATCCGGCTTTAACAGGTTGCTGCGATTCCTGAGACAGTTTTATTTCAACGTAGCCTGTGGGATGATCGCCAAAGGTGGAAGAGATTGAGCCGATCTGTTGTACACCGGCCAGGCGTGCAATTTCATTTCTGAACGGATCGCGTTCAGTTGTCTGCACCGGTATCGTTACTATATTTTCGCGCGCAAAACCCTGATCCGCATTTTCCATAAACGAAAACTGTTTATAGAATGCCGTGAGAAAAACCAACACGACCAGCGAAATACTGAATTGAAATACAAGTAAGATCTTTCGCAGCGTAAGCCCGCCCATAATGTTTTCGGCCATGGTGTTCCGCAGCATCTTTACCGCTTTGAAAGATGATTGTATCCATGCAGGCATAACACCTGCGAGAAGACCAGCAATAAGAGCAAAGCCAATAAAGCCGCTAATCAATATCCAGTCGATGCTGACCTCCGGTATAAATTCATAGCCATCATTAAACGGTTTATACTCCAGTATACACGAGAGTATAGCAGAAGCAACCATCAAGGAAAAGAAAGACAGTACCACCGACTCGACTATATATTGAAAAAATATCTGTGAACGTTTGGCTCCTGCAATTTTCCGAATGCCGATTTCGCGGGTTCGTGTAAGCGAGCGGGCTATTGACAGACTGGTATAATTAAAACACGCTGCCAGCAGTATAATAAACGCTACGGTGCCTTCGGTAATAATTTTTCCCCAGGACGCTGCACGGGCAAAGTCATTATATAATGTTCCCCAGTTAGGTGTTATTGCAGAAAGTTTTTGTGTATTAAATCCGAACGTCCCGTGATTGGATTGTTGATTTATATCCTGTGCTACTTTGTTGAGGCGATTTTGGAGATCATCAATAGAGGCTTCATCATTCAGAACAATATAGGTATAGGCTTTCTCGAATGAATCCCAGGTCTTTGATTTGGCGGGGAGCTTGCCGAGCGCTTCGAGCTTATCGATGGTAGCGTATGCTATATATACATCGTGGCTGATGTGGGTTTTGCCAGGTGGTTCGTTGAGTACACCGGTTACCTGGAATGCCCCCAGTCTTCCGAGTGTTAACATGGTACCGACAGGATTATTTACTCCGAAGAATTTTTCTGCTGTTGTTTTACTCAGCACAACACTATAGGGATGTTGCAGCGCTGTGCGTGTATCACCATGCAACAATGTAAAGCCGAACACATCAAAGAAAGAATGTTGCGTAAAACAACCGGCAACGTCAATGTCTTTCGTTCCATTGGTTAGTGTCTCATATATACCTGGGTATAAACTTGTGGATGCTTGAACAATCATGGTATCGCTTTCCAGGATTTCCTGCAAGGGTAGGGGAGTGCTGGCCAGTTCCCAAGATGACTTTTCAGGGTTGGTTATCTGCGAAGTAATTCTATAAGTATATGCACCATGCGGATGAAAGCGATCATAACCAAGCGAGTGTTTTACCCGGATCATTACCATCATGCCAACGGACATAGCCAGCGCGAGTCCAAATATATTGATGAATGAAAACAGTCTGTTCTTGACAAGACTGCGCCACGCGATGACAAAGTAATTTCTGATCATAGATTGGTGTTACTGCCGGACGTTGCCAATAATCAAACCAAATTAAATATCGTCATTTTTAGCGTGTATAGTTAATATAGTTGAAACGATGCATTTCATTTTCGATCGTAAACGTTCGGTTTCGAATCTATTGCTACGTGATGTGTAATGAATAAAGCATGTGATGTTGAGACAACGTGATGGTATATATATCCGCGTGAGGTATAGCAACGGGATGTCCGATAGCAGAATCAGGCAGCAACTTGCCCGCGGCATCTGAGTGCTAACATCTTTCCGATATTATGTGACTCGTAGTAACTATAGCCGTTACGATGCTGAGACATGGAATAGTATAGGTAAGGTGATCACGTTGCCATTAACAAGCCCATAAATTTCCGGCAAAAAGCAGGGCGTTAGCCGGTCGCGAAACATTCTCCGAGATCGTTTTTTTAAGCACGGTTGCGCGAAAATGAATCTCCCTGTTTCAAATTTCTGAAAGTATTAACAACTTTAGTATTGTCGGTGCAAACGATTTTATTAACGTTTCAAACGATTGAATTTTTAAGCGTCCGCAATAACGGTGCTTTTGTTAACTAACATTATAAAAACGAATTCTCGCTTTCATAAAAATGATACAACAGTTTTTCGATAGCTGTTTTGAGACTTTACCAGGCACAGGTACCGGTATTTCTATGTCCGGCCGATGCCGTCATTTGGTTCTTTCATCTTCAATTTAATCACCTAAAAAAATGACATCCATGACTAGAAACAGATCACCTTCTTACGCATGATTTTAAAAGTGTCTTTAATACACCTAAAAGGGTTAAGACACTGATTCGACTTGTACTAATTATTCAACCTAAACCGAGCTTAAATGAAATTAAATCTACTGTTGCCAGTAGGACGGTCACTCTTTTCCCTATCCCATGGAAAAATGATCATCATCCTGCTGTTCTACTTTACTTCTACAGGCGCACTTCATGCGCAGCAGAACACCACAGAGCGTACGGTTTCCGGAACTATCGTAGATGAGACCGGAGCCGCTATGCCGGGTGTGAGTATTCTTATTTCCGGTACCAGTACCGGTACACGCAGCGATACCGATGGTAAATATCAACTGATTGTTCCTGCCGATCGTGATGTGTTGCACGTTACATTTATAGGCTATAAAAATGTAGACATAACCGTTGGTTCACAGACGATCATCAACGTGACGATGACTCCCGATATACAATCACTCGAAGAAGTTGTTGTTGTTGGTTATGGTGTTCAAAAAAAACAGAGTGTGGTGAGTGCTGTTACGAGTGTATCACCAGAGACGTTGAAATCACCAACGGGTAATCTCACCAATTCTATAGCCGGACGTGTTGCTGGTATAATTGCTTACCAGACCAGTGGTGACCCGGGTTTGGGAACCGACAACTCTGCATTCTTTATACGGGGTCTTTCGAGTTTTGGAAGCGGTAAAGTAAATCCGCTTATTCTCATCGACAATATAGAATCGAGTGCTACTGACCTCGCGCGTTTGCAGACGGACGATATAGCGAGCTTCTCGGTATTGAAAGATGCATCCGCAGCAGCGGTATATGGATCGCGTGGTGCGAATGGTGTTATCCTCGTAACAACAAAATTAGGGATACCCGGTAAAACGAGGTATAATTTCAGAGTAGAGAATACGATCTCTACCAACACCAGAAATTACCAGCTAACAGATAATATATCGTATATGCGGGATGCTAACGAAGCAACCCTGACCAGAAATCCTGCTTCGGCTGTGCCGTATGGCGAAAACAAAATAAACCATACGCTGGCTGGCGATGATCCTTATCTATATCCCAATAACAACTGGATTGATAAGATGATCAAAGACTATACATCAAACCAGCGATACAACCTGAATATATCTGGTGGAAGTGAAAACGCTTCGTACTATATAGCAGGAACGTACAACGTAGATAACGGGGTGTTGAAGATTGATCCGATCAACGACTTCAATAGCAATATCAAACTTCGTAACTACTCCATCCGCAGTAACATCACGGTTAACTTCACAAAGACAACTGAATTTGTACTCCGACTATACGGACAGTTTGATGACTATCGCGGCCCGGTAGGAGGAGGAGCGATCGCATTCAGAAATGCACTCTCTGCAAACCCGGTTATGTTCCCGGCGGTATATCCCAAATCAAAGTTGCCCTATATTAACCACCCGCTGTTTGGTTCAGTACCAACACAAGGCTCAGGTTCATTAACGGGAGGACTGTTTATGAATCCGTATGCTGAAATGGTGAGGGGCTACCAGGTATATAAAACATCGAACATCAATCCACAGCTTGAGCTCCGGCAGAATCTTGATTTTATAACGGAGGGGCTAAGCGCCAGCGTGATGACCTACCTGCAACGCTATTCCTATTTTTCAGTAGCACGTGCTTACAATCCGTTCTTCTATACCGCCAATATAGATCCGATCGATCCGTCTCAATATACCTTGTCCGTATTGAACAACGGTGCGCAGGGTTCTGCTTATCAACCAACGGGAACAGAGTACCTGGGCTATACAGAATTCCCGAAAGAAGTTACGTCCAAAATGTACCTGCAGGGATCGATCAATTATGCGCGAACCTTCCGTGAGAAGCATGAAGTCAGTGGCTTGTTAACAGGATTTATCTCAAGCTTTGAAGCAGGCAATGCCGGGAGTGTAGTAGCATCGTTACCACAGCGTAATACGGTGTTGGCCGGAAGAGTTACCTACGGATATAACGGTAAATATCTCGCTGAATTCAACTTTGGCTATAACGGATCAGAACGTTTTTCAGAGAAGAACCGCTTTGGATTTTTCCCTTCCATTGGTGTTGCCTATAATATATCCAACGAATCATTCTTTGAACCGCTCACAAATAAAGTATCAGAGCTGAAGCTGCGATTCAGTTATGGTCTGGTTGGAAATGACCAGATCGGAGATGTTAACGATAGGTTCTTCTATCTCTCCGATGTAAGCGCAAACGACAATAACTTCGGAGCAAACTTTGGTACCGGCATCGGCACACCGCTATATTTCAGACCCGGCTACCGGATTAACCGCTATGGAAATGATAATATAGCCTGGGAGGTATCGCGACAGCTCAACCTCGGTGTTGATGTAACCTTGTTCAATTCCCTTTCTATCGTAGCAAACGCATTTAAGACGAAGCGTTCAAATATATACTTTCCGAACCCGAATATAGAAGCAGCGCAAGGTCTCACCAGCGTTCCTGCTGCTAACTATGGATCGGGCGAGACACGCGGTATTGATCTCTCGCTGGACTATACCAACATGATTTCATCCGATCTCTCGCTCACGATCTCCGGTACATTTACCTATGCAACCAGTAAAGTAACAAAGAACGAACAGATCCAGTATGGTGCCGATCTCGCACATCTGTCGCGAAAAGGTTATTCGTTCTCGCAGTCATGGGGACTTATAGCAGAACGTTTATTCATCGATGATGAAGAAGTAGCGAACTCTCCCGATCAGTCTTTCTTCGGCAGTGAAGTACGGGCCGGGGATATAAAGTATCGTGACATAAACGGTGATAAAGTAATTAACAACGATGACATCGTACCAATCGGGTACCCTACACAACCTGAAATTGTATACGGTATAGGTCCATCCATCACCTACAAGCGATTCGATTTTGGATTTATGTTTCAGGGAGCAGCACGTTCAACATTCTTCATCGATCCGCTGAAGACATCACCGTTCATTCAGTTTGGAGGTTACAACAACCGCGGAGATCTGATACTCGGCACCGGTTATCAGAATGGAGAACTGGAAGCCATACACAATGATCACTGGTCTGAAGAAGATCCGAATCCATATGCATTCTGGCCGCGGTTAAGTAATCAGATTGAATGGAATAATTTACCGCGCTCTACCTGGTGGATGCGAAACGGAAGTTTCATTCGTCTTAAAACCGTAACACTCGGCTATACATTTCAGCCTATAAAAAAACTGTTCGATCTGCAGCCGCGCCTTTACTTCTCTGCCAACAATCTTTTTGCAATCAGCAGCTTTAAACTCTGGGATGTTGAAATGGGCGGTAATGGATTGGGATACCCTGTGCAGCGGGTATATATGGTTGGTCTACAGATCGACTTTTAACCAAATTGAATTGTGAGTATAAAACGTATAGATATGAATATATATACATGGTTTAATCAAAAGGGACAGAAGAAATACGCTCCGGGTGTTTCCATAAGCATGATCGTGCTTGCTGTTGGTTTGATGTTTAGTACAGTGTCATGCAGTGATTACCTGGACGTAGTACCGGATAACGTAACTACATTGGACAATGCTTTCTCCTTAAAGAACGAAGCGGAAAAATACCTGTTTACCTGCTACTCCTATATACCGAAGAATGGTGACGGCTGGTATAATATAGGCATGATGTCGGGTGATGAAATCTGGTTGCCGCAGACTGACCGAACATACTGGAATCCTGCCTTCCGGATTGCACAGGGAAACCAGAATAGTAATATACCCTTGTTAGATGCCTGGAGAGGTTTTCAGCTGGGTGCTACCGGTAGTGATAAGAGACTCTTCGCGGGGCTTCGCAGTTGCAATATATTTCTGGAAAACGTTCGTAACCCGAGTAAGGTACCCGATCTGACGCTGGATGTGCGAACACGCTGGATCGGTGAAGTAGAGTTTCTCAAGGCATACTATCACTATTACCTGTTTCGCATGTATGGTCCTATTCCCGTCATCGATGTAAACGTTCCGCTCGATGCTGATGTTCAGGCCAGCTATGTATACCGCAGACCCGTTGATGAATGTGTGAACTATATAGATGCGTTGCTTGATTCGTCTATAGCAAAACTTCCGGATGTAGTTGAAAATGATCTGCAGGAAATGGGAAGAATAACGAAGCCCATAGCCCTGGCGTTGAAAGCGAAACTTTGGGTGTTGGCAGCGAGTCCGTTGTTCAATGGTAACAGCGACTTTGCAAATTTTACCGATCACGAAGGGACGTTGCTTTTTAACCCAACGTACGATGCAACAAAATGGCAAAAAGCAAAAGAAGCCTGTAAAGCAGCGATCGATGCAGCAGAAGGTGTAGGACACAAACTGCATGTATATACCAACGATCCGTTTGGTCTTACTGATACAACGCGAACGCAATTGAGTATACGGCAGGCTGTATCGGAGCCATGGAACAGTGAAGTAGTCTGGGGAAATTCCAATAGCTATTTCTGGAATTCCAATATGTGTCAGATACTGTTAACCGGTACAAAAGCGCAGAACCGTCTTCCGACACCAGGTGTATGGGAAGCACCTCTTAAAATTGCCAAAATGTTTTATACCAGTAATGGTGTGCCCATTGAAGAAGATATCACGTTGGATTTTTCAGATTATGAACAACTGCGCAGGGCGACAAAAAGCGAGAGCTATAATATTAAGACCAACTATATAACAGCACGACTGAATTTCGATCGCGAGAACAGGTTCTATGCTGATCTTGGTTTTGATGGTGGCATTTGGTATAAGAAAGATGCACGCGGTGTTGATACTGCATTCTATGCGCAGACAAAATGGGCTGATCTCGGAGGTGCGCCTTCAACCTTGAGCTGGAATGAGACAGGATACTATATCAAGAAGCTTGTGAACTGGGAGATGGTGTTCGGAGATAATGATGCCACTACCTATGGACAATATCCCTGGCCGGAGATTCGTCTCGCTGATCTTTACCTGCTCTATGCAGAAGCCTTGAATGAGACAGAGCCTGCATCTGCGGAAGCTATTGTATACCTCGACAAGATCAGAGCAAGAGCGGGGCTTGCCGGTGTTGTGGAATCATGGACTAATTATTCGTCCATCCCAAACAAGTTTGCAACACAGGATGGACTGCGTGAAATTATACACCGTGAGCGTTTGATCGAACTTGCCTTTGAAGGTCACCGGTTCTGGGATCTTCGCCGGTGGAAGAAGGCTGCCGAAGAACTTAATAAAGATATAACCGGGTGGAATTATACCGGTACTACGGCTGCCACGTATTACCGCGAGACACAGATATATAGCCAGACCTTTGTAACGCCACGCGACTACCTCTGGCCGATTGGTGCAGAAGACACCCGGAAGAATCCGAAGCTGGTAGAAAATCCGGGATGGTAATAAATCACTTAAAATTTACAGAGATGAAAATACAGATAATGAAATATAGGCTGTTGGGTATGGCAACGCTTCTGCTGGCGTATGCCTGTAACGAAGATCTAAGTTACCGTGAACCTGCGGGTACATCGAAGGGCGCACCACAACAGGTATCAGAAGTGGAGGTAAAGAACTATCCCGGTAAAGCAACTATATCGTATAGTTTGCCGGCTGATCCGGATTTACTATATGTGAAAGCAACGTATACGCTTGCCAGCGGGAAAGTAATGGATGTGAAATCATCTTACTTTGTTGATTCGCTGGTAGTGGAAGGATTTGCAGATACACAGGAACATGAGATCAAACTATATACTGTAAACCGCCAGGAAGTTCATTCCGAACCTATATCAGTTAAGGTAAAGCCGCTGGAGGCTCCTATATGGTCGGTGCTTGAAAGTATAGATATACGCGATGCCTTTGGCGGTTACAAACTCACTGCTGTGAATAAATACCAGGAGGCGATCGGTATTTTGATCATGGAACAAAATGTATTGAAGGAGTGGGAAGTAAACAATAATCTGAGTGTATATACATCGGTTGATTCTATTCTTTCGCAGCGCAGTGGAATGGATACATTAACACGCCACTTTGGTATAGCTATACGCGACCGGTGGAACAACATTACCGACACATTGTATAAAGATATAAACCCGATCTATGAAGTGGAACTGAACACTGCGAACTTCAGACATTTTCCGTTGCCGGGCGATCCGGGGCAACAACCCGGTGCTGCTGTTGCCAACATGTGGGACAAGCGTTATGGCTGGCCGGTTAGTTTCAGCAGTCTCGCTGCCGCCACGTTAAATGTACCTTCCATCGTAACAGTTGATATGGGTGTGTCAGCAAAGCTGAGCAAGGTTTGGATACGACCTTTCAAAGAGCTTAGTAATCTATACTATGGCTTTACCACCTTGAAACATTTTGAACTGTGGGGTTCTACCAATCCGAACCTGAGCGGTGCGCTGGATGAAAGCTGGACTTTGCTGGGGAAATATGAATTGAAGAAGCCTTCGGGAAGTCCTGGGAATACCGAAACAGCATCCGACCAGGAGGCTGCCGCCAATGGATTCTTCTTCGATGTCGATTTCAATGCTCCGAAGGTTCGCTACCTGAGAATCAGATGCACGGTAAACTGGGCCGGCTCATGTCCGCAGAGTGTAGATGAACTTAAGGTTTTCGGTGACCCGCGTTAAACTATATAACCATTAAGAATAAGAACTATGATATATACATATAAAACCAGACCGCTCGTGAGTGCTATTATGGCTATATTTTGCCTGGTAATGATACTCGGGTCGTGCTCCGAATGGGATGAATATAAAAAGTACACAAAAGACGGAGAAATAATATATACCGGTAAGTTTGACTCCGTTGTTGTTTTTCCGGGAAAGGAGCGGGTAAGACTTTGGGGAATTGTTACACGTGATCCCAAGGTGAATAAGTGCAAGATCTTCTGGAACAACTTCCGTGATTCCGTAATGTTTGATATAGACGGCTTGAATGATGACTATATATTTGACGGAATTTTTGATGTGGAGGAAGGAACCAAAAGTTTTTCGGTATATACGTATGATGCCGCAGGTAATTCGTCTGTAGGCGTGAACATAACCGGCAACTCGTACGGCAGTCGCTACCGTAATACATTGTCGAACCGCAAAATAAAAATAGTAGCGTATGACGATGCTGTTTCAACTATATATTGGGACCTGATCGATAAATCGCTTGGTCCGGTGCAAATGGAAGTGCGCTATAAAACGCAACATGGCGATACCGTGGTAATAACACCTGCGTCAGAAACTACTACCATTTTGAAAGGTCTGGATTTTAACAACAATACTTTTAGCTGGCGTACAGTCTTTAAACCGCTGCCGGTTACTCCTAATGTTGTTTGCATTGATACATTCTGTACGAAATATAGTATACGCGGTATACCAACCTTTGCAGAGAAAGAGGCGGACAGATCGTTCTTCTCGGCAGTATCGCTTCCTGGCGATGCCGGGCCAAATGGTGGCTCCGGTGGTGTTGCCGCGATGTGGGACGGCAAAGCACTAAATTCATACAATGGCGCCAACTTTACAGATATAGGTGCAGGTGAAAATTCACCTCAAATGATAACGTTCGATCTGGGTATGGTCGTTGACCTTACTAAAATTACCTTGTATCCATTCCAGGAAGGATGGGGTGCATATTATACTTTCTCTACACTTCGTGATTATGAGATATATGGTTCATCCAATCCAACCAGCAGTGGTGCACTGGATGCGAGCTGGACATTACTGAATGCAGGAACAATCGAAAAACCATCGGGACTTCCCAAGGACAATGAAAATGATGTGGATAAAGCAACTGCCAAAGCCGGCTTTTCATTGGCGGTTGATCCGGCAGTTCCCCGCATGAGATATATACGGATACGATGTCTCAAGAATTACGAAGGCTTCTTTGCCGGTAATACCAAAGCATTCTTCAGCGTTGCCGAGGTAAAAGTTTCCGGAATGCTTCCCGAATAAGCAAGGTAAACACAGGTTGTATTGTTAAATATAATTGGAATGAAAATGTGGAAGCCGTCTCAGCATTTTGAGACGGCTTCTTATATTTCAAAACAAATTTTTTATCTCACAGCTCACAGCTCAAAACTCGCGGCTATATATATAGCAGTCACAAGTCCTCACCGCTAGCCAAGCTTGCACCCCAGAGGCCAGTAGCCAGCAGCTTTTACGATTTCTTTTTGGCTGCCTTTGCTTTCGGATTAAAATCAAGACTCAATTCAATCCAGTATATCAGGTCTTTGTCGGAACGAACTCCGATAGATTCAACCCGTAAAAATCCCTTCAACGTTCTTCCATTGAAATCCATGTGGCGGCAACCTTTTTTCTTTAAGGCAACCGGGTATAGTTCCGGATCGATACGCACCATCAGTGAATCATTCGTTACACCAACCACCATTTTGTCGTTCACCATAAAACAAAGTCCTCCAATCATATTCTTCTGGACGAACTTAACTTTCTTTTCCGTGAAAACTTTCTCAACTCGTTCAAGGAGGTGCTGGTCGTACGGCATATTGATAACGTTAATTATATACTATAGATATAGTACTACAGGTTTCTGAAATCATCTTCAAAGCGTTCCTTTATCTCCCTGTTCTTTTTCCAGAATTTAGCCTCGATAATTTTCATGATGGCATCGAACTCCGGGTTCTTGCGCAGGTTATCGCCAAGAGGATCATCGCGTAACAATAATAGCCAGTACAGAAAATTATCCTGTTCATTCGCAAACTTCCGGAAATGTATGATCGCTTTTGCATCCTCACCCTGGTATGAATAGTAAGAAGCAAGGTGCATGTCTTTATACATTGTCAGGTCGTTGTCAGCAAAACGTTTATACTCATTCATGTAGTAATCAGCTTTTGCTTTGTCTCCGGTGTGTGCATACGCAGCCCCGATCCGCAGGTACTCATGTCGGAAGATGTCCATCCCAAACATCTGCATAATGGGTATAGCACGGTCATAGCATGCTCTTGCAGCAGCAAAATCCCGCATCATAAAATTAACCTTACCTATCTCCTGCAGTATATCAAAACGCATCGTGTCCTTTTTCCATTCGGCCTGCAGTATAGCTTTGGTCTTCGCGCAACTGCGGTCGGTTCCGTAATGTATATAGGCCCGTACGTAACCGGCAAAGAAGTTTTTAGGGTTGAGTTGTAACGATCGTGTATTGTAGCGCAGTGCGTCATCCAGAAATCCATTCTGAGCCAACGCATTGCTTAAATGGAAATAATTGAAACTTCGTGTAGCGGAGTCGATGGCATTGTCCACGCGTACTTTACGTATAGCATACTCGAGGTATTTCGGTGGGTTCGGCACATGAATATTATAGAACTCGGTTAAAAAATGTAACACGAGTCCGGAGCGCGGATTGTACTCCAGCGCTTTTTCAAAATACGGTATAGATAGTTCGAATTGCTGTCGTGCGGCAAACGACAATGCTTTCGCGGTCAGACTCTCGCTTGATTTAGGATCATATAGCATAGCCCGCTCGGCAAACGTTTCAATGTCATGGCCATGTTGCTTCTGCAGGTCGAACAGATCGAGGTAATAATATACCATGGTTGCTGTCGCATACGCGAGTGCAAATTCCGGATCTCTCTCGATCGCTTTTTTGAAGAGCGGAATCGAAGCTTCAAGATCGTTTCGTCCGCTGCGGTAAAACAGATCTTTACCTTTCAGATAATAGTCGTACGCTTCGAGATCATCGGTAGGTTTTTTCTCAATGCGACTTTTCTCCTCCGGTGTAAGAATCACTTCGATCTCACTCGCTATATTTTGAGCGATCTCTTGCTGTAATTCAAATATATCTTTGGACTCCCTGCGATATTGTTTAGCCCACAGATGTTTATCCGTTTCGCCATCGATCAACTGGATGTTCAGCAAAATTTTATCTCCTATTTTTTGTCCGCTTCCCTCAACAAAATATTGAACGTTCAGTTCTTTCGCCATCTCGGATACAGACTTCGAAGTCTGGCGATATTTTTCGGCTGATGTTCTGCTCACCACGCGCAGGTTCTGAATCTGCTGAAGGTTATTGAGCGTAGCTTCCATCAAGCCGTTGATCAGGTATACATTCGATGAGTCGCTGCTTTCATTCTTAAAGGGTAACACAACGATGGATTTCTCCTCGTCTTCCGGCCGAAGCGCAGACCATGCCCATAGAGCGACCACCACGAACACGAGTATAGCAGCAGCTACAGATATATACTTTTTGTACGGCCGCGGAGTAACAGGCGCTCGCTTGTCGTCATCATCGGGTAATGTGCCAACCGGTATAGCAGCCGTTGGGGTATCACGTTTCCCGACTTCACCCGGAGGGTAGCCATAGTATTCGCGAAAGCATTTAATGAAATACGAACTGCTGTTGAATCCCACCTGGTGCGAAACTTCCGACACATTTTGAGATGTACTCTTCAGTAACTCCATGGCCCGGGTGAGTCGAACCTGGCTGATGAGTTGGCTCACCGAAAGGTTATATTCCTTTTTTACTTTTCGCAGCAGGTTAGACCGGCTCATGTTCATTTCGTCCGCGAGCTCGGAAACACCAAACTGCTCATTGGCCATATTCTTTTCGATCGCGGCTGTGAGCCGGGTTGTAAAATCAGTTTCGGACAAGGGTAAATCGGCCATGGTATGTTTTAACAATTAAGTCGGAGAGCACGGAAAGAGACTTCCGCATTCAACCAAAATTTTTTCCAAAGTATAGTAAAACAGCCTCAAGTTACGCGTTTCAGCACGCAGATGCATCAAAATTGCTATCGATGCATCATCATTTATATCCATTTCGGCAAAGTTGATGGTTTTGGACGCACGGTTGTTTAGTGCTGCGCGGGCGTTCAGGCGTTCTTTGAGTCATTAAATTTTTTCAAAAACTAAACTCAAACGAACATGAAAACTTCAACATTCAACAAGCTCACATCGTCTGCGGCCATCGCATTTCTAGTCTTATTAGTACTGGTGTCCTGCAAGTCAGGGAATGGCACTGAAAAGAAAACAGGTGTCCAGGCTCCTGATGTTGATATCCACACCGCTGTGATTACCGGGAACAAAGAAGCCTTGAGACAACACATTGCAGCCGGAAGCAATATAAATGAGAAGGACCCTTTCGGTGGATCAAGTCCGTTAATCAGCGCGGCCGTATTTGGCAAAACTGAAGAAGCAAAAATTCTGATCGATGCCGGTGCTGATCTCAACTTTCAAAACAATGATGGATCTACAGCACTTCATTCATCCGCTTTCTTTTGTCGTCCGGAGATCGTTCGCATGCTGCTCGAGAAGGGTGCTGATAAAACAATCGTGAATAATTTCGGAGCAACACCCTACCAGACTGTTGCCGGTACATTTGAGGAATCGAAGAGTATATATGATATGATCGGAAAGGTGCTCGAGCCGATGGGTCTCAAACTCGACTATACCTATATCGAGCAAACCAGACCGGTAATTGCCGGCATGCTGAAATAAAAATTCAATACTCCAAAACATCAACGAATATGCTAACAACAAACAGACGGTATGATATTGACTGGCTTCGCGTAATCGCCATCGGATTGCTTTTGATATACCATGTAGCGATCGGATTTCAACCCTGGGGAATCATGATCGGTTTTATTTCCAACGGTGATTCGTGGACATCGTTGTGGTTCCCGATGGCGATGCTGAATATATGGCGTATACCGTTTCTGTTCTTTGTATCGGGAATGGGAGTATATTTCGCTATGCAACAGCGAAGCTGGAAGCAACTTATGCAAGACCGCGCGCTTCGTATACTGCTTCCGTATGTCTTTGGAATGTTTTGCATTTTTCCGTTGAGTGTTATGATCTGGCAACACTATTATAAATGGGAGGTAAGCTATGCGATCAGCCCCGGGCATCTCTGGTTTCTCGGAAACATTATGGTATACGTGACATTGCTATCACCGCTGTTCTATTACCTGAAGAAACATGAGCAGGGTAAATTCGTGCGCAGTCTCAAAGCTATATTGAGTCACCCGCTCGGACTCTTGCCCGTATTGGTACTTTTTGTAATCGAGGCACTGGCGATCAATCCGAATCCGTATGAACTATATGCCATGACGTGGCATGGTTTCGTGCTCGGTATATTAGCGTTCTTCTGCGGCTTCTGTTTTGTTCTGGCAGGCGATGGTTTCAGGAAGATGTTGCTGAAATATAGGTGGATGTTTCTGATCCTGGGCATTGCATTCTTTGTAGTACGCTATATATGGATGGGGATGAAAGCTCCGGGCTATCTGCTCGCGATAGAGTCTCAGTGCTGGATCCTTACCATGTTTGCATTCGGATATAAGTACCTGAACCGTCCGGGAAAAGTATTGTCCTATTTAAGTGAAGCGGCCTACCCGGTATATATTCTTCACATGATCTTTTTGTTCCTGGGCTCCTCGTGGATTTTTCCAATGGATCTTCCCGTACAGCTTGAGTTTGTATTCGCGCTGATGTTTACAGGCATAGGATGCTTTGCCGCGTTCGAAGTAATAAAGCGAGTAAATATACTCCGCCCGCTATTCGGGTTGAAGATGAAGAGTGGAAAAGAAGACTATACGCGAGCCACCATAACGGAGCGTCATTCCGCAGGCACAATAATTCTATGAAATATAGCTCTTGCCGTGCGGAATCCCCGTGCTGCCATTCCGAAACCGAAGTGCGCGGTAAGGCACGCGGAGGAAATTATATCATGACATTCTAAACAAAGTAACAATGACATTTTAAACAAAGCCGATGGGAGCAGGGCATTCTACTTTTGTCCTATAACAAAATCAATTGGACATGAAAAAGAATAATTACCAGGGAGCATTGCAAATACCCATCGGCTCCGGATTCAATGCAACCTCAACTACGAATGATGTTATCAGGGGAATTAACCTTACCGGCAAAGTTGCTGTCGTAACAGGTGGTTATGCCGGTATAGGTTTGGAAACTACAAAGACATTAACAGCAGCAGGTGCCACCGTTATAGTACCGGTTCGTGATGTTGAGAAGGCAAGGAGAAATTTGGCAGGTATAGCGAACACGGAAATTGAGACACTCGATCTGATGCAGCCTGCTTCCATTGACTCATTCGCTGAAAAATTTCTGGCATCCGGAAGACCACTGCATATACTCATTAACAATGCCGGTATCATGTGGGTACCGCTGCGCAGAGACAGTCGCGGGTACGAGTCTCAATTGGCAACGAACCATTTAGGACATTTTCAATTAACAGCACGACTCTGGCCTGCATTGAAAAAAGCGCACGGTGCCCGCGTTGTGAATGTCTCATCGTTCGGTCATCAGATGGCGCCTTTCAACTTTGAGGATCCGCATTTCGAGCATCGGCCATACGAAACGTTGCTGGGCTACGGACAATCCAAAACAGCTAACAATTTATTTAGCGTTGAACTGGACAATCGTAGCAAAGCATTTGATGTACGGGTATATTCGCTTCACCCGGGATCGGTATACGGAACAGACCTGGGGCGTGAAGCGCCAATCGAACTATTCAAGCAAATGGGCACGCATGATGCCAACGGAAACATTTATCCGGAAGTTGAACGGAATCTGAAAACACTCGCACAAGGTGCCGCCACATCCGTTTGGTGTGCAACCAGTCCGATGTTAAATGGCGTAGGTGGAGTATATTGCGAAAACGCAGATATAGCGGAGCTGGATTCCGGGAACATCGAACATCAATATGATGCGCCCTGGACCTTGCGGGGTGTAAAGCCGTATTCACTGGATGAAGTGAATGCCAAACGCCTGTGGACGCTAAGTGAGAAAATGACAGGTATATCTTTTCCGGTTGATTGACGAACCAAGTAAATTTCTATGGAATTTGTAACGAACTATATAACACCTGATATCAAGCTTTCCTGCTACGAAGATAAATTGTTCAAGACCGAAGTGGTATTCGATCAGCATATGCTCGTGTGGTTTATCTCCGGTGAGACCAAGATCATCCAGGCCGACAGTGAGTATATATTTCAGGCGGGTGATATTTTTTTAATTCCAAGAAACCAACTGGCGACTGTTATCAATTATCCGAAGGACGGATTGCCGCATAAAACCGTAGTGATGCACCTGACAACGGACAGGCTACGCGATTTTTATGTCAATACAGAGGTGAAGCCTAAAGCAACGGGGTCGCAGAAGATTCGTTGCTTTAGCGACCATCCTCTGCTCAAGAGTTGTTTTGCATCGGTGATTCCATACTTTGAAGTACAAGAGCAATTCCCTGAAAATATAGCTTCGCTTAAGATAAACGAAGCCATCACTATTCTTCGGATCATTGACCCGGATATTGATAGTATACTGGCAAATTTTGAGGAACCTGGTAAAGTTGACCTGGTAAGCTTTATGGAGAAGAACTTTATGTTCAACATGCCCATGGAAAAATTCGGCTATCTCACAGGACGAAGCCTGTCAACCTTCAACCGTGATTTTAAGAAGCATTTTAATACAACGCCTCAAAAGTGGTTAACGCAGAAGAGGCTGGAGCTTGCCTATTATCAACTCACCGAAAAAAAGAAGAAGCCGGTGGAAGTATACCTGGAAGTTGGCTTTGAAGATCTGTCTCATTTTTCCTATGCATTCAAAAAGCAGTTCGGGTATACACCAACCGGGCTGGGGTCGCGTGCGGTTTAATATATAGTGGCTCTCGGCTAGCGAAATTTGCTAATCACACTGGCGTCTATCCAATATATATCCTGGTTGCTGGTATAGAATAAATATTTACCATCGGGCGACACAAAGGGGCATAGTTCATGGCCCTCTGTGTTAATGGTCTTTCCCATGTTTCGGGCTTTTGTCCAGGTGCCGTCAGTTTTTTTGAAACTGATATAAAGATCACCGCGGCCGAGCCCGTCAGGATGGTCTCCGCAGAATATCAGGTACGATTTGTCGCTCGCAATAAATACATCTGCATCATAGTAAGGCGAGTTAACGGAATCGCTTAGCGGAGTCGTGTTTTTAAATTTATTCGGCCCGGCAGGAGGTGCATATAGTATATTATAGTTCCACTCATTCCGCGGATCGCGATTGGAGGAGTAGTACATCGTTCCATCCTTGGAGAAAGATATATAGTATTCATTTTTATCCGAGTTGATAGCGGTACCGGCATTCAACGGTTTAGACCATCCGTTCGCTGTTCTTTCTATATACCAGATGTCATAGTCTTTCTTCTCACCGCTGGCCGTCAATGGCCTGTCGGATATAAAAAATAGTTTAGTCTCATCCGGAGACAGCATCGGATCGTTGAAGCTGAATACATTGTCGAATACCAAGCGCTTCGGCTTTGTCCACTTATCTTTGTTGAGACGCATGAATCGGATCTCAGCCCGGCCGGCCGTGTCGACAGCAAAATAGAATTCCTGCCCGTCACGTGAGAATATAGAACCGAATTCACTTCGCCCTGCTACCGATACAATACCCGGAGCAAATTTAACAGGTGTGGTACCCGGACGTTTTTCTCCAAGATATAGTGGTGATTCTTCTGTCTTTTGCTTTTGTCCTGATACTATACCAGGAAGCATAATGATGAGCAGGAATAGAAAGGGTTTCATGATGCAGGCTGTTCAATTTTGGTGCCGTAGTAAATATACCCTTTATAGAACTTTTTTTTAGCCTGAACGTCAGGTTTCCGGATTTTTTGTGCGCTTGCGAGCAACCCGCTATATATATCGGGAACAGCTACTATTACATAATTGTAATTCCTGAACCTTTGAAAGAATCTTCAGCCATAGACTTTCCTTCTTCATCGGTAATGATAACGTCCACCTTGGCAGAATCACAAATGAAATACGCTTCAGCGGTATTTATTCTTTCGTGTGGTGATAATGCAACCACTTTTTTGGACACCTCAACAACGGCTTTCTTTACCTGGCTCTCTTCGTAATTTATAGTCGTTACACCAATGGTAGGATGAATGCTGCAGATTCCCATAAAGAATATATCTGCACGTATATTGTTAAAGAAATTGATCGTGTTATGCCCTATGGAAGTAAACGCTGCTTTATAGAGGCGACCGCCTGCAAATAATACTTCGATAGAGGGATGGGACTCCAGTACATTTACAACGGGGAAGCTATTAGTCACGACTGTGATCTGCAGATCGCGAGGAAGTATACTGGCGATCGCCATTGCAGTTGTACCACCATCAAATGCCACAACTTGTCCGTTATGCAATAAGCTCAACGCTTTTTCAGCAATGATTTTCTTGGCATCAGTTTGATAGTCCAATCGATCAGCAAAATGGTGAGGAGTAGGAGAGTGTGGTATAGCACCGCCTCTTACAGCCTTTAACAGTCCCTGGTCCGTGAGTTCCTTCAAATCTCTTCGCACCGTATACTCTGAAATCTTCAACTGCTTACTCAGCGACTTCAAGGTTACTTTTTGATCTTTTGACAGTTTGTCCAGGATGATGCGAAAACGTTCTTCTTTTAACATAGAAGCAATATTATGCAATTTTCTGCTAATAATAGATACCGTTTCGCACCAATCGAATGAATTCCATTGCTTGTATTTGCAATAAATTGCAATATTGTGTATGTTTGTTGCATAATATTGCAACTATGAAAGACAACCTCAAAGCCAACGCGGCAGTTCACGCGATATCGCCTGATGCAAAACTCGATCATTCCGAAAGTAAATTTACCGCGGGTGTTTCGACATTACGTTTGAATCGTGTAGCCGTGAGCGCGATCTTCTTCATGCACGGATTATGTTTTGCAAGTTGGGCATCGCGCATTCCCAGTATCCAGGAAAAATTGAATCTCAGTGCTTCAGCTTTGGGTGCTATACTCTTTGCATTACCGGTCGGTTTCTTTCTGTCACTTCCATTTGCCGGTTGGCTGGTGGGTATAATAAAGAGTAAACGTGTCGTTATACTATCGGCTATATTCTATAGTATAGCATTGCTAAGTATAGGAGCAGCACCAGGCACTGTGGCGTTGTTCGGCTGCTTATTCTCCTTTGGATTTTTTGCTAACCTTCTCAACATTGCTATCAACACACAGGCTGTTGCTGTAGAAGGATTATATCAAAAGAAAATCATGGCATCGTTTCATGGCTTATGGAGCCTGGCAGGTTTCGTAGGAGCAGCATTGGGTACGTGGATGATGGGACATGCTGTAGTTCCTTTTCAACATTATATAGTTGTCGCTGCGCTGTTTTTTGTCGTTACTATAGTTTGTGCATTTTACCTCGTAACGAAAGACGAAGCTACAGAAGAGAAGCGCCCGCTTTTTGCGATGCCGGACAAGCCTTTGCTGAGTCTTGGAATCATTGCATTCTGTTCCATGATGGTGGAAGGAGCCATGTTCGACTGGAGCGGACTATATTTCATTAAAGTTGTGAATGTAATGCCGGAATACACTGGACTCGGCTATACTATATTTATGGTGGCCATGGCCGGCATGCGTTTTCTCGCCGATGGTTTCTCAGACCGGTTTGGACTTAAGAGAATTTTGCAGGTAAGCGGATTGCTCACTACTGCCGGATTGTTTTTAGCAGTGTTGCTTCCGCAGATTGTACCATCCACCGTTGGATTCTTCCTGATCGGTATGGGTGTCTCATCTGTTGTGCCTATGGTATATAGCGCAGCCGGAAAGTCCAAATCGCTTTCTCCCGGTACAGCACTCACCGCTGTCTCATCCATGGGATTTATAGGGTTGTTGATAGGACCACCCATCATCGGCTTCATTGCAGAAGCGACCAGCCTCAGAATGTCCTTCTTAACCATTTCGATCATGTCTGTTGCAGTAATTGTATTTGCAACACGGATGGCAGCTCAGCCAGAGGAAAGTAAAAGCAAGTAAGGTATACCTGTCCAATCGATCACTCTACCAAACAAAGTCACTATATATGAAAAACGTTTTTGACGAAAGTACCCGGCAGGAAATAATTAACAGGATCAATCAACTCCATGAAGGCAGTAAAGCACAGTGGGGAAAGATGAATGTATACCAGATGGCAAAGCATTGCACGGTATGGGACGAATGGGTGCTGGGTACACATAACCCCGAATACAAACAATCTTTCCTGGGATTGCTCTTTGGAAAGCTTGCGTTGAAAAGTTCAGTAGGCGATAGCAGGCCGATGAAACGGAATATGCCTGTCGGTAAACTGGCCGTGAAAGAAAACGGTGGAAATATAGAGCAGCAAAAAAAGGAATGGATTGTCCGGGTTAGTGAATACGTGCATTTTTCAAATCCACGCTTCATACACGACTTCTTTGGAAAGATGACGCAGGAGGAGATCGGCATTTTTGCCTATAAACATGCCGATCACCATTTGAGACAGTTTAATGTCTGACGATATTCTATAGCGAGTGTTATTCGTACTTCAGCGCTTTTGCAGGATCTATATTTGCCGAATGCCAGCTCTTGATTGCCACGGTAAGGCCGGCAATGGTCAACGATAACAATCCTGCAGCAATACATATCCATACATTAAAGGAAATGCGATAGGCAAACTGCGCGAGCCATTTGTTCATGAGCAGTATACCGATTGGACACGCGATAACAAATGCAATCACAACCAGCTTGAGGTAATTGGCAGACAGTAAATATACCAGCTGAAAAGTAGAGGAGCCCAGTACCTTTCGAACACCGATTTCTTTTGTACGTAGCATGGTCATATAGGCCGTGAGACCGAACAGTCCTAATGAGGCGATAAATATAGCGAGGCCCGAAAAGACAATGAACACTTTTCCAAAGCGATTATCATTTTTGTATTGCGCATTGAAATGCTGGTCAAGGAAGAAATAGTCAAACGGGTTTTGTGGATATAGTGTCGCCCATAGTTTTTGAATCGCATGTATGGACTCCTGGACATTTTTACCCTGAATTTTGAATGCATAAAATTCTCCCGCCCACGGAGCAAAGACATATTCCTTTAGCGCGAATACGATCGGTTCAATTTTGGTTCGGAGTGATTGCTGGTTAAAGTCTTTTACCACACCGATAACTTTTTTCGGAAGCTGTCGGTCGTTTTCGTTCCATAATATAGTTTCATCGATTGCTTCAGCAGGATCATAGTAGCCGAATGATTTTGCAGCAGTCTCATTTATGATAATGGCGTCTTGCCATGCCGTTGTGCCGTCCGGATAATTTTTACCGGCAGCGAAAGACGCACCCAGCAATGTAAAAAAGTTTTCATCAATGGCTACGATCGCACATCCTACGGAGTTGTCAGGTGCATTCTGTCTTGCAAAACTTCGGCCCCAGTGCAATTCATCGCCCGGTATAGATGATGTTATCGCAAATGAGACAACACCCGGTAGCCTTTTCGTTTCGATGCCAAAGGAAGAACGTATAGCCTTGTAGGTACTGTCCTTCACCGAAGGACCTTTCACTATCAGCGTCTGGTCTATATTCATACCCAGTGCCTGCTTTTGCATAAACGCCAACTGCTGGTAAACCGTAATAGTACCAATGATCAGGACAACAGAAGCGGTAAACTGAAATACGATCAAGGCTTTGTTAAGATTAACGCTCGCGAGTGATCTGGAGACTTTGGATTTGAGTAACGACACCGGGCTCAACCTTGAGATGAAGAGCGCAGGGTATAAGCCGGAGCAAAGTGTACCCGCGAGGTATATCAAGAACAGGACAACTGCACCCGGCCAGCCAAGGGTGACTGCATCGGGTAGGTCGATGATCACTTTCAGTATCGGTAATGTAGCTTGTATAGCTGCCACCGAAAGTATGATCGCTATAAAGTTCATAGTCGCGGCATCCATTAATAGCTGTCCTATAAGTTGAAGCCGGTTGGCACCATTGATTTTTCGAATGCTTATCTCGCGGCTGTTTTCGGTTGATCGTGCAATCGAAAAGTTGATATAGTTGATCCACGCAATCAATAAAATAAAGGCTGCTACAATTTGCAGAAATGTAACGGTAGTAGCATCTCCGTTTACTTCCGGCTCGCCCCATAGTTTGGAATGGAGGTGTATAGATTGAATTGGTTGTAATTCAAAATCTGCGCGATAGCCATTCGCATGCATATCGGCTATAATTTTTCCGAGATGTTTATTCAGCAGCTGGGGAATCTTGGCCTGTATCGTTTCGGCTTTAAGACCCGGTTGTAGTTGTATATAGGTATAAAAGTTACCCCAGTCCCAATTGGTGTCGAGGTCTGTTATGCCGAGACTGGAGAATGACAAAACGAAGTCAGTGTGGAGATGGGAGTTAGCCGGTATATCTTTGAACACTCCGGAAATCACAATGGGCTGCGCACCTCTTTCTCCCCGGTGGAAAATCAACGTTTTGCCGATAGCCGTACCGTTGCCGAAGTATTTTGCAGCAATGGATTGTGATATTACGGCATGGTCGGGGTTTGCCAGTGCAGTGGCTGCATTACCTTCGATAAGGGTATAGGAGAACATCGAAAGGAAGTCGGGTTCAGCAAAGTAAATCTTGCTTTCGCGGAATTTCTTGTCCTGGTACTCCATGACCGGATCGGCCATGAATGGCCCTGTATGTACCAGTCGTACTGCCGCTAGTACTTCCGGAATGTCATTCTTGATAGCCGGTGCCAAAGCCGGGTTGATTTGTGCTGAACTTCCGGTTTCAACGTTATTCTCGAAGCCGTGGTATATAACCCGGTATATATCCCGTGAGCGAAAGTTGTCGAAGCTGCGCTCATAAAAAGTATATAGCAGGATAGTGGTAGCGGAAACGATAGCCAGCGAAAGTCCGGCAATGCTCAGAAAGGAGAACGACTTTTCGTTCCATAGTTTTCGTAGCGATAGTTTTAGTAATGTTAAAACCATATTCGTTTATGTAATGCCGGGGAGATGTTCATAATTGTGCCAAAGTTACCGGAGGCGAAATAGCCGCTGAAAATGAGACATTCCATTTCTTCACTGACCGATACCGACCGCTTTAGTCCGCTTTTACGTTGTTGACCTGTGTTCCATGTTTCAACGGATTCGTATAGCGCCATCGTACGTGTAATTTAATAATATATAGTCTGTATTTATTTGTATTATTATACTGGGTTTGAGCGTTGTATCGACACCTGTTCTTCGGGAACTGACGTTGCTTTAAAGAAGTTGGACAAGGAGAGATGGCGAAATCGTTGTGTTGTCCAGGGCAAAGTATATATTCTACGGAAGGTAAAAATCTCATAATGATGGAGCATAAACAAAATCTTTCCAGGCGCAACTTCCTGCAACAGGCGGGCTTGTCGGGTATTGCGTTCACCCTTGGCTGTTACTGGCCTGCATCTGGAAAAAGCGCAGGAGAAATTATTCCCGTTGATGATGCAGACGCTATAGCAACCGAGTTGATGGCGTGGATATCAATTGATACGGCTGGTAACATTACACTCTTCAACCATCGTTCCGAGATGGGACAAGGTACCTGGCAGGCCATTCCACAAATTGTTGCAGAAGAACTCGAAGTCTCAATGGACCATGTGCATATACACTATGCTCCAGCCAATCCAAAGAAATATGGACCGCAGCCACAAGATGGAAGCTTCTCGGTCCGCGGCTGGTATGAGCAGCTATTACGCATGGGCGCTTCTGCCCGTGAGATGCTAGTGGAAGCTGCTGCCAACCAATGGCGTGTAGCGGCAACGGAATGTTATGCTGAGAACGGACACGTTATACATCGCGCTACCGGGCGAAAGCTTGGCTATGGCGTATTGGCGAAAGATGCAGCACAACTTACACCACCCCGGGAGATAAAACTGAAAGCGCGCAAAGACTATAAAATTATAGGTAAATCGCTCAAGCGAAAAGATACAGCTGCCAAGACGAACGGCACTGCTATATTTGGACTCGACAAAAAATTACCGGGCATGCTCTATGCCGTGGTGGAACGAAATCCGCGCTTCCGGGGCAAAGTAAAAAGTTTTGATGATACAGCAACTAAATCAGTCACGGGAGTAAAGCATGTTATGAAAGTGCAGCGTGCTGTCTTCGGGTTGATGTATGAAGGAGTCGCTGTGGTAGCAGATTCTTTGTGGACAGCAATGCAGGGTCGCAAGCTTCTCAAAGTAGAGTGGGATGACACAGGCTTTGATCACCTCGATTCAGAACAGCTCGCAAGCCGAATGAGACAGGACCTTGACAAACCCGTATCACCGGATACTTTTGAGACCGCTATAAAAAATGCTTCTGCTTCGATCGAGTATATATATGAAGCCCCCTATCAATCGCATAGCTGCATGGAGCCGCTCAATTGCATTGCCGATGTAAAAGACAACAGCATTGAAATATGGGGACCTATACAGGAAGCGAACTGGATACAAGCAGACCTGAGTCAGCGACTAAATATACCCATTGAAAACGTCACGGTAAATATGACATTTTTAGGGGGAGGTTTCGGAAGGAAAGCATTTCCGGATTACCCGCTCGAGGCTGCGCTGATCTCAAAAGCTATAAAGGCCCCGGTACAAGTAATGTGTACACGTGAAGATGATATGACGATGGGACCTTTTCGCGCAGGGTCATTCTATAAATGCAGAGGCGGTGTTGATGCGCAGAAAAAGATACATGCCCTTCAGATCATTTCGGCTTCACAATATATAGGACCCGGAGCGGACAACGAGACGCAACCCTATACACTAAAGGAAAACTCAGGCGAGATCAGCGGTTTGCTGAGCGATTACTATAAATCAATCCCACACTATAGTTTTGGAGGTGTTGCCACCAAATCTCCTATACCCACGATGTGGTGGCGTGCGCCTATAGCGAATGTGGATGCGTTTGCGTTTGAAAGTTTCATGGATGAACTCGCGCACCTGGCTTCCCAGGATCCGCTTGAATTCCGGAAAGCTCATCTTGGTTCACCGCGTTGCCTTGCATTGGCGGATAGGTTGGCCGTTGTGAGTAACTGGAAAACCCGTGAAAAACATAGCGGGTGGGGTGTTGCTATTACCGATTGCTTTGGTGCCATGGTAGGGCAGGTTGTAAAAGTATCGCGCAAGGCGGATCAAAAAATCAGGATTGATAAAGTATATGCTTTGATTGACTGCGGCTTGTATGTAAACCCGGATATTGTTCGGGCACAGGTAGAAGGCAGCATTATCATGGGGTTGGGTGCTGCTATCAATCACGCCACGCATTTTAAGGAAGGTAAAGCAGTAGAAAAGAATTTCAATACCTATAGTATGCCGCGCTTGCAGGAGATACCGGAGATAGAAGTACATATTATGGAGAATGATGAAAAGCCCGGTGGTGTTGGAGAACCCGGACTGCCTGCTCTCGCACCGGCACTATGCAATGCTATATTTGACCTGACGGGTAAACGCATACGGAAATTGCCATTCCTGCAGGCGGATGTATAATTGTATTTTACGTTCTCTCAAAGAGATATATACTTAAAAAAAGGAATCCCGGAACTTCCGGGATTCGCTATATTTAAGAGAGGGCCATTATTTTATGGTAAAGTCTCTGTCGCAGGTGCGGTTTCCATAGTTTACAAGGATGCTGTTGCCCTGGAACATTAACATTTCTTCACCTTCAATCGGGAAGTCTCCGGCACACGAGAAATCATATACAAGGTTTTTGCGTAGTGTCATGGTAAACGCGCCACCATCAGCAAAATTACCACTCGTTGTTAATGAGATCACGCGTAAACCTTCTTCAGTCATTTCAGCAGCCTGTGCTACTTTATAGTTAGCTTTGGTGTTATCCGCGTAGGTAATGGTCAGGTCCTGTTCCATTTCCTGTGTAAATATACCGGCCTCCAGGTCGAACACGAAGCTTCCGCCTGCTGTACCGTTTACGATTTCACCTGCATGTTCATTGGAGCTTAGCTCGCTATAGTCTATAAATTCCAGGCTATATTCAATCGTGCTTTCGCTGAATGAGAAGAGAATGATAACACTTCCTGATACTTCAATGCCTTCTTCGGTTTGACAGCCATCACCGAAATCAAGTGTGATCTTCGTTGAACCGTCAGGCAATTCTTCCTCGATCGCTTCTGCGCAGGGTGCTGCGTTCTTCAGGCGTGCCAAGGTAGAAGTTGTAAATGCAGTGCGTCCTGTTTCAGAAGATGCATCCGGTATACTTTCGGTGATAAAGCGATTTACAAAATTGAGATCGTCACGGAAATCCAGAACTTTATTTACCTTCTCTTTTTTGGCAGCTTCATTGAGGTTGGATGATTTTTCTCCATCGTCATCACAGGAAGAAAGAAATAAGGTTGCTAGGAGAGCAAACGGGATTAAAAGCGAACTGATAGTCTTTGTTTTCATATTCATATTGAATTTTTGTGTTTTCAATATGATTACAGGCTCCCGCAGATTTACCCTAAAAGATTTTTTACTTTTTTTTAAAATCGTTGATTGGACACGATGCAACTTGGAAATGATTGATATCGCTGGCAACAAAGGCAAGCGCAAATATATAGGGTATAGGACTCGTGGAGAACCGATCCTGATCTGTTAAAGCGTAACGCTCACGGATAGTGTAGGGGAAAAACCAAGCAATACAACATCGCTGTAAGTTGGAGGAAGTTCCGTATTGGAAAATTTAGCTTCATCCAGTCGGCTCCTGTCAATTTTCCGTGTCTTGATATTATTGTGATCGGTAATATTATGAATGGACAGTCCCATTTCAATTTGACGGGAATTTTTTAACCGTATACTATACGAAGCAGCAATGTCAATTCTAAAATAAGCGGGGAGTCGCGATTGGTTCGTGTAATCCAAAAGAAGTTGATAGTCATTAATCTCCCCGTTATCATCACGGAGATAACGCACTGTATATTTGGGATACGGCTTGCCTGACCCGAAGATGAGCGCAGACGATATGTTCCAGTTGCCAAGCATCATCATG
Organism: uncultured Chitinophaga sp.; assembly: GCA_966211525.1. GTDB lineage: Bacteria > Bacteroidota > Bacteroidia > Cytophagales > Cyclobacteriaceae > Ohtaekwangia. Next base: position 3,512 of record CBIHOZ010000023.1, on the reverse strand, counting down.
TCGACCACTTTTAATTCATGACGCTGGTCTTGCCACGATGGCGCACGATCTCCGTTAAGAATATAGGGGTGTGTTTGTGTAGCACGTGAGAGTGAATAGGCGATCCATCCCTTATGGATACCACTTGTTTTCTGCACCATAATGTCGAGGCCATACATCGTAGTGTTACCGGAGTTGAGGTACTCATCGATAATGACACCACGGTTTACTTTATAGTATATTTCTGCATCGTATACCAGTTGTTTACTTCGTACCGTTGCACCGGCACTTACGTGATCGCCTGATATAACCGGAGCGCTCGCATCACCGGGACGTGATAGCATCCAGAAGTTTTCACTCATGCCGGATATAGATGCTGTGTTCGAGGAAGGGTAGAACAATTGTGTTATGAACTGGTTACTTCGCCCGTATCCGGTTTTCAGGTTTAATCTTTCAGAAAGTTTATACTGTGCAGTAAAGCGAGGCTCGATATATAGTGCTCCGGTTGGGTTGTAGTAATATACCATGCGTGCCCCCGCTGATGTTGTCAGTCGTTTCGTTGGTGATAGAAGTATACTTCCGTAGAGACTGTGAAGCCAGCTATATTGCTGTTGAGTTTCCCTGCTGTTTTCAGGTGGCGTATCATCGGGATATATGAGTTTATGGTAGGTATCGGTGTCGGTTTCCTGTCTCGTGCCGGATAATCCCCAGCGGACTGATAACGCATCGCGGAGCTTCCATTCGTTGTCAGCAGCATAGGTCAGGTCATGGATGCTGTTCTTAGAATCCAGGACAAAGTCGTTTCGCATCGAGTCCAGGATGAGAGCCTGCTGATAATTATATCGGCGAAAGAATTTGGAATCGGATATCCGGACTGTTGAATAATACGTGTCGCTCCATTGGCGTGCCCAGCGAAAACTTAACCCGTTATTTCCCCAACGGGTTGTCTCACTACGGTCTAGTATATAGTTGTCAACGTCATCACCTATTAAAGAACTGTCGGCGATATACATCTTGTCGCGACTGGTATATACACTAAGTGAAAGTATATCGCGGGATGATGGTCGGAAGGACAGCTTGGTGTTGATATCAAAGAAATAGTACTTCGGTTTGGTTTCCTTGTCGAGCCCTTCAATTAAACGGAAATACTCGATCTGATCATTGTAGGTTCGCGCTACGGAGAAAAGTGTGTTGAACAGATGCGTTCGGGCGACATCTGTAAATGATCTTCGCGCACCGGCAAACAATGACCATTTTTTTGATATCGGTATTTCAACCGTAGCCTTCGCGTTGATCATGTTGAGCTTAACGTTGAATGAAGGCTTTACAGCATTTCCATTTTTGGTAGTGATATCGATGACGCCTGACACACGACTGCCATACCGCGCATCAAACATTCCTTTATGCACCTGCACTTCTTTAACGATGTCGGCATTGATAATACTGAACGAACCGAAGAGGTGATCCTGTTGATATATAGTCATTCCATCGAGTAAGGTCAGATTATAGCTTGGATGCGAGCCGCGTATAACCATGCCGGAAGAAGATTCATCCGTGGCGGTAACACCCGGTAGTAACTGCATTGTTCGCGATATATCCTGTTCTCCCAGCGTTGGAAGTGTTGTCAGTGCCTTCGGATTAAACATGGCGACACCGGGCTGTTCTTCTATGTGCACAGCCTGATTATATTCATCCAGCACAACAACTTCATTGAGGATCTGCGTATCACTTTTTAACCCGATGCTGAACTCACGCGAAGTATCGATGTCTTTTACGCGAACCCTATGCGTGATATAGCCCAGGTATCGTATCTCTATTGAGCTGGTGTCTTGCGGAATGGTGAGGATGGTAAAGTGACCGTCATTGTTCGTGGTGGTTGTAACGCTTGTGCCGTGTACCCGTATCGTTGCCTGCGGTAATGTCTCACCTGTGCTTTGATCAATGACTTTCCCGGAGAACCGGATGTTTGTCTTTTCCACTATAGTTTCATTGACCTTGGGGCGCGGCACAATGATGAAGTTGTTTCCTACCTGTTGTGCCGTTACCGGTGTTCCTTCCGTCAGTCGTTCGAGACTTTGTAATACACTGAGATCATTCAGCTGTAGCGCGACAACTATATTCTGAACGAGAGCAGGGTCGTATCCAATGTTCAGACTATATTTCTCCTGGATGGTCTTCAGTGCTTTCGAGAGCGGGGTCTTGCGAAATACTTCATGGATGCGAACTTCCGCTGCAGGTTCTTGTGCCTGTAGCGTTAAGGTAATGCAGGTAAATAAAACTGTAAATATACTCCGGGTCACTGCACGGTTATCTTGTTTTCAGTCTCGCGCGTATAGTTCAGAGACATGGGTTTAAATACCATCTCCAACGCTTCGTCCAGATTTTTGTTACTAAAATATCCGGTATATAATCGGGAGTCATCACCTTGCAGAATAATTTCGACATTGAATTGTCGCTCCAGTTCATCCACTACGATTTTCAACGGTTTACCTTCAAAGTAAAAATCACCCTGGCGCCACGTTGTTTTTTTGTCATCAAACGTTTCTGCGGCAATCAGCTTGTTATTGTCCAATCTCGTAAACAACCCTGGTGTCAGCATCACTTCATGTTCACCACGCGACACTTTTACTTTGCCGGTGAAACAGGACACCTCGAATTCGGATAGTCTTGTGTTTACATTGAAACTTGTACCCAACACTGTAACCGCTCCGTTTTCAGTTGCCACGGTAAACGTGCTTCCTTTCTTTACGTTGAAGAAAGCTTCTCCTTGGAGTGTTACTGTTCGCTCGCCTGAAAAGTTAAACCGGGAGTATGCAATTTTAGAGTCAGCATTCAGTGTTACTTCAGATCCATCGGGTAAAGTATATACTTTTGTTTCGGCCATTGGTGTGGAAACAGTGGCTTGATTGAATACGAAGAATGCAATCACTAACAGTGTCACCGATGCAGCAATGCTTACTGGAATCCAGCGACCAAGTTTCACAACTTTAGCTTCTGGTTTCGGAGTGTCCTGTAATTTACCCGCGAGTTTTTCCCAGGCATCCTGCGGGGTGATGGGTTCAGGCACTTTTAGTTTTGAAGACCTCGTGATCAACTCTTCAAACTCCTGAACGAACGCATCGCCATTTTCTCTTTTGGACTTCAGTTCTGCAGGAGATATTTTTCCTTCCAGCCAGTCCTTTATAAAATCGTTATTGTTCTCCATAGTTTTAAAACCTGGATTGTGTAATACTTCGTAAACTTTCAAGTGCGCCCTGCATCCGTTTTTCAACAGCCTTTACGCTGATGTCCAACCGACCCGCGATCTCGCTATAGGTAAGATCATCGATGCGGTTCATCAGGAAGACAACGCGTTGAGACTCCGGTAAATTTTCGAGGGTACGATTTAGCCGCGTTGCAAACTCATCTTTCTCCAGTACATAGTGAGGCGACTCCTGTATACTGCGGTCATGATCTTCCAGCTTTAGCTCGAACCGTGTCTTGGCGCTGTTAAAATGATTAATAGCAAGATTATTCGCAATCTTGTAGAGATA
>CBIHOZ010000022.1:0-61976 GCA_966211525.1 uncultured Chitinophaga sp. | reverse complement strand
AGATTAACATCTAACAACAAGTCTTGTGTTTTCTTTATATAGTAATCAACCTCACCGTTGATGCGGTTGCCGAAAAATCCGAAATCAAATCCAATATCAAATTGACTTGTTTGTTCCCATTTGAGATCAGGGTTGGCTAATTGTGTAGGGCGCTGGCCAGGTACCCCTGCAACACCACCATCTCCTGAATATTGACCTCGCGAAGCAAAGTTTCCGATCTCGGCATTTCCTGTTATACCATAACTGGCTCTCAATTTTAGAAATTCTATGACAGTATTGTCTGCAAGAAAAGCCTCCTCAGAGAGTATCCAACCTGCAGATGCGGCGGGAAAAAAGCCATATTTGTTTCCTGTTCCAAAACGTGAAGATCCATCAACACGTCCGCTTACTCCAATCAAGTAACGATTGCTAAATTTAAAATTAGCACGTGCGAAGTAAGAGAGAAAGCTGAATCTTGATTCCCTGCTTGTGCCTGCTGTAATACTGGCAGCCGATACTAATTCCTTGTATGAGTTACTTGGAAACTGTTGTCCTTCAATATTTGTAAAATCTCTTGAAGATTCCTGATAACTTGTACCAACTACTATGTCATAAGTATGATTCTCATTGATCGTATTGGTATACATGAAAAAATTATTGGTGGTATAATTAAATACTCTTGTCCAACTGTCCGTTCCCCATCCATTTGGATAACCTGTGTTTCGTGACGTTTCCTTACCAAAATATCTTTCCTCATGTTGGTTCAACAGATCATAACCGAATTCACTTCTGAAAGTAAGATGCTTGGTTATATCATAACTCACATATATAGTAGCCAGATTCCTGAATACACTAGTCTCGCGCTCTCCATAGTTAATATCCAAAAGCGGATTATAATATAAGGGGTAGTTACCGTTCGGAATACCGGTATCTGGGCTTAATGCCCCACTAACAAGCCCTGTTCTGGGATCTATCACCGGAGTCACCGGCATTAGTGCGACTATCTGCATCGGAGTAGAAAATGCATTGTCATCCGACAATCTGAAGTTTCTCGTTCTACTCAAACTGAAATTAAGTCCGAATGATAACTTATCTGTAGCTTTTTGATCCAGATTTAGTCGGGCACTTGCACGATCAAGCCTGTTAGATACGAGTATACCTTCCTGATCACTATAGGAAAGTGAAGCAAAAAATCTCGTTTTTTCATTTCCTCCACTAGCGCTAAGATCGAACTGCTTAACTTTTCCCTTTCTAAAAACCTGATCTTGCCAATCTGTACTAACATAACCTTCGGCGGAGGGATCTTGCCAGGATGCAGGATCACCAGCTCCATTTCTCGTCAAACGGCTTTCAACGTAAGCAATCTCTCCGCTATATTTTCCGGCCTCGCGCAATAGCTCTACATATTCTTCTGTGTTAAGAAATTCCCTGCGATTGGTTTCTTCACTAAACCCTGTCTGAAGGTTTAGACCAAATATGGTCTTTCCAGTTTTACCACGTTTAGTTGTAATTAAGACAACACCATTGGCAGCTCGCGAACCATATATAGCTGAGGCGGATGCATCCTTGAGTATATCAATTGACTCTATATCATTCGGATTAATATCGACTAAAGGATTTGTATTGGCATTTGTGCTTGCCTGGCTTTGAGATGTTACGGGTATACCGTCTATAACATATAGGGGTTGGTTACCGGCAGACACCGAAGAGGAACCCCGGATTCGCATTTTCATTCCTTGCCCTAATTTACCATTACCATTCTCTATGAAAACCCCGGCTGCGCGTCCCTGAACAGATTGTTCAAATGTAACAACGGGTTGGTTCTGCAGGTCTTCACTATTTACACGCGCTATATTTCCTGTAAGGTCCTGCTTAATCTGTGTTCCATAACCAACAACTACTACTTCAGAAAGTTGCTTTACATCCTGACTTAACTGTACATCAACATTTGAACGGCCTTGTATTTCCGTCTCGACAGTTGTATATCCAATAAATGAAAATACCAAGGTAGCGGCATTAGCCGCTACACTCAATGTATAATTACCGTTTACATCTGTTACGGTACCTGAAGTGGTACCTTTTACTAGAACATTTACTCCGGGCACAGCACTGCCATCTTCTGCTGTTACCTTACCGGAGATTACTCTTTCCTGAGCATAGGACGTAAAGAACAACATCCCTGCTACTAACAATAGTAGACCTCTCTTCATAGACTTGGTTTAGGTTATTAAATAAAATTCCCTCCACAAGTTAACAAAAACTTATGAAGAGGAGATTTTACAGAATAAAATACCGAAAGAGAAGGGAGAAGAAAAATATTCTAAAACGTTTTCTGCGTCTACAGAAGGTTAATACGCTCTCACTAATTTTCCTTCCATATAGTTTACGTAAGAACGATTCACCACTTTCATACCACCAGGTGTAGGATAGTTACCGGTAAAGTACCAGTCTCCGGTATGGTTAGGAATCGCTTTGTGCAGATTTTCCACAGTCTGGAATACCACTTCCAATTCTGATTTCATATCGGCCGGGCGGCAGATATCGGCAATCTTGTTAGATATTTGTTCGTCTGTAAACTGGCTGTAAAGCTGCTGCACATAGTTCACCTGACTTTGGTGGCCGCGCGCGCGTGTAGCCTTCTCGTATACTTCACCCAACAAATAATCTTTACCTTGTTCTCTCAACAGAGCTGTCATGGCACGGAAAGCAACAAACTCTCCCATCTTGCTCATGTCAATTCCGTAGCAATCCGGATAACGGATTTGTGGTGCTGATGAGACAACCACGATTTTCTTCGGACCGATACGATCCAACATTTTTAATATACTTTTCTCAAGTGTTGTTCCGCGAACAATCGAATCGTCTATAACAACAAGTGTATCTATACCTTTTCGAATTACTTCATACGTAGTATCATATACATGCGAAACCATTTCATCACGATGAGAATCGTCAGTGATGAACGTACGAAGCTTCACATCTTTCAATACAAGCTTCTCGATACGCGGACGGAACGAGAGTATATCTTCCAGCGAATCGACAGAAGGTTTACCATCCAGGATGATATCTTTTTGTTTGCTGATAAGATAATCTTCTATACCCGCCATCAAACCATAAAAGGCAGTCTCAGCCGTGTTCGGTATATATGAGAATACGGTATTCTTAATATCGAAATTTATAGCACGCAATACCTGAGGCACCAACAGGCGACCAAGTTGTTTACGTTCTTTATATATATCCGGATCGTTACCACGTGAGAAATATATACGTTCAAAGCTGCACGACTTTTTCTCACCTGCTTTTATTATCTGATATTGACCAAACTCACCACTCTTGTTAATGATGAGCGCGTGGCCAGGTTTAATTTCTTCAATCTGATTATACTCAACATTGAACGCTGCTTTGATCGCAGGCTTTTCAGAAGCAATTACGACAACTTCATCGTCTGCATAAAAATACGCAGGGCGAATTCCATTGGGATCGCGTGTAACAAATGCAGAACCTGAACCAGTCATGCCGGCCATGGTATATCCGCCATCAAAATCTTTACACGCTCTTTTCAACACACGCTGAAGGTCGATTTCATTCTCGATGATTTCGGATACTTCGCGATTCGAAAATTTATCTTTATACTTTTCAAATATACCCTGCACTTCTTCATCCAGAAAGTGACCGATCTTTTCCATTACGGTAACCGTATCAACTTTCTCTTTCGGGTGCTGACCAAGATTTACCAGTATATCAAACAACTCTTCAACGTTCGTCATGTTGAAGTTACCAGCCATTACGAGGTTACGACTTCTCCAATTATTCTGACGGAGGAACGGGTGTACATTTTCAATACTGTTCACACCGTGCGTTCCGTAACGCAAGTGGCCAAGCCAGATCTCACCGCTAAAGGCAACATTCGCTTTGAGCCACTGCTCATCGCGGAATCTGTCTTTGCCTTGCTTCTGGGCCTTTCTATATTTTTTGCTGATTTTCTTGAAGAGGTGTGCCACGGGTTGTGGCTTGATGGAACGATAACGGCTAATGTAACGATGTCCTGGTTCTACGTCTAACTTGATGTTTGCAACGCCTGCACCATCCTGGCCGCGGTTGTGCTGTTTCTCCATCAGGATATACATCTTATTCATCGCGTAGGTTGGTCCGTACTTTTCTAAATAGTACGAGAGGGGCTTACGCAGGCGGATCATTGCTACTCCGCACTCGTGAAGGATTTGGTCGCTCATGGTGTGCCGTTAATCTTTAGCAGCTATCCGAAGTTTCGTTTATGCGTTAATCGCTAATCGTTATCCGCAGAAAAAATATTCCTTCGGATTACGCTTTAACCGATAACAGATAACGGAAAACGGATAACAGACACAAAGGTAATTTTATTAATCCATCCCATCAACAGTCCGGGACTGAAGAAGAACAGAAGTATGAGTAAAACCAATACGAACCCAAAAAGATTTTCAAATGCAAGAATATTTGTTGTTATGTTGATACTGCGATTCTTTATAAATGCGTAATAGGGTATGCGCAGATAATAAAACAACGAAACTACTGTATTAAGCAAACCAAATATCAGCAGCCACAGCAACATATTTTTTCCGGAAAGCTGATACGCATCCCACAAAGAGGAGAAGATAAATAATTTTGCTGTGAACCCTCCGGTAGGTGGTAAACCTGTAAGGGAAACAAAACCTATCAGTAAAAAAATACAAGGCCAGAGAAACGTTTTTCCTATACCTTCAAATTCTGCAATCGTTACAAAACCATTTTTTTCAAAATATTGAAGGTATATGAACACGAGGAAATTCATAGCTACATACACGGTAGCATAAAAGAGCATGAAGTGTATACCCTGCGGAAGAAAAGCAACAACTCCTATTAACAAAAAACCGGCCTGCGCAATAGACGAATACGCCATGAGTCGCTTTGTATTTTTTTGAAGAAGCGCAGAAAAATTTCCGACCGTTAATGAAAGAATAGCAACGACACTCAATATAGATTGCCAGTCGTATGATGGATCAGCAACTTTTAGCGTCATTATAAAACGGGTAAGCACACCAATGCCGGCAAGCTTCGGCACGGTTGAGAAAAAAGCAACGACCGGCATAGGCGAAGCTTCGTATACATCGGGCGCCCACGGATGAAGTGGTGCCGCTGCGAGTTTATACAGGAAACCGCTTAACACCATGAGCCCTGCTATAAAGAACAGGGGTGTAATATTGCCCGCGATGTTTTTGAAAAATTCTTCGGATAAAAATTCAAGCGACCCTGAAAATCCATAGAGCAACGAAATACCGTACAGCATCACTGCCGAAGCAACCGAGCCAAACAGAAAATATTTTAAACTTCCCTCCGCACCTTTTTTATCGAACGAAAATCCGGTGAGGACATACGAACTTATAGAGATGAGTTCGAGCGAGAGAAACACCATAATGAAGTTGGTGCTCATCACCAGTAAGTGTGCGCCTAGCGCTACCGTTATAATGAGTGCATAGTACTCTTGCAAGTGACTTTGCTCCCGCTGACTTCGCCAGCTCATCAACACCGAAAGTATACCGGCCGCATCGGCAAGCGCACTCAGGTATAGCGTGAAAGTATCTTTGCGCAGCATGCCCTGAAAAAGCGACAGTGGTTGCTGCAGTGTATCGAGATCCGATAAAACAAAAAGAAATGAGAAAGAGAAAATAAGAAGTGTGAGTAACGTGGTGATGGCGTGATCTTTCTTTACCAGGCCTACTACAACAATAAGCAGTATACCAATGGAAAGAATTACTTCCGGACTCAGCTCAAACAAGCTTGAGAAGATGTGATCCAGTGTTAAGCGTAAGCCCTTCTCCACAGGATTACGGATTTAATGTTAAACTCTTTCCGGCACGCAGCACAAATTCTGAAAAGTTCTGTGCGAACGGATCGATGATGTTGATCATCGGCTGCGGAAAAATTCCAAAGAACAAGGCTGCTATAGCCAGTGGTATGAGCATAAGGTACTCACGATCGGTAAGATCATAAATAGAATCGTGCGCTATATTTCCTTTCAGATCATACGGTCCGAAGAACATGCGTTGTAAAGTCCAGAGATAATATGCAGCGCCCAGTACTAATCCCAGTGTTGCGATAATCGCTAAACTTTCGTGCAGCAATCCGTTTACACTGTTTGCTTTAAAGGCTCCCAGGAAGATCATGATCTCAGCTATAAAACCGGAGAACGCTGGTAAACCCATCGAAGCAAAAAAACCAACCAATACCAGCGCGGTATAGCTTTTCATTTTTGAAGACAGGCCCGAGTAATTTACAATGGTACGGTCGTGTGTGCGATCATATAGTACACCAACCAATAAGAATAGCATGGCTGAAATTATTCCGTGACTGAACATCTGGTATATCGAACCTGCTATACCCTCTGGTGTTAACGAAGCAAGACCCAACAGCACAAACCCCATGTGCGATACCGATGAGTAGGCGATTAGTCGTTTCAAGTCTTTACTCGCCATGGCATTCAATCCGCCATAGATAATGGAGATCACGCCCATGATACCAATGAACGTACTGAAATGTATAGCGGCTTCCGGAAATATCGGGAAGGCTATACGCGCAAGGCCGTAACCACCAATCTTTAACAACAGCGCTGCCAGTATAACGGAAACCGGAGTAGGTGCCTCCACGTGTGCATCCGGCAACCACGTGTGTACCGGTACCATGGGCAACTTGATAGCAAAACCGATGAACAAAAATAAGAATGCCCAAAGGCGTGCGTTCATCGGACCAATCATCCAGGCATTGTTAGGATCGAGTATTGTGTGCGATATAAAGTTGGATGCATCGGCCATGTTGAGCACACTGAAACTGTGTACCAGTTGTCCGGAATAATTCGGATCATGCACACTGATGTATAGGCCTATCATTACAATCAGAATAAAGACAGAGCCCAGCAATGTATACAGGAAGAATTTTATAGATGCATATTCTCTGCGCGCTCCACCCCATATAGCAATGAGGAAGAACATCGGTAACAACATGAACTCAAAGAAGAGATAAAACAACAGAAAATCAAGTGCCGTAAAACTGCCGATGATGGCTGCGTTCAATATCAATAACAAAATAAAATAGCCTTTTACGTTTTTGTTGATCGTCCACGAAGAGATAGTGGTTATCAGCAAGACAAAAACAGATAAAATTACCAGGGGCATACTTAGTCCGTCAACCCCCACAAAATATTCCGCTTTTAATACCCCCCACGTACCGATGTTCAACGTGATCCAGTCTTTCTTTTCAACAAGCTGCATGCCCTGGCCCGGTATATATTCCAGCACCATTGAAATCAATACCATGCACTGAAGGAGGTTTACGAAAAGCGTGCTATAGCGAAAATATTTTGCGGCTCCGGCAGACACAAACAATCCGGCAACTGCTGCAAGAAGAGGTATAAAAATTAAAAGGGATATATAATAGTGGTGCATTACGTTTCTCTTTCTGCTTTCAGTTTACTTATCGCTTCTTAAAATAGTATCCAAATTAGAAAAATTATGATTGCCAGAATTGCCCATAGTATGTAGCTCTGAATTTTACCACCCTGGAAAGAGCGGGTAAAATTACCCACACCGCGCGACAAACTTGCTATACCGTTTACAGTGCCATCAACAATGGCGCGATCGAACCATCCTACCAAATGCGAAACCGTTACCTGCGCATAGGCAGAAGCATGAATAAAACCATCGATCCATCGCCTGTCGAAGTAATCTGTAAACTCTGCGAGCCTCCACGATGGTTTACCAACAATCTTAAAATATACCTTATCGAGATAAAAATTATTCAGCAGTACATCGGCATGTAGCGTTCGGTTACGAAACACGAAGTACGCAGCAGCAACAGCAAGTGCAATCCACAATGCTGATATAACTGAAATTGCTCCTATATGAAAGCTGCTACCGGTATGCAGTGTATTGAAAAGCCATCCTTCGAAGTTAATGGGATTTATATCGACCAATAACCACACCGAGCAAATCGCAAGTATAGCAACCGGACCACGCATTACCACTGGTGGTTCAACTACCGGCAATGAAGCGGTACGGTTTTCATCTCCCATAAAAATCATCCAGATCATACGGAAGGTATAGATGACGGTAAGAAACGAAACTATAAATGCAGAGGCGAGCACGATCCACTTCCATGAAAAACCATCGCCTTTCCAAATTGTAAGCGCGGTAAGAATGGCATCTTTGGAGAGAAAACCAGAAAAGAATGGTATACCTGCTAACGCACTTCCACAAATCACAAATGCCCAAAAGGTGAACGGTAATTTCTTACGAAGACCTCCGAGATTGCGTATATCCTGTACGTTGAAATGTTCATGCGCCTGCTGTTGTGCCTGGTGCAGTACATGTATAATTATACCGGCACAGAGAAATAAACCTGCCTTGAAGAACGCGTGTGTAAACAAATGCAACATGGCTGCTGCCGGTGCGCCTGCACCAATCGCTGCAACCATTAATCCCAGCTGCGATATTGTTGAGTACGCTAATACTTTTTTAATATCGAACTGTACCATGGCAGAGAGTGCAGCCATCAATGCCGTAAGTATACCTATAACTGCGATCACATCCAGCGCTGCAGGTGTAAAAAGGAAATATACTCTTGCCAATAAAAACACACCAGCTGCCACCATGGTAGCTGCGTGAATGAGAGCCGACACGGGCGTTGGCCCCTCCATGGCATCGGGCAGCCACGTGAGTAACGGAAACTGCGCAGACTTACCAATCACCCCGGCAAATAAACATAGCGATGCTGCTGTTTGCCACGAGAATATTTCATTTATACTACTGAGCTGGACTATATCAAATGTACCGGTATACGCCCAGATAAGCATGAGCCCTACCAGGAAACCAGCATCACCAATTCGGTTTAACAAGAAAGCTTTTTTTGCAGCAGCAGCGGCTTCATCTTTTTCCGTCCAATGGCCGATAAGCATATAGGAAGAAAAACCCACCAGCTCCCAGAACACAAACATGAGCAGCAAACTATCCGCCAGTACAATGCCAAGCATCGAGAAAGTAAAAAAGCCAAGCATGGAAAAATAGCGCGTCAAGCCTGCATCGCCTGCCATATAGCCGGTTGAGTATAGATGCACCAGGAATGAAATGAATGTTACGACCAACAACATCAAGACCGCTATATCATTCAAATATATTCCCGCTGATAGTTGTGTTCCGCCAATGGCAAACCAATTTACCCTGGCAATATAGGGTTGCTGATGCCATACGGCCGAGAATATATATATAGCACCGATGGCGCTGAGCAGCAAAAAAAAGGGAGCCGTAAATGTTACTGCCCACGAATAGCGTTGTGGTATACGCCCCGACACAACAAATGACACCAACGGCAACAAGACAACCAGCAGCAGGCATACTTCAAAGAATGTTGTATAGTGTGTCTGAGTTTCGGGCATTGCTGTTTTGATGTATTACGTGGAGGTATCGTTCGGGTTAATATATAGTTAGTCTTTCAGATCCGTTACTTCATCGGGCACTGAGGTTTGATAGTGCTGGTACACACGCAACACAATGGCGAGACCAACGGCAGCTTCGCATACAGCAACAATGATAACAAACAAGGCAAACACCTGTCCACTCAGATGAGCCGGATGAAGCTGGTTAAACGCTACGAGGTTCAGGTTCGATGCATTCAGCATCAACTCTATACCCAACAGTACCATAATGGCATTGCGCTTGGTAATAATTACCATGAGCCCTGCACAGAAAAGAAACGCACCCAGCCATAAAAAGTGATATACCGGCACCATTATACTTTTCCGGATTTAATGGACGATGCTATAACCGCTGCTCCTATCAGTGCGGCCAGTAATAATATACCTGCCACTTCAAACGGCAGTACAAACTCGGTCATAAGGCCAAAGCCAATCGTGTTGATCGAAGTGTCAGCCGAGGGCATCTCGCTCTTTCCATCTTCAAAAAACTTTTGTGATGATAAAAAGTATAGCAGCAAGGTAAATAATGATACGCAGGCGAGTGTGCCGGCCAACAGGTTGGTATGTTTTACAACGAGGGGTTTACCCGCAATCTTGGCTGTAAGCATTACGCCAAAGATGATCACCACCAGTATACCGCCTGCATAGATCAAGATCTGTGTTACTGCAACAAACTCGGCAAATGCCAACACATATATAGCAGCGAGCGACAACAGGCATACAACGAGTATCAACGCGCCATAAAAAACATTGCGCACCAGCACCAGGCTTAATGCCGCCAGCGCTGCGACTGCTTCAAAAAAATAGAACAGTATCGTTACAAAGTTCATTCGCTGGCAGGCGGTGGTACCGCAGGTTTAATTTTAGGTTTGAAAACGGGCTTTGCAGCCTTAGGTGCTTCTGCTATATCTTTCTTTTCTTCCGGAGCTGCCGCTGTATTGACAACGGGTTCAGCGACTGCTTTCGCTGCCGCTTTATTTTTCTGATTCTCTTCGTATACTCGTTTCTTTTCGGCGATCTCGGCTTCCGTCATTTCAGCGAACACGTAATTATGCTCACGGATATCGAACACACTGAAATCGTATACTTTCGTCATGGTAAGACATTCTGTCGGACACACCGTTGTGCACAAACCGCAGAAGCAGCACTTGCCCATGTCTATATCGAACTTGGCAGCATATATACGCTTTGAAGTTCCATCGGAAGTTTTACCGATCTCTTCAATCGCTTTGATAGGTTCTATGGTGATGCAATTTACCGGGCAGATCTTCGCGCACTTGTCACACACAATGCAGTCGTCAATTTCATTGTGCAGACGGTAACGACCGGTGTCTGGCACGGGCTGCATTTCGTACGGATACTGAATGGTATTGATTCCTTCGGTAGACTGAAAATAATTCTGATCGGTAATAACAACAGGCTTACGGCTTTTGCGTGCTTTCAGCATGTGCCTGAAGGTGATCTTCAGTCCAGCCGCCAGCGATCGGATTACCTCTGCTATCTTACCAAAATATGTAACACTTATTCCTTCCATATCCGGGTAACAAAAATAGGAGGGAAAAAGATGTTCGGAAGTATAATTTTGATTTTAATCGTTATCGGTTATCCGTTATAAGTTAAACGTTATACGTTAACTGCTATTCGTTAGCAGTGCCTATGATTAACTGATCACGACTAACGTGTAACGAATAACCATTAACGACTAACGTCTTAGGCTTTCGGCAGTGTGAAGTAGAACGTGCTTCCTTTATCTTCTTCGCTTTCAACCCAGATGCGTCCGCCATTCTTCTCAACAAATTCTTTGCAGAGTATAAGACCAAGACCAGTACCCTTCTCGTTGGCGGTACCGCGGGTTGTATAAGGAGCTGTTTTATCGAAGAGCATGTTTAATACTTCGGGCTTCATGCCTACACCATTGTCACTAACGGATACGATCCACTCGCGACCTTGCTCGCGCGCTGCAATAACAACATGACCTCCATCATTGGTAAATTTGATGGCATTGGTCATCAGGTTACGAATCACGAGGTTGATGGTGTTGGAGTCAGCAAAACCGATGGCATTCTCCGGCACTTCGTTGATCATAGAGATCTTCTTGTCCTGTACCGAGCCCAGCAACTGTATATTTTCTTCTACGAGTCGGTATAAATTTATCTTCGCGGCCTGCAGGTTCAACTTGTCCATTTGTAACAATGTCCAATCGAGCAGGTTGTTCAGCAACGTGCGCGTATGGTTAAACCTGACTTTAAGTTCTTTGGTATGCTTGTGCATCTCCTCTGGTTTGATCGCGCCTTTATCGATCAGGTCAAGTAAACCAGCCAACGCATTTATAGGAGAACGTAAGTCGTGCGAGATGATGGAGAAGAATTTATCTTTTACCTGGTTGAGACGTTCAAGTTCTTCACTTCTTTTCTCCATCTCATCCTGGTGATTCAGCAGCAACATGTTGATCTTGCGTCTGCGTTGCCCGCTGCGGTAAACGGTTATGAGCAGAATAGCACTCAGCGCCATCACCACTACCAGTATATTTCGAACGAACTCCTGTTTTCTTAACTCGCTTCGCTGTGAAGTCTGTAACCGGCTGAGCGCTGCAATCTGCGTGTCGCGCGATTCGGTTTCAAAGCGGATCTGGTCGCGGAGTAATTTCCCCTGCATCTCCTGGCTGAACAACGTATCTTCCAGTAATTTATACTGCTTGAAGTACTCCAGTGATTTTTTGTGATCGCCTTTGGTTTCCCACAATACCGACAGCTGATAGAAGCTTCTGATCTCCAGCACGCGCGCATTCAACTCACGTGCAATTACCAGCGACTTTTCTATCTTATCCAATGCTTCGTTATACTTCTTCTGTTTTATAAACACGATGCCGCGACCTAATTCAATCTCGGCCATGCCATAGCGGTTATTGGTTTTAGCATGCAGTGTGTAGGCCGAATCGTAATAGGTAAGTGCCTTTGAAAAATCATTCTTGCTCAGGTATACCGACCCTATATTTGCCAACACCTGCGGATGGATCTCATCGATATGCATGGACCTTACTTTGCCCAACGCATCCATCAAAAACGTGAGCGCTGAATCGTATTGATTTTTACGCAACATCACATCGCCAATCTCATGCAGTGCATACGCTATACCTTCAGCATCGTGATGCTCCTGGCTCATCTTTAACGACAACTGTAAATGATCGAGTGCCTGATCGTACTGTCCTAATTCTTTGAATACCCGGCCCACATTGTGTAGTGAGATGAGCATACGCAAGGTATCTTTTATAACACTGGCAATGCGATACGATTGTGTAAAGTAAAAATAGGCATCATCGTATTCACCCAGGTCATAGTAATCGTGACCTATATTATTATAGTCGCGCGAAATGTTTGTGCTGTCTTTTGTAGTGATGTCCAATTCCAGCGCGCGGTTGTCGAAGCGAAGTGCAGTACTAAAGTCACCGGTGCTGGCATATAGAACAGATGCCGTGAGGTATGCATCTACCTTATGCTTTACCGATTCTGTTTTTTCGGCAAGCTTAAGTGCCTCGTCGGTATAGGTCTGACTTTTCGTAAAGTCAACGAACTGGTATTCTTTTACCAGTGCAGTGAGTACACGTATGCGTGCTGTATCAGCAAGCTCACCTTTCAGCGCAGCTTCAAGCTTGTCAGCTTCACTTTGTGCATATAGAAATGAATGACCAAGAACTATAAAAAACAGAAATGTTGAAAAAATTATTTTCACGCGTTTTAAATAAAAATTACTTTCCAAAGTCCGCATAGTATTACCAGGACTAACGCCAAAGGTGTTAAATATTTCCACGACAAATTCATCAATTGATCAACTCGCAGGCGCGGGTATGTCCAGCGTACCCATATCTGTGTCGCTACAAAAAACAACGCCTTGCCTAAAAGCCAAAAAATACCCCAGAGAGTTGAACTCAGCATGCCCGGTGTTCCGCTCGTCCATTCTGCTAACCGAAGGGCAGCGATGTTTGGCAGTGGCGTATTCCAACTTCCAAAAAATAACACCGCCCCTAATATACTGACTAAAAGCATCATTCCATATTCTGCCAGCATGATAACGGCCCAACGGAACCCGGAGTATTCAGTCTGAAAACCGGCAACAATCTCAGATTCAGCTTCCGGTAAATCAAAAGGCGCGCGGTTGCTCTCGGCCAATGATGCAATAAAAAAGATAACCCATACAATAAACAACAACGGCATTCTGAAAATATTCCACGCCAGAAATCCTCCTGTTGCTGTTGTCTCAATTCCCCACGACTTTATACCAAACAAGTACTGAGGCTGTTCGCTATAGATGCCTTGCTGATACGATATTTGTTGAAGATCAAGTGTTTGGCAGATCATACATACACAGAGTACAGAAAGACCAAGCGGCACTTCGTATGAAATGATCTGTGCTGCAGAACGCATCGTACCCAACACACTATATTTATTGTTCGAGCTCCAGCCGGCAATCATGATACCGATCACATCCAGTGATACAATCGCAAGGAGAAAAAATACAGCAGAAGAAATTCCGGCTCCGGTCCACGAAGGCGCCAGCGGCAACACCGAGAACCCGGCAAACACAGAAGCAAAAATTATAATCGGTGCTACCTTAAACAACCAGCGATCGGCTGCAGCCGGTATAATATCTTCTTTCTGAATAAGTTTAAGAAGATCGGCCACACTTTGTATCAATCCGTAAGGTCCTGTCTCCATCGGGCCGAGCCTGTCTTGTATAAAAGCGGAAATTTTACGCTCAGCATAAATGGCAAATATTGTATACACCAACAGAAAGGGCAATATAAAGATCAACGTTGTCAGGGGCATAGCATTTACCGGGCGCTAAGATGCGGAAAAAATATTTACCACCGGGTTCATCCTGTCATGAAAAACGATCAAGCCTTTTACAACATCGGATGTTTATCCAACTGCACAGTCTCATGGAAGAATAATCCTGCCGATGCTTCGAACGACTCCGTATAGTCGGAAACCAGGAAGTGATACTGACCAGTAGCCTGATCGTTGAGAAGCCCTTCTTTTTCCAGATGACGTTTTAACGCCAGCGCCACCACTTCAGATGAATCGAGTATAGCAAGTTTATCCTGGAAGTAACTACTGATTTCTTTTTTGATGAGCGGATAGTGTGTACAAGCAAGGATGAGTGCTTCAATGTTCTGTAAGATCGGATCCGATAAATAGGTAGCGATTACATCATGACTGATCTGGTTGTTAAAAAATCCTTCTTCAATCATGGGTGCCAGCAACGGAGTGGCCAGTGAATGTACCGTTACATCTTTATTCCCTTCGGCAAGTTTGCGCGCATATACACCGGATTGTACGGTGCGTTTGGTACCGATCAGACCAACCTGTTTACCCGGAAACTGTTGCAACACCAAATCCACCATGGGGTCAATCACGTTGATGATGTGAATGTCTTTCCGAACGTATTCCTTCAGCAACTCATAGGCTGCAGACGATGCGGAATTGCAGGCAATCACAATTACTTTACAGCCTTTCTTTACCAGGATGTCGGCAATTTTTACCGAGTAAGCCTGTATCGCGGCTTCAGATTTATCGCCATATGGCAAATGCACGGTATCGCCAAAATATATCATACTCTCCTGAGGCAGAAGCTTTTTGATGGCGTGCGCTACGGTAAGTCCGCCAATGCCGCTATCAAATACCCCGACAGGTTGTTGTTTCTCTAGTTTCATTTTCTGTAAATCGCTGCGAATTTTATTAAATTTAGCTTTACCTGTATCTGAGCCATGCATAAAAATCCGGGCATCATCATTCTGTTCCTCTTCATGGGCCTGGCTGTAAACTCCATCGTTGCTCAAGATACGATTCGTGCCGACAGCATGGTTGACATTATTGCCACCGCTCCGCGCGAAAGACTAGTCTATGTTTTTGATGCCATGGAAAAAAATCTGGCCAGGGCTTCTACCGGGCAGGCGCTTAGTTCAGCATTCCAGGCTTTATCGGCTGCACGTAACAGTAAAAAAATTTTAGCCGAGGTATTAGCGTGTCGTAACATTGCCCGCATCTACGATCGCATCGGCAACAAGGAAGAAGCGCTGCGCTATTACGATGAGGCATTGCTCGCAGCCACCAACCATCGTAACGATAATTTTGCACTTGCACTGGCTGAGTATAACATTGGCGAATTTCTAAGCAAGCAGGAACTTCTGTCGGAAGGACTTCAGCATATACTCAATGCTGCCAAAACCTTTGAAGACCAGAAGATGTATAGCTATGTGGTGCTTTGCCATTATGAAGGTTGCATGATAAACTATCGCGCCCGTAATTATCGCCAGTGTATTGAAGAAGGGTATAACGTGTTGAACTATCATGAGAAACTTTCACTAGGGGAAATCACTCCGGCAAGCAAGTTTCAGAAGATGAGTGTATACAATACCATCGCACTCGCCAACTATGCTATCAAACAATTCGACATCGCTATTATTAATTATGAGAAGGCAGAAGCTATAGCGAAAGAAATCAACAACGAGTTCTGGATCGGTCTTATCAATGGTAACAAGGCTGTGGTGTTGAAAGATCTGGGACACACACAGGAAGCAATCAAAAGTATATTGGCAGACTATACCACCAGCAAGAAATTTAAAGTATGGGGAAGTGCCGGCATGGCTGCTACCGGACTATGCGAAATATACTTGTCGATGAATGATGTAAAGATGGCGGCCCGTTACCTTGATTCTGCCAAAGTGCTGTTTGCATTGGAGCCCGACAAGGTAAACAGGCGCAAAGCGATGGCAAACTATTACCGTACATATTCTATCTATCAATCGGCTGTCGGAAATTTTTCAGGCGCCTATAAAGCATTGAACCAGCATGTATACCTGCGCGACTCGCTATACCAGGAGCAGGAATCGCTTAACCTGGCCAAAGTAAAAGCGAGCTATGATCTCGATCAGAAACAAACGGAGATCGAACTGCTCACCAAGAGCAATGAGATTCAGCAGGAGCGAATTCGCAGCCAGCGCACCATTTTTATTGCTACACTGGTAGGATTAATACTGCTTGTGATTCTCGTTATCAACCTGGTCTATAACTACAGACGTCAGCGAAATATAGCCAAGGTGATACGCGTGCAGCACGATGAAATTGAAATGAAGAACACGGAGCTGGAAGCACAGAGTGCCAAACTGCAGGAGAACAATCAATACATACAATCGCTCAATGCCCAGCTCGAACAAAAAGTAATGGAGCGCACGCATGAACTGGAACTGGCCAATAAAGAATTGGACACCTTTCTGTACCGGTCATCACACGACATGCGCAGACCTATAACAACCTTGCTAGGCTTGAACCAGGTGGCCCGTTATGTGATGAATGATTCAAACTCGGTAGTTGTTCTGTTCGATAAAGTTGTTGAAACGGCCCGCAGTATGGACAGCATGTTGTTCAAGATGCAGATGATGTATGAGCTGAACAAAACTGATCTTCCGTTTGAACCTGTAAACATCAATCAACTGATTCACGACAGTGTGCGCTACTTTGAATCAGACTTTGAGAAATATAGCATTGCACATCACGTAACCATTCAGCACGACATTGTTATACTTTCCAATATGGCGTTGCTGCAAATCATTTTCCGGAACGTTATCGAGAACTCTATACTCTTTCGCAAAACACAGCCCGGTGCCCAGCCTTTTATCGATGTTAACATTTCACATCTGAGCGACACGATCGAGATTACGGTAGCCGACAATGGTATAGGTGTTGAAGAGCGATACCAGTCTCAATTGTTTGATCTGTACTTCCGCGCATCGCAGGCATCCAAAGGCAATGGGTTAGGCCTCTACCTTGTGAAGAAGGCCGTTACAAAGTTGAATGGAAGCATCGAGTTGATCAGCGATTATGGTATCGGCACAACCATCACCATGAAGCTTCCGATCATTCAATAATTTTTTCTTTTCTTTCCTCCTGTCGGGGATGCTGATTTTCTTTCAGGCAACATTTTCAGATAATCGTGCAATCACCACTTCGTGCTGTTCACGGTGTCCGCAGTATGAGCATTTATAGTGTTTCAGCAGCAAGCCGGTGCGCGATGGAGTCGGAGCCTCCTCGATTTCTTCAGAGTCGATCTTCATGGTATAGTATCCGCATTCCGAACATTCCTCTGCATGCTGATAGGCGTTGTATTTTTCTATTTTCTTGTAGCCTGTCTTGTCATCAATCCACACATCATAATCTACCAGGTGCACTTCATCTTTCTTGGTTCCTTCCAGGTGATGCTCCTGTACTTCTGAATCGGCAAGCTTGCGCATCATATTACCGGCCGGAGACATGCGCGGCATCTCGCGCAGCTGGATAAGTTTTCTTTCTATATACCCGGCATAATAAACTTTCACCAGGCTGAAGAAAACAAAGTACGCAATAACGGTAAGTCCCAATGAAATAAAGATGCGTACATAAAACCACCGCATGCTGTTCGCTTCAATGGCGCGGCTGGCAATGGTGTTGGCAAAGAATGTACCGGCCAATGTAAACGCCATTACTGCATACCAGAAGTAACGTATCTCATGCAGGTTTACATAGTCATACTTTTCTTTATAGTCTCTGATCTGAAAAACTTTAAACTCGTGATACACGAGTACGATGATCCCGAGGACCACACATGTTGATGCGCCTGCGTACATGTACCGATCCCACGTAGTGAAAAATGTAGACGTAGTTTCCATAGGCTTTCTGTTTTTTGATTGTAACTAAAGTTACTATTTTTTAGGTCAATTAGCCAGTAGTTGGCAGGCGCGTTTTACCCTAATCATTAGGCATTTAAGAGCATAAATTGCCTGTTATAACATACCGCTTCTGCAGATACTCCGTAGGCAACAACCAGAATTTTGTAATATTGTGCTTTAACAAAACCATTTTAGAATCATAAACTGCTATGGCTAACAACTTATTGAAAGGAAAACGCGGTATCATCTTCGGAGCATTGGATGAAAACTCGATCGCCTGGAAGACTGCTTTAAAAGTTAAGGAAGAAGGAGGATCATTCACCTTGACCAATGCGCCCATTGCCATGCGTATGGGTAAGATTAACGAGCTGGCCGCAGCCTGCAATGCTGAAGTAATTCCGGCTGATGCTACTTCGGAACAAGACCTTACCAATCTTTTTTCAAAGTCTGTAGAAGTATTGGGTGGTAAACTCGACTTTGTACTGCACTCAATCGGTATGAGTCCCAACGTGCGTAAAGGCAGACCGTATGGCGACATGAACTATGATTTCTTCCTGAAGACATTGGACATCTCAGGTGTTTCTTTTCACAAAGTAATGCAGACGGCAGAGAAACTGGATTCCATGAACGAGTGGGGTTCTATTGTTGCGCTTACATATATAGCAGCGCAGCGTACGTATCCTGATTACTCAGATATGGCGCAGGCTAAAGCTGTTCTGGAATCTATCGCACGCAGCTATGGCTACCGCTTCGGTAAACTGAAGAAAGTACGTGTCAACACTATTTCTCAGTCGCCTACCAAAACAACAGCAGGCTCCGGTATATCCGGCTTTGATGTGTTCTTTGACTACGCACAAATGATGTCGCCTCTGGGCAACGCATCATCTGAAGATTGTGCGAATTACATAGTTAGTTTATTCTCAGACTTTACACGCATGGTAACGATGCAGAACCTGATGCACGATGGAGGTTTCTCTTCAACGGGTATTACCGAAGATCTGATCCAGCGTTTATCCAAGTAAATATACATATGAGCAGAGCTGCGAGTTACTCTTACACTCGCAGCTCATAACTCATAGCTCGCAGCTATCTTATGGTGTCTTTCCCGCCCTGCAAAATCAACCTCGGCCTCCACATCATTCGTAAACGAGGCGATGGTTTTCACGATCTTGAAACTTGCTTTTATCCTGTACCGTGGACAGACATTCTGGAAATTATTCCTTCTGATATACTTTCATTCACAACTTCCGGCACGGCTATACCGGGTAACGATGCTGACAATCTTTGTCTCAAAGCGTATCACCTTTTACAAAAAGATTTCAACCTCGCACCGGTAAACATTCACCTGCATAAAATTATACCTACCGGTGCAGGTTTAGGAGGCGGCTCTGCCGATGCTGCTCATACCATACGATTACTCAATACGGTTTTTCAATTGAACCTTTCGGTTGAAAAGATGATGGCGTATGCTGCCCAACTGGGAAGTGATTGTGCTTTCTTTATTCAGGATAAACCGATGATGGGTACTGGCCGCGGTGAAATACTTCAACCTGCTTCGCTTTCACTAAAAGGTAAATACCTGGTATTGATCAAACCTCCCGTTCATGTATCAACTGCCGAAGCGTATGCCGGTATAGTTCCTGTACAACCTGCAGTATCTTTGCAACAGCTCCTGGAAACACACGCGCTTGCTGACTGGAAACGTGTTATCAAAAATGATTTCGAAGAATCGGTATTTAAAAAGTATCCTGTCATTGCTGATCTGAAAGATACGCTCTATAAACACGATGCTATATATGCGAGCATGAGCGGGTCGGGAGCTTCGGTATTTGGTATATTCGAACGCGAAGTGGCTATAGCAATTCCCGATGGATATACTTCGTGGACTGGATTGCTCCCTTAAGCGCTACTCAATTTATCTTCACCACTTTCTGCCGATATCGTTTCTTACTGGTAGCTACATCCAGTATGTATAGCCCTTGCGTATATCCGACCAGGTCAACTTGATAAAGCGTTTCATGCTTTTCATACGGAACCCTCAACACATTGCCTTGCAGGTCGTACAGATATACCTTCTCAGCAACTTCATCTTTCGGAATTTCGAAATTGAGATAGCGCGAAGAAGGAACAGGAAATATAGCGAGCGATGTAAATGCATCACCTTCCACATCCGTAATCACTTCGGTTAACTCCGTTCGAAATACCTGACCGAAGCCACCAATAGCAAACACGTTCTTACCAACTATACTCATATCAGTGATAGCTTCATCTACCAACACCGGCAAAATCTCCTCCGTCCAGGTCATGCCAAAGTTGGTCGACTTCCAGATCGCACCATAGTAAGCGTCATCTATATATCTAGCTCCGTATGCAAAAACTACTTTTGAATTTGCCACCAGGAATTTATTGATAAGTATATTCTTTGGAAATGTACCTATCTCATACCAGTTTACACCACCATCGTGCGTGCGCATAGCTTTACCACCGATGCTTGCAAAACCGACCTGTTCGTTGGCAAACGTCATGCAGTCCAGGTATTCAAACGAAAATGATTTAAGCGCCTGCCAGCTCGCTCCGTTACCCGATTGCAATATCTACTGCGTTGTGCCGAGGTAAAATTTAGTACCGACACGATTTAACTCAACTATAAATTCATCTTCTTCGTGTATCGGTAACACCTGCCAGTTCTTACCGCGATCGCCCGACTTCAACAATACATTTCCGGAAGGCGCTAATGTAGTTCCGCTGATAAATAATGAATCGCCCTCTACAATGGCTTCTGATAACGACATGAAATTTACCGGCAGTTCAATCGGTTCAATCTTCGTAGCGCCATCCTTCACGTGAAAGTAATTATTACGGAAACCGTAAAATATACCATCGTCAACGTTTTTAAAATCCATATCCAGAATTACCAGCGAATCTGAACCCTCCGCATATTGCCACGAGTTGCCGCCATCAGTCGTTTTGAAAAATCCTTTGCCGGAAGAAGCATATCCGTTTTTATCATCAACAAAATCGCAGGTATAAAAGAACGGGTATCCCTGATTGCGTGTACTCCACGTTTTACCGCCATCTTGTGTTGTGAGTATATTTCCTGCGGAGCCCACGGCATAACCATGTTGCTGATCTGAAAATTTTATATCCGTAATACTATTTTCATCCTGCCCGCTAAACACCGGTATAGGTATACGCTCCCAGCTTTGGCCCTGGTCGTCTGTACGGAAGAGCTTCATGGTATATTTGAAATCTTTCCCATACATGAAGCCAACCTTCTCATCAACAAAATAAGCTGCATGTATATCGCGCAGGCTGTCCAATGAATTTTTAGTCCATGATTTGCCACCGTTGGTTGTTACAAAAAGATCATCGCCATACTGCGATCGCGTAACACGTGCAATGCCGACATCATTACTTACAAACTGAAGCTTTACTTCGCGGTTCTCCAGGTCGCTGGGTACTTCAACGCGGGTCCAGTGTTCACCACCATCAGTAGTCTTCATCACAAATTCAGTAAATCCAAAGTTCATACTGATGTTATTCACTTCATACCCGGAAATATACCCGGTGTTCGCATCCAGGAACTCAACATCCGAATAACTTATATAGGGCGCAGTATCGTTAGACCAGCTTAGTGTATCCCACGTAACACCACCATCGCTTGTCCTGAATATCTTTTGAAACTCTCCTACCGCATAACCATGGTCATCGTCTATAAAATATAGTGCGCTGAAGTAAGCACTCGCCATATAGTGTATATGCGATTGCTCTATAGCAAGCACCTTTTGCCAGTGTGCACCGCGATCGGTAGTTTTATATACCTCGTTCTGGTGCATGAAATATCCCACATGTTCGCTGGTAAAAACTATATCATAATAACGGGTTGCTGCTGTAATGTGTACCGGTAAACCATTTACAGCCTGCGCACTCCAGGTGTGTCCGCCATCGGCAGAGATGCCCATGGTATTGCCGAGTGCGTAACACAACGATGTGTTGCGTGGCATAGCAGCCCTGGCAAAAAACTGGTTGAAGGTTGTTTTAGGATGTATAGCCTGCCACTGTGCACACAACGGGTAAAAAAAGACAAGCAGATAACCTGACAACAAGAGTCGTTTCATAACGCGAGAGGGTTTGGGGTTTTAGATAACGATGTGGTTTGCTCCGAAACAACGGTGTGGGTACACCACCAGCCAAATCGTTACACAACTCATTGACACACGTGCTCCCGGTAAAGTTGGGAAGTGAAATAAAAATTAAACCTTGTATGAATTGATGTTGATGTGTTTCTTGTAAATTTAGAAACCAACACGAAAGCAACAGTATGAACTATTGGCTGATGAAATCTGAACCGGATGTTTACTCATGGGATGACCTTGTACGAGATAAGAAAACAGTATGGGAAGGCGTACGAAATTACCAGGCACGTAACAATCTGAAAGCGATGAAGAAAGGAGACCTGGCGTTCTTCTACCACAGCAATGAAGGTAAAGCGATTGTAGGTATAGCAAAAATTGTAAAAGAGTTTTACCCGGACCCGACCGACAACGAGTGGTCTGTGGTGGATATTGCTCCTGAGAAAAAATTTAAAACTCCGGTGACGCTCGCACAAATAAAAGCTGATAAGCGTTTACAAGACATGGCGCTGGTGCGTGTATCCAGACTTTCGGTACAGCCTGTAAAGAAAGAAGAGTTTGATATGGTATTAGCCTTAAGCGAAGGAAAATGATGCGCGGTATGAAGGGTAAGCTTTCAGGAATAACAATTTCCGCCAGCAATGTCTGGTCTGTAGGTTTAATAACCGGTATAGCATGGCTTATATCATTGGATCTGTATAGCCAGACCCTTCAGCCTCAACGCTTCGAACGACAACAAAAAAATTCTGACGACTATTATCATGTTATATCGCTGAAGGAAGAAGGCCTCGCTTTGTTCCGCGAACGCGACAAGTATAAAGGCAGCAACCGTATATGGGAGCTGCTGCTGTTGGACACTGCCCTGCAGGAAAAGAAAGTGATCGAGCTTGAGATCAAGGAGCGCTATAAAATGATCGGGTATGAAATTGCTCCCGGCTCAATCTTTCTTTTATACCGCACCGGCGATACCAACAAAAATGATTTTGAACTGATACAGATAAAACTGCCGGGCGATGAAACGAGCCGGTATACTATAAAACCGGATCTTGATTTCAAGCTCACGCATTTTACCAAAGCAGGCGACAGCTTTGCCTTTGGTGGTTATGTAAACAACGAGCCTGCTATCTTTTTATATGAACTGGCCAGCGGACTCATTAAAGTTGTGCCTGGATTCTTTCAGAAAGACACCGAGCTTGTAGATCTGCGCACCAATCAGAATCAAACATTTAACACGGTGCTGGTTGATCGCGGTAGCAAAGGTGAACGCAGTCTCATCTTCCGCACCTATACTACCAGTGGCGAGTTACTGCTGGAAGACAAAGTACCCATCGAAGAGAACATCACTGTACAAGCCGGTATAACCAGTACACTGGAACGTGAAGAACTGATGGTGCTGGGTACATGGGGAGAAAAAAATTCCAAGCAATCCACCGGACTTTTTGCTTTACCGATCGATCCGTTTCGCGATCAGAAAATATTGCGCGTTGATTTCGGTCAGTTAGAACATTATGTTGATTACCTGAATCCCAAACGGGCTGAACGTGTAAAGACGCTTTCGCGTGAAGCGCACGAGCGTGGCGAAATTCCAAACTTCATCAACTACGTGATGCCGTTTAAAGTAACGGAGTATAAAGACGGATATTTACTGTTGGCAGAAGTATACTCTCCTTCCAGCAATCTGAATCCATACTATAGCAGTCCGTATTACTACAATCCTTACTCTTACGGACCGTACGGATTCAATCCTTACTTCCCTGGTTATTATTATCCGGGCATGAGCCGCATGTACCGTCCCTACCCGTACGGCTCGAACTCAAAAAGTGCAGATGAGATAAAGACCAATGAAAGCGTTGTTATTGCCTTTGATGCAACGGGCAAAGTAATGTGGGATCAAAGTATTAAATTAGATGAAGTAAAAATGGCATCGGTAGAACAGGCATCAGATTTCTGTGTGACCGGATCAAAGCTTTCCATCGTATATAAGAAAGAATCCGAACTTAATATCAAGTCTGTTGTTCTGTCGGAAGACACCGCCTCGGTCGCTACTGAAAAGATAAAGACGAGTGATCCGGCTGATGACATCCGTTCGGAGAAAGATTATGAAGGCGGAGTACGCCAATGGTATAACAACACCTTTTATGTCTGGGGCTACCAAACCATTCGCAATGTTACCAAAGACGATCGCGTGCGCGATGTCTTCTACATTAACAAAGTGGTGGTATACTAGTCTGCTCGTTATACTAAGCCTGACTGCCTCCGGTCAGGTTGTACAATCAGCCCGGTTTGAAATTCCTTTTTCCAAGAATGATGTACGCTTCGAAGTTATACCTGCGCATCAACACGGATTATTTTTATTAAGACGCCTCGGCGGATTTCCGGACGATCAACTGGAGATCGCGAAACTTGATACGGCCTTTCAGCAAGCGTGGCATGGATACCTCGCGGTTAATAAGCGCTATATTATGGTGGGTAAACGTTCCGAAGGCGAACGGCTATACCTGTTGTTCCGCTATATTGATTTCTCGAAGAATGATTTCGAACTCGTCTCCATCGAGCAGGCAACCGGTAATTTTATACGGTACCCGATCAAGAACTTTATTCCCTTTACACCGTCTGAATTTCAGCTCACACAAAATGGTGCGTTGATTGGCGGCTACTACAACCGCGTGCCGGTAGTGATATATTTTTCATTCACCACGCAAAAGGCACGTATACTTCCCGGGCTGCTAAATGAAGCGGGAGAACTTACACAGATCAAAACATATCCCAACGGGAGCTTTGATGTACTCATCAGCGCCCGCGGCATCAAGGGCATGAAAACGATCTGGATAAAAAGTTACGATGCCGATGCTGACCTGCTCAGTAACTATGCACTGGATACCGAAGATAACAAGCACCTCATCTTTGCACGATCACTAAAAACCAACAACAACATGCAAGTGGTGGCCGGTGTGTTCGGAACGCGTAATTCTGAATACGCCCGCGGACTTTTTATTGCCACCATCGACCCGGCCGGCCTCCAGCGGCTCCGTTATTATTACTTCGCTGATCTTGAAAACTTCTTCAAGTATATGAAAGCGAAACGCGAGCAACGTGTAAAGGCGCGCATTGAACGCAAGCGAATCAAGGGGAAGAAGATCCGTTTCAATTATCGCTTTATGGTGCACGAGCTGGTGCCGTATAACAATCAGTATATATTACTGGGCGAGGCGTTTTATCCAAAATATACTTCAATTGATAGTCGCGGCTATAGCGGCTTCTTCAGCAGTGGTTTCACGCAAGGCTCCTATATACGCGATGGACGGATTTTCGATGGCTATTATTATACCCATGCGGTGGTGATGGGATTCGATCACAACGGCAACATTCAATGGGACAACAGCTTTGAGATAAACGATGTAAAAACTTTTACGCTGGAGCAATTCGTAAAACTGGAAGCCCGGGACGACAAGATCGCGCTGCTGTATCTTTTTGAAAATGAACTGCGATCGAAGATCATTAAAGACAATGAAGTGCTGGAAGGAAAATCTTCCGAGCCCATTAAAACTCCGATCCAGAACGAGGTGATCAAAAAAGAAGACACCGATATAGCCAAACTCGATTACTGGTATAAAGATTATTTCTATGCCTTTGGTGTGCAGGAAGTTGTTAACCCTACGGCCGGCAAGCGCAGGGTATTTTTTATCAACAAGGTGAGCTACGAATGATTTTTTCCGCGCGGTGCCGTATATTTGCCCGGCACTATGCAGAAGAAATTAATACTTGACACCGACCTCCTCGATATAACGATTAGTCGTCTTTGTCAGGAATTAATTGAGAATCACGGAGATTTTTCTGAAAGCGTGATTATCGGCATGCAGCCCCGCGGCATTTTCGTTGCCGAGATCATCCACCAAAAACTCGAAAAGCTTACCAAAAAAGATATTCCCCTCGGTTATCTGGATGCTACGTTTCATCGCGATGATTTTCGCAGACGCGAGATTCCGGCAAAGGCAAGCGAAACAAAAATTGAATTTGCCATAGAAGGCAAACATGTTGTGCTGGTAGACGATGTACTCTTTACCGGGCGCACCATTCGTGCTGCACTTGATACGATGATTACGTTTGGCAGACCCAAGAAAGTTGAACTGCTGGTGCTGATCGATCGCAAATATACCCGCGAGCTACCCATCGCTGCCGACTACGTGGGTAAATCTGTCAATACATTATCGTCCCAGCGCGTGCTGGTAGAACTCGAAGCTCAAGGTCATAAACAAAATAAGATCTGGTTGATCAATAAGGATTAAGGACTATGTCGAAACTCAGTCAAAAACACCTGCTTGGCATCAAGAACATTACCCGCGAAGACATAGAACTTATTTTTGAAACCGCTGAGAATTTTAAAGAGGTTATTAACCGCCCTGTAAAAAAGGTGCCTTCGTTGCGCGATGTTACTATCGCCAATGTGTTTTTCGAAAACTCAACGCGCACGCGACTTTCATTCGAACTTGCACAAAAAAGACTTTCAGCCGATACGATCAATTTCTCGGCATCCAACAGCTCCGTAAAAAAAGGAGAGACATTGCTGGATACGGTGAACAACATTCTGGCAATGAAGGTGGATATGATCGTGATGCGCCATGCGAGCCCCGGAGCTCCGCATTACCTGGCCAAGCACATTAAAGCTAACATTGTGAACGCTGGCGATGGTACGCATGAGCACCCAACGCAAGCCCTACTGGACGCGTTCTCGATTCGTGAGAAATTAGGATCAGTTGCCGGCAAGAAGATTGCCATCATTGGAGATATACTTCACTCGCGTGTGGCGCTCTCCAATATATTTGCTTTACAAAAGCTGGGAGCCAAAGTTATGGTATGCGGCCCTCCAACGCTGCTTCCTAAATTTATAGGACAACTCGGTGTTGAAGTCGAACTCGATGTACGCAAGGCATTACAGTGGTGCGATGTAGCCAATGTATTGCGTATACAACTCGAACGTCAGCAGATAAAATATTTTCCTTCGTTACGCGAATACTCGCTTTACTACGGCATCAATAAAAAGTTGCTGGACAGTCTGAAGAAACAGATTGTGATCATGCACCCCGGCCCTATCAACCGTGGTGTTGAACTAAGCAGTGATGCAGCCGACTCACAACATTCCATTATACTCGACCAGGTTGAAAACGGTGTGGCTGTACGCATGGCCGTGCTATATTTACTGGCCGGAGCCGCCTAATATATAGTATATGCCGGTTGAAGCGCTCACATCCAACGATCTCGAACTGCTTCATGACCTTCGTCCCCCGGACTGGAATCCGTTAGCTCCTGTATTTGATTTTTACCTGCGTGCTGATTTTTGCTTCCCTATCAAATATACCGAGCGCGGTGCTATAGCAGGCATTGGCGCTACCATCATCCATCAACATACCGCATGGCTTGCGCATATCATTGTGCACAACGATCATCGTAACAAAGGTATAGGAGGCATCATTACCAAGGCGCTCATCGATCAGGCAAATAAACCCGGTATACAAACTATATTATTGCTGGCAACTTCGCTAGGTGAACCGGTATATAAAAAGCATGGCTTTATAAAAGAGATGGATTACCTGTTCTTTAAAACCGATCAGGACATCGCCTTCAACACCAACTATACAATTTCTTCCTTCGAAGAAAAATTTGCTCTTGAACTTCTTCAACTTGATAACGAAGTATCCGGTGAAGACCGATCCAAACTTATCATACCGCATCTCCAGGACGCAAAACTCATCGTTGATAACACGCGGATTCAGGGATATTATTTACCAACCTTGGGCGATGGCCCGGTGATTGCCCGCCATAAAGAAGCTGGTGCAGCATTACTGAATTTTAAACACGCGCAGGGAATTAAAAAAGCAGCGCTGCCTGAAACCAATCAAAATGGAATTGATGCACTTACTGCGTTAGGGTTAAAAGAATTTCTGAAAGGCACCCGCATGTACCTCGGCAAACCTTTATCCTGGCAACCCAAAAATGTGTATAACCGCATTGGTGGAAATTTCGGTTAACCTCTCGCAGCTCAAAACTCACCGCTCGCAGCTTGTTTTCTAATGCCCGGAACCGTAGGACACCTTAGTCCGTTTTTGTAGTTTTACCATCCTTATATACAGCAGTCATGATATACAATTCCATAATAGAAACCATTGGTAACACACCGATGGTAAGACTTAATAAAGTTACCAAGGGCATTGCCGGCACGGTTCTGGCAAAAGTTGAATACTTCAATCCAGGTAACTCAACAAAAGATCGCATGGCCATCAAGATGGTTGAAGATGCCGAGAAAGCGGGTTTATTGAAACCGGGAGGCACCATCATTGAAGGTACATCTGGTAACACCGGTATGGGTCTTGCGCTGGCAGCTGTTGCCAAAGGATATCGCTGCATCTTTACAATGGCCGACAAACAATCGCAGGAGAAAATAAATATTCTGAAAGCGGTTGGTGCCGAAGTAGTGGTTTGCCCGACAAACGTTGCGCCTGATGATCCTCGCTCGTACTATTCAGTAGCGCGCAAGCTGAATAAAGAAATTCCGAATTCAATTTATCCAAATCAATACGATAACCCATCGAACGCAACGGCACATTACGAAACTACGGGTCCCGAAATCTGGAAACAGACCGAAGGTAAAATTACACACTACGTTGCAACAGTAGGTACCGGTGGTTCTATGTGTGGCACTGCTAAATATCTGAAGGAACAAAATCCGAACCTGGTAACCGTAGGTATCGATACATACGGCTCGGTTTTCAAGAAGTATAAAGAGACCGGTATATTTGATGAGAATGAAATATACCCTTACCTCACCGAAGGCTTTGGTGAAGATATACTCCCCAAGAACGTAAACTTCGATGTGATCGATACTTTCATTAAAGTAACGGATAAAGATGGCGCCATTGCAGCTCGCAGACTTTCACGTGAAGAAGGATTGTTTGTAGGATGGTCGAGCGGATCGGCACTACACGGTGCACTGGAGTATGCACGTGAGCATTTAAAGAAAGATGATGTAATGGTAATTCTGTTGCCGGATCATGGTACACGTTACCTGGCGAAAGTATATAACGATCAGTGGATGAAAGATCACGGCTTTACAGAAGCCCGCAGCTTTGGTTCAGCACGCGATATCATTTCAGCACGTAACGGAAAAGATGGTTTGATTACCGTAAATAAATCATCGAAGATCAGTGAAGCGATTATGGTAATGAACAAACAAGGCATCGACCAGATACCGGTAACGGAGAATAATCATTTTGTAGGAAGCGTAAGCTCTGCGAGTCTTCTTGAAAAAATTATTCAGGATCCTCAACTTCAATCCAAGCAGGTTGGTGAGGTAATGGACAAGCCAATGCTATTTGTTGCTCCTGACAGTACGCTGGATGTACTATCATCTTTACTAAACAAAGATAACAAAGCACTGCTTGTAAGGGATGATCAGGAACGCGTACACATTATTACGCAGCATGATGTGCTTCAGGCTGTGACGAGTTAGTCGTTATGCGTTATCGGTCAATCGTTAATCGTTAATCGTTAATCGTTAACCGTTATCCGTCAATTCGGAATCGTTAGGTATATATAGTATAGCAACAGCATAAATGAATACTTAGACTGACACATTCCTGTTCTGCTACAAATAAAAAAGTCATCTCACATGGATTTTTATACCACTGTGAGATGACTTTTGTTTTATTCAGGAAAGAATTACTCCTTCAAAACTTTAAAGGATCGTGACGTTTTCACACCGTTCACGCGAATGATATACAAACCAGGTCTGAGTGCTGCGCCCAGCGACAATTTACCGGATCCACCGGAATGAGTAATCGCTTCTACCGTCTTGCCCGTTGCATCAAGTATTGTAATTTTCAATTGTTCATCTGCGCCCACTACATCAAGTGTTATCGTTCTGGCAAAGGGATTGGGGTACACATTAACAGCAAATTCTTCGGTGGTATTTACACTTTCCTCCGGAGAGCCTTGTCGTCCATTTCCAATCGTGACAATTGACCACTGCTGATTTGCATGCGTGCTTTGACTCCATTGACCTAAATCAGATCCGTTGGCAGTACGCCCCATTCCATCCAGATATAGTCCGGTAGCCCTGTTCTTGAATTTAACATAGCTTCCTGCTGTTTCTCTTGTCCATTGTTGTGCGTTACTGCCGCTGTAAGCCCACTGCCCTGCCGCGGAACCATTCGCAGTTCTGGATATACCATCCAGATATAGTCCGGTTGCCCGGTTTTTCAGCATCACATAATTTCCAACCGTTTCTATTGACCATTGTTGTGCTGTACTGCCACTGTTACTCCACTGTCCTGCGTTGGAATTATTGTCAGACCTATACATACCATCGATGCGCAAGCTTGTAGCCCGGTTGGCTAATGAAACATACGTAACAACAGGAGCTTTTACCAATAGAATTGCCGTTGTAGAAAGTGCCGGCACAGACATGGTAAGTGAGTTAGAACTTACCTGCACTGTACTTGACTTCAATGCATTTTGTGTGTGCGATACAAACGTCTCGATATCCGGCAGCGATGCTAATTGCAGCGTTGTATAGTTTCCATTGGCAACATTAAAATTACTCAGATTGACCGTTACACTGCGCGAAGTACTCCGGTCGCGATTAACAAGGATTACAGTTAAAGAGTCGGAGTTTTCATTTACAGATGAATAAGCAGAGACTGTATTTTCAAGCGATGATGTACTGGATATACTATATTTCTTTGCATTCCTGCTAAAGAGGTGCAGCGTTTCCCACATACCAACTGACCAGTTCCACGGTGAAAACAATTCGACACCATTGTTAGCAAATGTACCAAGATGCGAGGCGTATATGACAGATTCAAGATTTGCATTGGCACTTGACATGGTGCCCCATTCGCTCACACCGGTTGTGATGCCATGGTTCGCTCCGAAATGCTCATTTAGCCAGCCGTCTATACGCTTGAATATATATTGTTTTGTGAGTGAATCGTCCCATCCGCCAGCGCTTGATTTTATACCGTTAGAGCCCGGGTAGTCATACGTCTCATCGTAATAAATCCGATGTCCCTGCAGCGCTGCGGCATCATCGTTATTATAGGAAGGATAGTTGTGAATATCTACTACATCAACCAGTTTGATACCGGTGGCCTTATACTCATCACCGAGTCGCTTGATAAAATACTCGATCCAGGGATAATATCTCCCGTTCACATATATACTTTCATTAGACCATTTATACCATTGCCATTCAGAAGTTGCAACTGGTCCGCAAAGTTTTATGCCGGGATATAGTGCTTTCGCTTTCTTCGCCAGTTCTATATACCGGTCCATAAATGCAGACGCTGATATTAATGTAGGCATAGCATAGTCGTGCGTACCATTCCATATATCTACCTCGTTGTCCATGTTCCAATACACAAACTTGTTTCTATCGAGTCGCAAACCGTTTGATCCAAACCAGTGATTAAGAATTGCCACGGAAGAATCTGCTGGCCATGGTTGCGTAAATAAATTGATATTTCCCTCTATTTTGGCTTTGGTTCCGCCATCCGGGTTGGGTGTTCCTCCACCTGCTAAGTTTTGCCCCACACCTTCCCAATACGCAGCCTGGTTGTAGGCCCAGTCATCGAAGTTGTTATTTTTATTGGATGCAACTCGGCCAAGTAATTGAAAGGCAAACATGCCCTGCATGTTCGAAAAGTTATTGTTGGTCTTTTGTGCTAATGCATCCCAGTCGGAAGTATATACATTGTTATACCAGTCGGGGTGAACGGTAATTTTCTTTCGCCAGTTATAACCGGTTGCATTATTACCTCCATTCATTCGCGCGAAACGCAACCCTGCATCTTTATAGAATTGGGTAGTCTTGTCGAAGAAATCATTTTTTCCATATATAGAGGGTGATATCAAGCGCTTGTTCTGGGTAGCGTTAACGGTTACCGTAACAGCTTGAGCAAGTACTGTACTGGTTGCAAGGAATAGCAAAGCCCAGGTAACATACATTCTTGCATCGCGAAGTATAGATGTTTTCATTCTCAAAAGGTTTAGTTGTGATTATCATTGATTTAGTAATCTGCGTTAATCTGCCGGGTAACGATCACGAAGCAGATCACAACGGTGCCTTTTACATTTAGGTCGGACAACTTGCGAGGACGACTGCTAACGGAGAAATGTCTAATTCGGCTTTTCTGGCAGGAGGGTGTTTTTTTCCGAATCAGGAGAAATGCTACCGCGCGCAGCAGCAATCGACAAATACAGTTGTTGCATATATTTTTAGGTTTAGTGTAGCCCAAAAATAAAGGCATCCGAAAACCTTTGCGGTATCGAAAGATCTCGAAGTAGTCTTCCGAAAGTATAATTCTGCTAACGTTTTCGGTCAAGGAAGTCTAAATCGTTTCTTTACGATCGGATTGTTGAAGTCGGAAGCGGAAAGAACCGCCAAAGAAAAGCCTTGTTGAAACGGGGTAATTATGCAATAAGAGTAATCGGGGCGGGGCCACGTGAAAATAAAGACATGCGAAGCCTCAACGCTATATATAGTGTTGAGTTGAGTGTAAGGAACGACTCGAGTGAAGGAGAAATTGCAGCCAAACATTGAATGCCTGGCGCCTAATCGAAAACTTGCCTACAAAAAGGAAGGCACAAAGTTCGCGAAGAAATTTGTGCCTTCTGAATTCATACCGCGTTCGTATAGTATATATAGCTACATCAACTTCGAATACGGTTAACCATTAACGGATAACCTCAACCTAGTCCTGCAAAATCTCGATTTCCACGCGTACGTTTTCCTGCGCGCGACTGCTGAGTTTATCGTATATAGGGCGTTTGCCGGCCCATGCTTTTGTCTCCATACGTTTTGGATCTATACCTTCCTTCAACAGAAAATCACGAATGATCTCTGCACGTTCTTCTGAAAGTTTCTTAGCAGTACCAAAGCCTTCAACAGAACCCGTTAAAGAGAAGAAGTTATCACCGTCTTTTGGCTTGGAAATAATTTTACCGCTGGCACCTCCGTTCGTATGGCCGTGTATGCGGATGCGGTAGTTCTTATTTTCATTTAACATTTTCAGGAGGCTCTCTACTTCATAGCGAGACTCGGGCCGCATGATCGATGCATCTTTGTAAAAGTATACATGGTACATGACAGCGATGTCGCCTTTCTTTAAACGGATCAACTCGAAAGGTACTACTACAGCACCATTCGCATCGGTCTCGATTCCCTCACCGGAAGGTTCATTGTAATAAATATTGCGTTGTGATTTCCGGTATCCGAATACTTCGCACACCAGTAACACGCTGTCCGTTTTACTAAGCGGGTCGGCAACTTTTACCGGGGCATTGCCTTTATACGTTCCCATCTTGCGGGTACGGTCTACATCTATAGCACTTACATCGCCTTGTACAACGTCATTATCGGTAGCGCGGTATAGCTTGAAGAAGAAACTTTTACCGGCTCCTCCATCATCTATAGACTGCGAGGTGGCTTGTTCGGTTGGCGTTGTAGTTTCCGGAGTATTGCTTACTGTAGTAGCAACCGGTTCAGGGTCTTTAGGCTGTACCGTTTCTATTTTCTCTTCCGTTACCGGGTTTACATCTACGCTTCGCGATACTACAGCAGCGGGTGCTGTCTCTTTTGTAAATGAGCCGCTATATACCCAACTGTCTGTAAACTCCGATTCGGAGCGCAGGCGGTTAGCTTCTGCAATGGCTGCTGCGCGATCGGCAGTCTGCAATACATATACATAGTACAGGTTACGGTTAACGTTCTTCTCATACTTCGCATTGAGGCTCAGTTTCTGGGCATGGTCACTGAAACGAACAGCATTACGATGGATCTTGAATGCTCCGATAACTACATAGTTCTGAGGTTCGTCTAGATTTACTTGCTCCGGACGAGCGGTTGCGGTAGGCTGTATTGCAAACAATACAGAAAAAATGCCTACCAGTGCAAAAAATTTAAATGTCTTCATAGACACACTGGGTCTTTAGATATTATAGGTTTATCAATATAAATACGAATTTAGCAAAGATTTAACAAAAAGCAAGTAAGCCATTATTTATCAGAAGCTTACATCTTCGACAAAACTTCAAAAGATTGTTCGAGCATTTCTCCGTTCTCATCGATAACGGTAAGTATATGTTTACCTTGTTCGGGATTAACAGCAAGGTGATGCGTTTTGCGCGTGCTGCCGATATAGGTTCCATCGAGATGCCAGAAAACAGTAGCCATAGGGTTGCGATGGGCTAATTCAAAAACTGCATTCCCCATTTTACCATCCAGGTCACGTGGTATAAATATGCGGGCATTCGGCTTTGGGTATATAAGGTCCATTGCCGTAAGATTGAAGGATGACTGACAATCTTTTCGAAAAGGCGGCAATGAGCGATACGATATATTGCGCGGCTTGTAATAATATTCTTGTACAGGGGGCAGTACAAACCAGTTAACAGTTTTCATTTCAGTAACCGAAGCGCAGTCACTGTGTACTCTGAATTTCTGATCGGCTGTGAGATGAACTTTCTTATGCAACGGACAGGCTACACTTTGCAGCCCATGTTGCCCCACCATGATGGTGTCTACTTCATCACACAACGAACTGTTTCGATAACCGCTGCGGGCGCATACGGTAATTTTTTCCATCTCCATCTTGGGCAGCTGAAACCAACGCTGTCCGGGTAACTGCGAATATATATCGAATAGTATAGGAGCAGCAGCATCGGTACCGGTAAGTCCGGGGCGACCTTCGCCATCAGCATTTCCAACCCACACGCCTACTACATAATCAGGCGTTACGCCTACGGCCCATCCATCGCGAAAGCCAAAGCTTGTGCCGGTTTTCCAGGCGATCGGTTTTGAGCTGTTGAAGTAACGCCAGCCCGATTCTTCTCCCGGCCGGTATACTTCTTTCAAAGCATCAAAAGTTTGATAGATGGAAGAAGCGTTGATGAACGAAGTCTCTTCCAGATCAGGAGCTGAAGCCGTTTCATTCTTATTGAAAGTATATTTCAGCGCATGAAAATCTCCACGGGTATAGCGATTCTTACCAGGATGTTCAAAGTAATTATTCAGCGTACGCGCCATGGATGCATACATACCGGCTATATCCCACAGGGTTCCTTCTGCACCGCCGAGTATCAACGACAAACCATAATGATCGGGAGGATGATTCAGGGTTGTCATGCCCAACGATTTTAGCAGCGAATGAAACTTCTCATAACGATAGTCACGCAGCATATATACTGCCGGAACATTCAGCGATCGTATCAATGCTTTATCTGCAGGAACAGCACCATCATAATCCTTCGAAAAATTCTTGGGTGCAAAGCCATTGATATATACCGGTACATCGGGCAACAGTGTTTTCGGAAGGATCTTGCCTTCCTCCAGCATTGCGGCATATAAAAAAGGTTTCAGTATACTTCCGGTGCTGCGAGGTGAGACAATAACATCAACATCATCGCCCCTGTAATTTTTTCCGTTGTCAACATTACCGATATAGGCCACTACATTTCCGGTCTTTACATCGGCTACTATAGCAGCGGCATGATGAATTTTATTGCCGACCAATCGCTGGTGATGATCGTGCATGATCTGTTCAACCCGATGCTGCAAACTATACTGTAGTGTTGATTGTATTTTCTTCCCGGCAAAACCATCGGCTTGCATTCGCACAAGTAAATGTTGTGCTGCGCGCGGTAACACCTGAGGTTCTTCCGGTATAGGTTCTTCTTTTGCCAGCGCGCAGGTAAATGTATCGATCTTGCCGATGTCTCTCAGCTTCTCCAGCAATTTGTCACGCTTGTTCTTTAGCTGTTCGCGGTTCTTTCCCGGATGCATCAGCGAAGGCGCATTTGGCAGTACAGCCAGTAAACTTGCTTCACCCCACGAGAGCTCGCGTGCATCTCTGCCAAAGTAACGCCAGCACGCTGCTTCTATACCAACAACGTTTCCTCCGAACGGTGCGTGCGATGCATATAGCGCGAGTATCTCATCTTTGCTATAGCGTAACTCCAGGCGCGTGGCGAGTATAATTTCTATAATCTTTTCAACTACCGTCCGCGACTTTCCTTTTCGCGAAAGACGGATTACCTGCATGCTCAGCGTACTGCCTCCACTCACAATACTTCGTGCGGCTATATTTTGACGGAACGCTCTGCCCAGTGAAAGTATATCTACACCGGGGTGGCTTCGAAAGCGCTTGTCTTCATAGGTAATAATGGCTTCTGCAAATTTATCAGGCACGGAGTCGGTTTCGGGAAATCGCCATTGGCCATCGCGTGCTATAGCGGCAGAAAGTAATTCTCCGTTGGAAGCTTCCAGCACAGTAGAATACGGGTCGGTAAAAAGTATGGAGGATAGCGAAAAGTAATACGCAACAAACCCCACAACGAGTAATGCCAATCCAACTCTTATCTTGTTCTTTCGCGACATGTTACGCGCAAAAGTAATAAATTCATTCCCGCGGAAGGCGCAGATAAATGCAGATATATTTTTCGCTTTTTATCTGCGTACAGCAGCGTCTTCCGCGGGTTAAAATTTTTTTCTAATGTCCGCAAAAATCCATGTCTAGATTTCCGATGGGCATGCCGGGAGGGGATTCGAGTGGATAGTCTGCTTTGAATTCTTCCGGTTTCTCCTGCAGCTTTTCAATGAGTGATGCTATATATACATAAAATGCCTTCCACTCTTCGTTGGTTGTTGCCGGTCCTTTTTGTTTAAGCCAGTTTTTAAGCTGTTCCAGCTTTAACATTGTAATGGCACGGGTTTGTAAAGATGACTGCTCCGATGCTGCAAGCTTTGCCAGGTTTGAGAATAACGCGCCATCAACACTCATTTGTATGGCGCCTTCGTACCCCGCTTTCGGTGTTGCTTTAAAGGAATGCGTTATCAATTTATCAAGTATAGTTTCAAGACTCGGCTGATTGATGCTGCGTGCATGATGTTCTACCAAACGATTGGCACGTGCCGGATGCAATATCAAACTATACGTCATGTCTGCTGATGTTTCAGCCAATGCCAAAGGATCGAAGGTTAATCCTGTTTTCAGTTTGATCAACTCACGATGGCGCTGATAACCGATAGGACGTGGTGGTATATTTACCAGTAAACTTTCCGGGAGAATCAATGCTGCCGGTTCAACTGTCTTTAGCAATGCTGTGAGTGCTTTTGATTGCTGCTCCGGTGTAAGCAGATCTGCAACCGGTTGTCCATCGCCACGCAAGGCATATCTATAATTTATACCACCCAAGACTTTCACAGCGGATTCTACCTGATAACGGTGGAAGAAATATATAGGTACCAGCACTTCTTCGAGTGTTGCCATAGGTGCATGAGGTTTGATATTTCGCTCACCGAAATTTTTCAATGCTACGGACCGCACTTCCATAACGCGATTCAGTTCATCGGTAGCATCAGCACCATTGTCCCATAAGTGTGCATACGGATGTGCACCACCGGTTGGTCTTGCATCCTGATCGGATAAAAATGTGAGGCCGGCTTTCAGTGAGTTTTGTATGATGGCGTCAAGTGCTTTGTCTTCATCAACACCTTCCGGGAAATCCTGGTAGCCATAGGTGATTGATACTTTATCAAATGCTCCAATCTTATCATCGTATGCGTTCGACAAATCAATTTTACCGTTTACAACTTTTGCTATAGGGTGAGGATAGTCCATTACCGAAGCGAGGTTTTCAGTGCTTGATGTATAGGCATGCGCCAGACCGAGTGTATGTCCGATCTCATGCGCTGCCAGTTGTCGAAGACGCGCAAGTGCCATTTCTTCCATGGCTTTACTAACCGGCTTACCTTCTTCATAAGGCGCGAGCAACCCTTCAGCAATTAAAAAGTCCTGACGCACACGCAGTGATCCAAGGGTAACATGTCCTTTTATAATTTCACCGGTGCGAGGATCTGTAACGGATGCGCCATACGACCAGCCGCGTGTTGCACGGTGTACCCAGTTGACAACATTATAGCGAACATCCATAGGGTCTGCATCTTCGGGAAGTAATTCTACTATAAATGCATTTTTATACCCTGCTGCTTCAAACGCCTGGTTCCACCATTTGGCACCATCCATCAATGCAGAGCGTATAGGTTCCGGTGCCCCGGGATCCATATAGTATATAATCGGTTTAACCGGTTCACTTACCGATGCCGATGGATCTTTCTTCTCCAATCTGTGCCGGTTGATAAATCGCTTCTCAATAGGTTCGCTGATTGGTGTAGCGTAGTCATAATACGAAGTATTGAAGTAGCCGGCACGCGGATCGAACTTGCGCGGCTTGTAATTATTGTCTGGTAACTGAACAAATGAAAAATGCTCGCGTATGGTAACGTTCGCAGGCGTTGGTGTAACACTGCGTATATAGTTACCGCCGGGCTGACCAGTAAAGGTTAGTGTTACTTCAAACTCAGAGTTAGATGGAAAATTCCGAATACGTTCCGGGTAAAAAGCACTTCGCGATTTATCCAGGCCATAGCCACCTTGCTGTGTAGCGCGGAGTGTACCGGCTACATCGTGTACATCTTGCAGGAAGAAGTCGGTGGCATCCACTAAAACTTTTCCGTTGTCTTCGGCTGTCGCGGTAAATGCCCAGAGTACAGATTCTGCAAATGATTCTTTTACTGCTCTGCGTTCCGCTGCACTTGTGCTGTTGGCGCGATAAAAATTATTAGGCTCAACCAGAAATACTTTTGGTCCTCGTCTTTCAAAGTATACTACGCGTTCGCGACCAAGTTGATTTCGATCAAGTCCTATATCGTTGGAGCCTACACCGGCTGTGAGCGACTCTATATATAGCAGTTCGGTTTTAAATTTATCGATGAGCAGCCATAGTTTATCCTGGTCTTCATCGTAGTAAAACTCGATATAGCCGGGATA
This sequence comes from uncultured Chitinophaga sp., assembly GCA_966211525.1. Classification (GTDB taxonomy): domain Bacteria; phylum Bacteroidota; class Bacteroidia; order Cytophagales; family Cyclobacteriaceae; genus Ohtaekwangia. Next base: position 22,805 of record CBIHOZ010000022.1, on the reverse strand, counting down.
CTTTTTCAAACCATTCACCTTTTCTTCAATGGCTGAAGCAGCCTGTGAAGCAGGTTCATCAGATTTCTTTTTCTTCTGTGCTGGTAATACAAAGGGGATGGCCAACAGAAAGGCTATTAGTACTTTTTTCATCGGTTCAGGTTTAATGATGAAAGTACAAAGGAGAAACTATATATCCATGTATATTTTAATGAGTGGTCAGAATTCAGTCACAGAAGGCCATTAACTTTCCGAATTATACCTTTAGAAACAGGATCGATATTGAAATTAACCAGGATACCGAGTTTGATGCCGGCCAGCTTCATGTAGGTAAGCAATTGTTTGTGGTGTACGGCGTGAAATTCTTCAATCGATTTAATCTCAACTATCACCAAATTATTGACAAGTATATCCAGTCGAAAACCGAGATCAAGGTATACATCTTCGTAGCGAACGGATATAGGCACTTGTCGCTTAACATGCAGGCCCGTTTTTTCTAATTCATACGCCAACGCTGCTTCGTATACTGACTCCAATAATCCAGGGCCTAGCGTTCGGTGTACTTTAAATATTGCTCCTCTTATTTTATAAGATATATCATTCTCTGTCATGCAACGGTTTATAGATAACATGACAAAAGAATGATAAAAGGATGATTTTATCTATACCACGATTACGGCATGCAGATCGATTTTTTTATGGCCCGCAGAAGGCGCAGATTAACGCAGATAATTACAACAGGGTATAAATATAAATCTTATAAATATGTCTGTGTAAATCTGCGTCCTCTGCGGGCCATAAATGTATTTATTGCGCAGTTGCTTTTGTTACTTCTACTACTTGTCCTTTTTTGCGGGCGTAGATGCTCTTGTCGTACATCGCTTCGCAGCTTATGGCCGGGAGGTAGTATGTACCGGCATAGCTTGCTGTTAACATCACGCGAAAGGTCCTGCGCTCGTTAGTATATAACGTGAAGTATGTATATACCCGGTCATCGCGAATATCCTGATAATCGAATGGTGATGACTTCACAAATTCTTCATCACCTTGCAAGCGAAGATTGTTTATCTCCCACCCTGACGGGAACACCTGACTCAATGCTAAATTCTCGTATGAAGAACGCGTACCAGCATGTGCCACGGTAACTTCTGCGAGGAATTCGGTTCCCTGCTCAAGTCGTGCGGGGTCTATTTCTTTACCGTCTGCATCGGTATAGCGAACACTTAATGAAAGGTTGCTTTGTGCATCTTCTTCTTGTCCACGGGCCGGTGTGCCTTCCTGTATAAGACGTGTGAACAGCATGCCACTGCTTTCATTCACAATCTGTATACTTTCTTTCTTCAATCCTTTGATTGGTATTTGTACCTGTGCGATCGGTAACTCCGTGCTCGCATTTATAGTCTTGCCATTCAAAGTATAAGAGAAATTAAGAGCACCGCGTTTCTCAAGACCGGCAAATGAACCAACAGCTTTCAGACAGAATGCAGTTTCCTGTGTGCTCATCCAATAACCGTAATCACTCAGGTATTTGGATATATCTTTTAACATCTCAAATGCTTTTGTTTTATCATTCAGCAATACGAGTGTTTCCAGTATCAAAGCTTTATCACGAACATCTGATCCATAGCTATAGCTCAGCTCACGATATGGTTTTATCTTGGTAGAAAGATTTGCTATCAACTTCTTCGCTGCTTCCGGCTGACCGGCTTTTGCATACGATGCGGCTAACATCCACACAGCTGTAGGAGTCAGGTTAGTCTGTTCGCGAAGGCGGTTCATAGCGCCCATCTCCGGTGCACCTGCCAGTGCCAACGTATATAATCGATACGCCTGCATCAGGTCGCTGTTATAGTATGTATCGTTGCGTCTCCACTCCAGTGCTTTATTCTTCTGATACTTCTTCCAGCGTTTCAGCATATCGGCAGGAACGTAGTAACCTTTTGCTTCTGCATCAATCAGGAAATGCCCGGCATAGGTTGTCCCCCATGGATCCGAAACTTCTGCTCCCGGCCAATAGCCAAAGCCGCCATCGCGCTGTATAAATGACTTGAGTCGTTCGATACCAGCGGTAACATTGCGTTGTATATTTTTCTGCTCGATCTCGGTAAGCACTTTTACCTGGCTCAGGTATAGCTGCGGTAATACAGACGATGTAGTCTGTTCAATACATCCATGCGGATATTGAATCAGGTAACGCAGGCGCGAACCGAGGTTGATCGGAGGCATATTCGATACCTCAAGCACGGCTGTATTGGTACCGGCTATACCATACGGTGCAGCTTCGGCAGTCCACGACTTGCCAGCGTCCAGTAGCGACTCCGTTATTTTTGTTACCGGCAGATTCGGATTGCGAACTTCAATCTCAATTACATCGGTAGAACTAAATTTACCCGAACTGGCCGTTACTTCAACCTTCGCTATACCGGCTTCTGATTTCACCGCTATATCAAAGTCGACTGTAAGATCGCCACTCGCAGGCATGGCTACAGATTTACTTACTCCACCACCTGCTACAGATATAGGTCCGGTTGCTTTTACATCAATCTTGACATTGCGTATACCTTTCTCCTGTGTAAATAATGTTACGGGTAATTTCAAAGTTTCTTCAGGGCCCAACACACGCGGCAACGTAGCGAGCACCATTAATGGTTTACGTACCGGTGTTGCTTTCTCGGCTTTACCGTAGGCACCTTCATAACCGGCTACCACCATCGTTCTTACCGAACCTATATATTGAGGCATGATAAACGTGTGTTCATCGGAACTTCCATCGAGTGTAAACGGGCCAAAGAATTTTACCACAGGCTTGAAGCGATTCGCGCGCGCGTCATCTTCTTTTGCTGCACCTTCTGCATCACCCCCTACTGCGAGCAGGCGTTCAATACGTGCTCCGAAAGCACCCATTACATCATCGAATACATCCCAGGTATGTACACCCAATGCTTCACGCGCATAAAAACGACTCCAGGCATCCGGTGTCTTAAAGCGTGTAATGTCTAACAAGCCCTCATCTACAACGGCAATGGTATACGTCATTTTACGTTTGTTCTTTTCAGACACTTTGATTGTTACTTCCTGACCGGGCTCCAGCACCTCGGGCATCGTGATAACCGGTTCAAGATGTGTGTTCGGATCTTCCACACGAATGGAAGCTACACCGTACAGGCGTATCGGTAAATCATTTATAGTTTGAGAATGCGGCTGCAGCAACGCTACATGTACATATACATTAGGCGCCATCTGGCTCGTCACATCAAAGCTGAATTTAGTTTCGCCTTGTTGTGTCTCAACCCAATACGTTTGCAATACTTTACTTCCATTCTCGATACTTACCAAGGCACGACCGCCCTGTGGTCCACCCGGAATGGTAAGATTTACTTTCTCACCAATGTTATAAGAAGACTTATCGGTAGCGAACGACAGCATGGTGGCGCCTCCGCGTGAATCATCTCCGCGACTGCGGCTATACCAGCCGGGTTCATCGATATATATAATTTGTCCGGTGCAATGACCCGAAACCGGATCGCATGCACGAACAAAGTAACGACCATACTCCTGCTCGCCCATCTTCATTTCAAATGTCCAGGAACCTTTGCCGTTAACCGTATTTACTTTACCGCTTTTGATGAGTTTGGAATATGAACCTTCTACATAATTCGCCAGACTTTCTTCGGAGTTGTCCCACCACCAGCGCCAGCCAAGTTTATACATGCTGATCTCAACATTATTACGCGATACAGGATTGCCCGAAGGATCAAGCGTTACAAAATCAATCTTATGCGGTGTATCAAAATATAGTATACCGCTATATTTCTCTCCTTCCGGAGTTTTCATACCGATATAGCTTTCGTACGGAGAGTATGGTATGCTGAAACGATCAATACTGAAGTTACCGCTCTCTTCAAACACTTTTCCGCGGAATACAGCATTCAGAAATCCGGGTGCAGCATAGTTCGACTCCAGGCTTACGTTTACAGTTGCTTTACCTTCATCATCCGTGAGTCCTTCAAATACCGGGGTGGCTTCGCTATAAAATGTGCGGGCCGGGTCTTCGAATATATACTCCGGATATTTCGCAAACTCCGTTGGCACTTTTAACAGCAACATATCAAACTCTGCTTTCAGGTTTCTTCCCGGGGCACCGTGCAGCCATTTTACATCCAGCTTACCCGTTACGTTGGCTGATGTAAAACGCTCTGTACCGAAATCGAGATTTATTTTTAAGCGGTTTGGTTTTACGGTTTCAATTTTCAGTGTTTGTGAAAATTCAGTACCGCCTACTTTTATGCGACCCGTCCAATTGCCTGTAGGAGCGTCAGCACTGGTCGCTGTAGCAAACTTGTAGAAACCATTTTCAGACGATGAACGCACCAACCTGTTCACCACCTGACCTTGCGGATTGGACATTTCAAATACAACAGGATGCGATGGAGGCAACACCTTATTCTTATCTTCCAGTATAAATGTGAGATACAACGAGTCGCCTGGACGCCACACACCGCGGTCGCCATATAAAAATCCTTTTATACCACGTTGCACCACTTCACCCGATACATCGAAGTTACTTACCGAGAGGGCATCGCCATTGGTTACTTTCAGGTAGCCGCGTTGCAAACCACTCTTCGCCACAATTGCAAAAGGCTGCTCTTTCGAAGTGATGCCGGCTTTACCTTCCGAGTCGGTAGTTACCGAACCAATAAGCTGCTGCTGGAAATCATATACTTCCAGTTGCACGCCCGATAGGGGTTGCGTTGTTCTAAGATCATTTACAAATATTAACAGGTTACCGTCATCTCCGCCTTTCGCAGTTAAACCTAAATCAGAGGCAAGTACGTTGCGTTGAATAGCACGGTTGTTCGTATAGTATGATGAGTGGCATGGGTTATCACGTTCTTCCCAATCGTAATCGTCAGCGTAATAGTATTCATCATACGAATCATAATAACCGCCTTCGTACTCATAGCCATAGTCTTCGTCATACTCGCTAAATTGTCCGGAGGATTCTTCACCACTTTCTTCTTCACCATCACAATTATAGGTTGAGTATGCTTTTTTGAAACTCATCTTCACCTGGTATATAGCACCCGGCTCTGCACTGATAAGTTTGGAAAGATCCAGGGTAAAGCGATTCCATTTACCAAGATCCGTTACACCCGTGTTGTCCAGTTGAATCGTCTTGGTCAGCAGCTTCTTCCCTACCCTGCGCAACTCGCGGTTTCCATCCAGATTATTTACCTGGAAGAATTGAAGAATGTTGTTCTCAAATATTTTTACAATCGTAACATCTACAGCATTAAGACTAACGGCTTCAAATGGCAACACGAGTCCATCGGTGCTCGGCAGTATAGATCCTTTTCCTGTGAAGCGTACAGCCGGAGCCACTTGTTCAAATACGACTTCAGCCGTAGTGGCTGCTTTCATTTTATAGTCAAGTATATTTCGTATACCGGCTTCAATACGTATAGTCTTGGAACCAGACTGACGCACCGGCGGATATACCCATATTTCATTATCATGAATTTCAAATTCAAGACTGCCCACATCCGCGATGGTAATGAGACCTTCAAGCGTTTGCTTCTCTTTTAGCGGATCGGAGAATTGCAGCACTACATATTGATTGGGGCTCTGCACAACTTTGGCCGTCATCAGTTTAAAATCACTCAATGAAGGAATTTCAACTTCTTCATCCTCTGTTCTGTATATACCGATGGGACTACCATTCACGCTGAGCTTTACTTTGCTCGCCTGATCTTTACGCGCTACATCTTCCACTACAAAAGTGTGTTGCTTGCCGTCCGGATTGTGCGTCCAGGTAACATTCAGGTTTTTACCTTCTTGCTCGGGCGATATCATTTTTTCTACAGAAGCATTCTCGGCATAATCTGCCGTGAAGAGAGTACCTTCGATCTTCTGTCTTTTCAATTCTGTTTTTACATAAGGCTTGATGTTATCAACCGATACTTCAAAGTTCTGCGGTATAACCTGGAATGTATACTCGAATGTGCTGAGCTCGCCCGGCACCTCCATGAGTTTTGAAAGACCAAAACTTACTTCATATACCTGTCCAGAGATAAGGCGTGATTCCGGTGTAAACTCCACCGTGCGTCTGTCGAGCCACACGGTTTTTCCACTAATGGAGGGACTAAACGAAAATAATTTTACGGAGCTTTCCTGACCGATCATGGATGAGTCGACAGCTTCCTTTGCCAGGATGATGCGCACCGTTGTTGAAGAAGGTAACACACCTGCTGTATAGGATGATATATATTCACCGAAAGCAGGGTTAATGTAGCTGGGGCCTGGCTTGGTCCCTTTACTGGTTTTAAAATAAAATATACCGGCAATAGCAATGACAACGGCCACCGCACCGATGGCGACTTTTTTCAAGGGTAAACTGTTCATCTTTAAAGATCAGGTTAGAAGCCTAAAGATTGAGATTTTTTTGGAAATGGTAAGCGGATGTGCCGTTTTTTACTTCACATAAACAGCATGTTGGCATTCATTTTTAGCGCATACTAACTTATTCATTCGGCAACTATCCTTTTTGTTTTATGAACGAGTTTTTGAAGCAGGAATATTTCCATAACACCGTACAGGATTACCTCATAGCTGCTGCGATTATCTTTTTTGGTTTGACAGCAGTAAAGCTTTTTAAACGGACGCTTTTAAGACAACTCAAAAAGTTATCGGATCGAACTTCCAACAAGGGCGACAATTTCATTATTGAAAGCATGGATCGGTTCGGGGTTCCGGCTCTATACTATTTCATTGTTTATGCAGGACTCAATTACCTGCAGCTTTCGGTTAAGACAGAGCAGGTGATTCGCATCGCGACTGCTGTTGTGATTACGTTTTTTGTATTGCGACTTCTTTCGTCAACCATTCTGCTCATTCTTCAGGGCTATATCAGGCGACAGGAGAATGGTGAAGAGAAGATCAAGCAACTGGCAGGTGTTATGTTGCTTGTTAACATTGTTATCTGGGTGCTGGGTATTGTATTTCTGATTGATAACCTCGGCTATAATGTTACCACCATCATCACCGGTCTTGGTATAGGTGGTATTGCTGTAGCACTGGCAGCGCAAAATATACTGGGCGACTTGTTCAACTACTTTGTGATCTTTTTCGACAGACCTTTTGAGGTTGGAGATTTTATTGTGGTGGATGACAAGCTCGGTTCAATTGAGTATATTGGATTGAAGACTACACGTCTGCGAAGTCTTTCGGGTGAACAGATCGTGATTGGTAATGCAAATCTCACCAACTCGCGGATTCATAACTTTAAACGCCAGGTTAACCGCAGAGTTGTATTTACCTTCAACATCGATTACAAAACTCCGGTTGAAAAAATCAAAACAATTTCCGGCATGGTTCGCTCCATCATCGAGCAACAGCAGATGGTTCGATTCGACCGCGCACATTTTGCATCGTTTGGCGACTGGAGTTTGCGGTTCGAGGTGGTTTACTTTGTGCTGGATCCTGACTATAACAAATACATGGACATTCAGCAGAATATTAATATACAGCTATACGAAATGTTGCAGAAGAATGAAATTTACTTTGTAAACACGTTGCATGTATCTACGGCACCGCCACCACCAAAGTCGGATGACGATGCGGATGCTTCTGATCAGTCGCTCAATCGGGAAAAAGAAACCACACAACAAAACGGAACGTAGCCCACTATAACTTTGTTAGCTGGTTGTTGGTGAGAAGATAGCTTTAATCTGTGCGGTGCTTCTCAAAATATACCTACTGTTTCTGCCACATGTGCAGACTATAATTCATGGTTTAAAAAAAATTATAGTTTAACCTTAAAAATCCGGTGGCGATTTACCTTATTTTTGAGGTAATATTGGAGGAAAACTTTTTCGAAAAATAATTTCATGAAACCGTTATCCATCCTTACTGTTGACGATCAGGCACTCTTTCGTGAAGGACTTACGTTGGTGTTGAATAAACTGTACCCGACCGCGAAAGTAAAGCAGGCCAGCAGTGGTCCTGAAGCTTTTGATCTGATGAGCAATCACGTCTTTGATCTTCTGCTGCTGGACATTGGTATGCCCGGCATGAACGGCATGGAAGTGGCCAAGCAGGTTATGCTCGATCATCCTTCAACTCATATTATTATACTTACGCAATACAATGGTGAAGCTATGATCACGCACCTGGTGCAGGCAGGCGTGCATGGTTTTCTGCTGAAGAACAGTGGCTCGCAAGAGATCAAGAAGGCCATCGATACCGTGCTGAGTGGCAAGCAGTATATCACCACCATGATTCATCCTTCTTTACTGAAAGATGAGAAAGCCAACAACGCTCCGTCTGTACGCTTCAGTAAACGCGAAGCAGATATACTGATGTACCTGAAGCTTGGTAAATCGAGTAAAGAAATTGCCGAGCGATTATCGCTGAAGGAAAATACGATCAACAGTTATCGTGAAGATATGCTGCGTAAAACACAAACCAGTAATGTAGCGGAGCTGATCTCGTATGCCTATAAAAATGGCGTATTAGGCTGATGCTGTAAGGGGCATAACCGGAAATTTGTCTGCCCCGTCTTTCTGACGCGGATTAAATTCAATAATAACACGCAGTCCTCTCGGAGATATAGGTTCTCTGCGAAATGTCGCTCCTATACTTTTAGCGCGTTTGGCAAGGTTGATGGTGCCCATGCCGGATGATTTTTCTTCGTTCTCTTTACGTCTATAATCTGAGCCATCATCTTCTACCGTAATGGTAAGCAACTCATCTTCCCAATGCAGGTGCACGGAAATATTCCAGGCGTTTGAATGCTTGATGGCATTGGAGAACAACTCCTGCACCATTCTGAACAAGTTTAGTTTCTGTCGCTGATTGATGGGCACCGGATTACCGCTTTGCACAAAGTGCATGTGTGTACCTTTCAATGCATCGAGTTTGTGGCAGAGTTCACGGATAGCAAAATTCAAACTCATACCTTCTATAAAATCCGGAGAAAGATTCCAGATGATGTTGCGGATACTTTCGATGGTGCGATTGAGATTGCGCTTTACAACAATAAGCTTGGCTTCTATATGCGGGGGCAATGCATCGGCTTCGCGCATTACCAAGTCCAGATCAAGGTGTATCAGGCTGAGTACGGTTCCCAAATCATCGTGCAGGTCGCTGGAGATACGCTGACGATCGTGCTCAATAAATTCATTTACGCGCGACCATGGTATATGCTCTACGGTAGAGTCATTAACCTGCACAGCCCGCCTCATTTCTTTTCTTTTATCAAGCCAATAAAAAACCAAAGCGGTTACACCTGAACTGGCTAACGCCACTAAAATGTAAATTGCAATCATATTGCTAACTTGATTTGTCGTTTGATTTCGGTTAGTTAGTAAAGAAGTACCTCTATGCTTTAATGGTTTATATGGCGCCAGCTATTAATCTCTCCCAAACGGCCAATTCACTTCCAAAACCTTTGTAATTTAAACGTTTATTCAAACTTTCAGAAGTCATGAACGTGGTTTTCATTATGGCCTCAATTTTTTTTCAAACTGCTTCATTTAAGCAACAACAACAAAATTTTGAACGGGTAAAAAACGCTTACAACGAAAAGGAAGCCACCGTAAAACAATACTTTACCCAAAAACATTTCAAGGCAGACGGATTTCATCTTTTTATCCAGGCGTTTAAAAAAGAAAAGAAGCTGGAAGTATGGATCCGTGAGAAAAATAAACAGGAATATGCGCTGCTCACTACGTATGATTTCTGCTCAACATCAGGTGTGCTCGGACCTAAACGCAAGGAAGGCGACAAACAAATTCCGGAAGGTGTTTACCAGATCAACCATTTCAATCCTAAGAGTAATTTTCATTTGTCGCTTGGTATAAATTACCCGAATGCATCTGACAAAGTGTTAGCAGACCGCCAGCGTCCCGGCAGTGCTATCTATATACATGGCGATTGTGTTACGATCGGATGTATACCCATTACTGACGATAAGATCAAAGAACTATATATACTGGCGATCGAAGCGCGCAACAACGGACAGATTGCTATACCGGTACATATTTTTCCAACGAAACTCGATGCTGCTAACTTTACCCAGTTAAAAACAGACTACAGCCACGCACCTGCACTGGTGGATTTCTGGAGCAATCTTCAAACCGTATACCTCGACTTCGAAAAAACGAAAAAGGTCAACACCGTAAAAGTAAATGCCCGCGGACAATACTTCTATTAAAAAGAAAAAGCCTTGAGCTGGTATCATCCGTGCTCAAGGCTTGTGTCCCGAAGACATCTATTATTTCTTCTCGAGTACCGGCGATCCTTTTTCCAATACAAGTGTAACTTTATTAAAGTCTGCCGATGCGTTGATCACTTTTCTAAAGTCTTCATAACGTGCCAGCGGTGCGAAGATCTCCTTGTAGTATTCTTTTATAGAGATCTCAAGTATATTATCTTTTATAGTATAGTCTGACTGAAAGAGGAATGGTGTCTTGTCTTTATCCTTATAGGTAATATCGATCTTCAGGTCTTGTGGATTTTTTATAGTATATCCCGAAGGAATTTGAATTCTGATGATGCGATCGTAGCCACGGTTAAATTCATTCTCTACTTCATTTACACGTTTATCATCGCGATACATTTCTACCTGAGGTCCGATCAACTCACCCGCTTTGAATAAAATGCGTGGTCCGGCTTTCTCGAGGAAGTGTGAGGAATTGAAATCAACGTTGATCTCAAAATTATCAGCCTTCTCCTCCAACGCTTTTGCTGTCCATTTTTTTATAGCAGCATCAGGTGCTGTTTGCTTGGTAAGTTCTTCAATCATGCGCGTACGTTGTTCATCAGTCATCAGGTCATAATACGGACCGAAGTATATAGCATTATAGCCACCGAATATTCGCTTCTGCCTGATGTTTACAGTTGACAGATCATCGGCGAAACTCACCTGCATATCGAGGTTATCGCTGCTGAGCTGATAATCCAGTGCCGGAATTTCTTCAACCGAAGCAAGCGCTGATTTCATTTCACCTACTGCAAACGGTTCTATAAATAATCCTTTGGTGGCCGTAAATTCTGCAGGCACCAGCGGGTAGCGAGTTTCAAAAACATACGGAGCAATGAAGCCTTTTGTATCGGGAAAGTAAAGTAAATATTCATCGAGGTATGACCACGAGTCAAAGCTTCCGTCAAACTTCAACTGTTCGCGACTGCAGGTTATTACCGGGTAACATTTTATACCAGCCTTTTCAAATGTCTTAATAAAAAGCTTCGTCATTCCTTCACGTGAAGCCAGTTTACTTTTTATGATTGAAGTAACCTGCGACAACGATTCGTCACTGCGCTCATTATTAACCTTTACACTCGACTTTATTTTCTGCTCAATGTTTCGGATACGTGACACGGCAGGTTTCGATGGATCGTCACCTAATGTCTTGGCAAATTTCTCCAATGCCTTGTCATCGTCTTTCGAAGTGGTATATAAAACGGAGTAAAATGTTTTAGCGGCTTCGTCCCAGGTATATAAACGTGCCTGCGAACGCGCAGTGTTGTAAGCAAGTTTAAATTCAATACGTTTGCGATTGGCATCAAAGTATGAGAAGGCCTCCTCTTTCATAGCCGGTACATCCTTCATAGTCGCAGTATACTGATTCAACTCTTTGTTATCATTCTCTTCCTGCTTTACATCAGAAAATCCGTGGTAAGCTTTAAAGTCAAATTTCAAATGAGCAGGACATGTCAACAAAAATGAACTTGCCTTTACGGGTACATCAAATTGTGTATATACTCTGTCGAATACACTTGCGCGCATCTTACGTGTAAAGTAATACTCAATCTCGCTGCCCATCTCAACACCTTCAATGGCAAATATGCGATAAGCGTTTCCGCTCTCTTCTTCTTTCAGTTCTTTCAGATTGGACTTATCGAAATAAATAGCTTTACCATCTTTGTTGATAGCGCGTGCTTTTAATTCAATCAGCTCAATCGTATTATTCATCGAAATAACAATGCGGTTGTGTTTTTGTATAGCCTCATCGTTGTTTACCAATACAATGCGATGAACGGTGGAGTACATCAGAAACTGGTTGTCTTCCAACACATACTCGTATTGCGCATGTTGTTTGAGAATCAGTTCGGTCAGGTCTTTTTCGGTGGCAGCAAGCGTATAGCGGCTGCGATTCTTTTCCCACTCATACGGTTTTACATCGCCTGCAAATGCAGCGGTTGCAAATACTACAAGGCATATAATCGCCCAAAACTTATTAGTCATACGTTTATTTTCTTCCGTTATTTTTTCTTCAGGATAATCGACTCCTTATATGTTTCACTGATCTGCTTCACCGCATCATTCCATGCAGCAAACTGATCGGGTTGCAACAATATATAGTCGAGGTAAAATTTCTTCGAAGCAATTATCTTTCCTGCTTTCGCCTGGTAGGTTATATCGCAACCTATCAGCGGACCATCAATTTTGGAATCGGGTGGTAAATATTCTACGGTGTACCCGTCCGGCATTGCCATCTCGATCACTTCGTATTTTATATACTTATACTCGGATTCGCGCGGAGATGTACGAGATGCTGCATTGATCACGTCATTATAATAATCTTTGTTCAGATTGAGGTTGATGTATAGTTCATCGCCAAGCTTCTGAAAGTAATCACTTAAACGAAAATCATACTGAATGCGTGTTGGCTTGTCATGATCGTCCAGTGAACCCAGTGTATATTTATCAAGAAAGAACTTGTTGCTTCCTTTGCCTACCAGTTTGGTAACGTAACGTTTCACATCGTCTTTCTCGGAGCGATCCAGTTCATAACCACCAAACACTTTCGGGAAACCCGACAATGTACTGGTACCACTGCCGATCAATTGCGTGCCTTCAATGCGAACAGTCATCGAGTCGGTCATCACATTTTTCTCTTTGGCAATAACCGGCACTTCTTTTACCTCGTACCGGTTGGCATCTATACCAATGAGTGCTTCTTTACCCTGTATCATCGATGAGGGATATCCAAAAGCTGTGTGATCGCTGGTGCCATCCAGAAAGTAATATTGTCCATCTTTGGAAATATAGGTTGCAATCATGTGGTTATCCACCAACGGAGTGGGTACCTGCGTATAGCGATAGGGAATATCACGTGTACCGATCCAGGTATGATACGCTTTTATACCGGTAAGTTGCAGCATGTTTACGATCAGGTTCGCCATGTCTTTGCAATCACCATAGCGTTTCTCACAAACATAAGAACCACTGTGCGGTATAAGTCCGCGCATGCCTTGTTCAAAGGCTATATATTGAATGTTATTCTGCACCCAGTAATAAACCTTCTTAACAGTCTCCAGCTCCGATTTACTTTCCGTTTTGATCTTCTCTGCAATGGCTACAAGCTCCGGAGAGTTTTCTTTATTAAGCTTCTCCACAAACGTATAGTACCAGCGATACAGGTCGTCAAGGTTCGACAGTACATTTACACTCCCTTTCTTCGTTTTGTAAGACTTTACATAACAGATAACATGCGGAGCATAGTATCGCAGTGAAGGACTTTTTTCTTCCGACTTGATTGCCGGCAGATACTGCGCAGTCCATTCGTAGGTTACGGAGTTTCCTTTTTCTGTTTTACGAAATTGTATCTGCTTCTTATCGTCATTCAACACCTGGTATGCCAGATCAACATCCTTCGTTGTCTTAATTGTATAGGTAGTTTTTCCCTGTGGTAAATAGGTACTGAACACATAGCCGTGGATGAAACGTACATCTTTCATGTTTTCACGATACTCCAGTTGCGTACGGTTACGCGAGGCTATCGAAGGAAAATCAAATGAATAGTAATACGAATCATCGTAAAATATACCGGCACTGCGATCACTGTTCTTTTTGAAATTGGACACGACCATTTCCTTGTAACGGTTCTTGTCCCATACCAGTGTCTTTGCTTTTATATTCGCCACCTGGTTAAAGTGTGAACCGTATACGCGTTTACCTGACAGCATATCGGTTTGTTCTTTCAGGTGAAGTACATCTTCGCTCACATCGACAAATGCACGCAGCGAATCTCCATCCGGAGTAATGTTCAACACTTCCGAGCGCTCTATAAATACGGCAGGCTCATCCGGAAATTTTTCCTTGAACTGCTGCCACAGATCCGTTGATTGTGCCCGGCTTACCAGAATGCAGGCTGCAATCAGGATGCCGGTGAGGATTATTTTTTTCATATACTTCAATCATTAACCATTGCCAACGCGATGTGCGGGTGTGAACAAGAACGTAACGGCAAACTATTCCGGTATACCCCACCAGAAATTAAGGGTTTGAGACTTCGCGCCTTTCTTATTTACAACAGCCTTACCGTTGCGAATACCGTGCTGAAAAGTTTCCAGTTTCAACAGTGAGCCATCTTCGTTGTATTCTTCCACAACACCATGAAACTCATCATCTTTATATTCACCTTTCTCACGGATCTTTCCGCTCGGGTAGTATACCGTGTAAGCACCTTCGTAGTCGCCATATTTATAGTTATACTCACTATATAATTTACCGTTGGCAAAGTATATACGCTTGGCACCATCCAGGGCACCATCTTTATAGTGCTCCTCAATGGCAGTGGCGCCATTCGGGAGTGTTGCCTTTATCTCGGTTGTGTTTGCGGTGAATGGAATCCATGCACCAAATGCACCGGCAGCATCGGCTGCTCGGTATGCGATCAGGTCACCTTCACTATATAGTTTCTCCAGTACAGGCGTACCTTCAGCAGTATTGTAGCGTGCTATACCGTGGCGTTCATCTTTTGCATATTCGATCGTGGACGCGACTTTGCCATGCATATAGTAAAATGTCCAGGTGCTGTCGCCATTACCCTGCACGTATTTACCCTGGTAATCCAGCTGACCATTGGTATAATATGATTTCCACGTGCCTTCACGTTGGCCATTCACGTACAACACTTCGTGACTTAACTGTCCATTGAGCTCATGATATTTATACATACCATGTCTTTTTCCGCCAAGCATGCCATAAGTATAGAACACGCTTCCATCCGGGAACCAGCGTGTAGCCGCACCGGTATAGTTACCACATTGAATCTCAAACTTTGATTCAGGTTTTTTCGAGGCAAAGAACGTTTCATATACCTGCTTCGTATCTTCCTTACGCTTACGCGATACAGTTTCGCCTTTGGCATTGTAGTTCATCAGGCTTTCAATGTACCCGTTGTCGTATACGGTTACAGCACCAATCTTTCCATCGGTGTTATACTCTATATATTCACCGGTCAGTTCTCCGTTCAGGTAGAAGGCATCCGATTCAACTACACCATCGGAATAGTAGGCCAGCCATTGCTGCTGACGCTCGCCATCCTGCATCCATCCTTCTTCCTTTACTTTACCATTGGGATAGAACTCCTGGAAATAACCATGAAGACGATCATCCACATACTTGAATATGTATTTCTTTTGGCCGTTACGGAAATACTCAACGGCTTCTCCCTGAACAAGTCCGTTTACATAGGTATACTCGCTGAACTTGCGTCCTTCCGGCTGGTAATATTTCCAGGTACCTTCAGGAAGACCTTTTTTATAGGCACCTTCTGCACTTAACTGTCCGTGGGTATAAAAACTTTTGGTAGCAAATGTACCGTTGTTGTTCGCGAACTTACCGATCTCTTTACCTTCCGGATTATAGTATACTACTTTTACAAGGACATCATTTTTATACGTCTTCACTGCCGATACTTTTCCATCGGCATAGAATGTATCATCCCCGTGAAATTCGCTGGCTGCGTTAAGCTTCCGCTTTTCGATAACAGTGCCATGCGTATCATAAAACGTCCAGTCATCAACTGAATTACCCGCCTTGAAGTGTCCGGTCTTTTCCGGCTTACCATTGCTATAGTAGTAATTCCATTCACCTTCTGACTGGTTATTGATATAGTTGCCTTTGATTTTAACCTTGCCGTTCGCGTGATACTCTACATACGGACCTTCGCGCAGATCATTCTTATAAATAGTCTTATTGAAGAGCTGACCGCTTTCATAATATCCCAGGAACTCCCCTGTACCTTTGTCATCTATATATTCATACGACATATCGGTTTTTCCATTCGGGTAATACGACTGTCCTTTTCCGTTGCGTTTGCCGGCTTTATATACCAGTTTTTCACGCAGGCCGCCACAGCGATTGAATAGCTCTACATCGCCATCAATCTCGCCATTCTTTAAAAAGAAATGCTGGCGTTTGGCGCCATCCGGGTAATAGAGCGTTACCTCTCCATTATCATAATTCTCTATGCTTTTTACTGCACCGGTATTCAGGTAATATTTCCACGTGCCGATCTTATCGCCATTGTTATTGTAGTTTCCTTCGGCCGAGCGCTCCATGTTGTTATGGAAATATACCCAGTGGCCCATGCGCTTCTCGCCTTGCTCAACACCCAGTGCATCCAACCGGTTACCATCGTCATACCATGCCGGTATAGGTTTATCAAAACCAACCTGAGGTGCATCGAGCATTTCGCGCTTCTTCTTCATCTCTACGTTGGCAAGCGTATAGAAATTATTCAAAGCCTTTTCATTTTTCTTGCGCCATTTTTTAATCACATCATTATCGGCAGAGGCGGTTATGTGAAAGAGAAAGGGCTCCATCAGGTTGCCTTCCTTGATAGCTTTATAGATAGGCAGATAATAATTTACCCAACGATCATCAGCAGATGTACTGATCATGCCAAGTTGCTCGAAGAACATTTCATACTGCTTTACAACGGGAGCCGATACACCTGTCTTCGTTTTGAATTTTTCCTCCATAGCAATCTTCGCGCGAATGATCTGATCCAGTTTTTCACAGCCGTTCGGTCCTATAGGTGTTAATGTACCTTCATCCTGTACCTGGTTCGACAGGACTTTATCGGCATATACCAGCACGGAGTTATCTCCATTGTTTACCCCGAGATACATACCGAACGAAAATATAGCATGCGTCTTGCGGCCTTGTCCTACAGCAATGCGACCGAGGTTCAAATGGCTTCCCGCATGAAACGGATTTATAGTAAGCACTTTGAAGAAGCAGTCGATCGCTTTATCATAATCTTTATGATTGTAATAGGTTATACCGAGGTTGTATAGGAAGGAAGGATCGAACGGGTATTGTTCAATTGCATTGTTAAACAGTACTACCGATTTATCGAAGTCACCTTTTTTATCGGTTGCTATAGCCTGCGATTTCAGGAGGTGCGCTTTGTATAGCGAAGGCTTCTGCAGCGCTTCTTCACAAATGGCTATTGCTTTTTCGTATTGTTTGTTGGCGGTATAGGCCAGCGCAAGCTCCGAAAGCATATATACATAGTTTGTATCGCGCTTTGGGACTGTGAGGAATTTAGCAATGGCAGCTTCATATTTACCAGAGTCGTACAAGGCAGTACCTTGTTCAATTGTTTCACCGGAATTAACGAGCGGAATTTTCTGAGCAGTAATGGCAGAGGTAAGCATCATGCTTATTGCCAGCAACAGGTAGCGGATCATAGAGGTATCTTACGGTAGATTTATTACTCAAAATAATAAAAGAGATACGATGACTCCGGCCGGGTGTAATATTTTATTGCAAAAGCGATTGAATCCTATAAAAAAAAGAAGCGGGCCGCATAGGCAGCCCGCTTCTCTATATACGTGTTTGATCGCGCAACTAAACGCGTTCTTCCACTTTGTTCATTACTTTGGTCTGAATCTGGATTGATTCGTTGTGGATCAACTTCAACAGCTCGCTTGTGAATTGTTCGTTCAGTCCCATAGCTTTACCGAGTGTAATACGGGTCTGGATGATCTCTTCCCAACGATTTACCTGGAGAATAGTAACGTTGTTATCCTTCTTGTACTGTCCTATTTTCTCAGAGATTTTCATACGAGACGCGAGCTTCGACATGATCTCATCATCCAGATGGTCGATCTGTTCACGCAGTATACTCAAGGTATCTTTGAATGTCTTGTTATCAGATGAAACCGTACGCACTACAAGACCTTCTACAATTTTACCCAATACAGAAGGTGTTACCTGTTGCTTGGCATCGCTCCATGCTGCATCCGGGTTGATGTGACTTTCGATCATTAAACCGGCCATATCAAGGTCAAGTGCTTTTTGAGAGATCAATGCAATGAGTTCGCGGTTACCTGCAATGTGACTCGGGTCGCAGATGATGTCCAATTCAGGAATACGGGTTTTCAGTTCAATGCCCATGTCCCACATCGGAGCGTTACGGAACGGACCTTTTTCAAACGAAGAGAATCCGCGGTGTATCGCTGCCATTTTAGTTATACCTGCTTTGTTAAGACGCTCGAGAGCACCGATCCAAAGTTCAAGATCCGGGTTGATCGGGTTCTTTACCATTACCGGTATATCTACACCTTTCAGTGAGTCTGCTACCTCTTGTACCGAGAACGGGTTTACCGTTGTGCGGGCACCGATCCAAAGTATATCTACACCAGCTTTCAATGCTGCTTCTACGTGCGCTGCGTTTGCAACTTCGGTTGTAATTGGTAAACCGGTTTCCTTCTTGGCTTGTGCCAGCCACTTCAATCCTTCTTCACCTGAACCTTCGTACTGACCAGGTCTTGTACGGGGTTTCCAGATACCTGCGCGCAATGCATGCACCTTACCGGTAGCTGCCAATTGTTTCGCTGTTGCGACTGTTTGCTCTTCGGTTTCTGCACTGCAAGGACCGCTGATGATAACAGGCTTGCTGGCGGTTGGTAACCATGAAGAGATCGATTCGAGTTTCAAAGAGTGTTTCATAATATTTTGGAGCAGTGTTAGACTATTTATAGTATATATTAATTTTTAGTTGATCCGTTGTTGTTGGGTTCGATGATGTGCGTTTCGCTTTGCTGACTTTTTGTTTTCAGCTCGATACCATCGAGTACCCTGCGTATTTCGTTGGCGCTCGACATAATGCGATTAAGCTCTTTTATGTCGCGCTTCATCAGGTAGTAGTGGAACCGTTGCAAGTGCATGATATACTCCAGCAAAGCCTGACTGAGATATTCGAGATTTTGTTCGAAGATCGGTGCCCACATTTCAGGCGAGCTTTTCGCAAGACGTACTGTTGATGCAAAACCGCTGCCTGCCAATGCGAATATATTTTTCTCATCCTTCTCAATGTCCAATACGGTTTGTCCTAACAGGAACGAACTCACGTGCGACAAATGCGAGACATAGGCTACATGTTTATCGTGTTCTTCCGGTTCCATAAAGATAGTTCGCAGACCCAACGCATTGAATACACTCATTGCTACTTCGAGTGAATTATCGGACGATCTTTCTCTCTCGCAGATGATGTTGGTCTTGTTACGGAACAATCCGCTGAAGGCCGCTTCTGGTCCGGAGTTCTCTGTACCGGCAATCGGGTGTGCCGCTACCAGTTGTCCGCGCTTCGGGTGATTTGATACTGAACGACAAATGAGACTCTTGGTAGATCCGGTATCAATTACTACGGCTGTTGACTTAACTGCATCCAGTAATGAAGGCAGTAACTGGCACATCGCATTAACCGGTATAGCGAGGATCACTATATCTGCGTGTTGTAGTGCTTTGTCTTCCGTCTGCACCTTGTCAACCAACCCCAGCGCTACTGCTTTTTTGCCGTGTTCAGTGTTCAGGTCAACACCGGTTAACTCCGTAGCCACACCTGCCTTACGCAAGTCTATCGCGATGGAGCCTCCGATCAATCCTAAACCTATAACTGTAACTTTCATATACTATGCTTTTGCGGCTGACAGTTTTTGCGCGGGCGACTTTTTCAAAAATTCGTTGATGCGGTTCAATGCCTGGTTCAACGATTCAACTGTGCAGCAAAGTGATATACGTATATATCTTCTGCCGCCTTCACCAAAGATGAAACCCGGTGTAATGAATACTTTTGTTCCATACAGCACTTCATCAATCCATTTCTCAACGTCTGCTATATGTGCAGGAGCTTTCGCCCACACAAACAATCCTGACTGATCGTTTGAGTAGGTACATCCCAGCACATCGAGTATTTGCTTCGCTACTTCTTTACGCTCGGCATATACTTTATTCAAAGATGTAAACCACTCTTTGCCATTCTTCAATGCTTCGGTAGCTGCGTGTTGCAAGCCGAGAAACATTCCGGAATCCATATTGCTTTTTACTTTCAGCACGGCATCGATAAGTTCTTTTTTACCGGCAACCCAACCGAGGCGCCAGCCCGCCATGTTATGCGATTTACTCAGAGAGTTTAGTTCCAACGCCACCTCATCAGCACCTTCAATCGAAAGTATACTCATGGGATTTTCGTTGAGTACTAAGCTATAGGGATTATCATTTACAATCAGGAACTGGTGTTCGCGTGCGAGATCAACAAGCTCTTTCAACTCGGCACGTGATGCTACACGACCTGTTGGCATGTGCGGGAAATTCACCCACATGATCTTTACTTTCGAGAGATCGCTTTTCTTCAGCGCTGCTATATCAATGCCCCAGTTCAAATCTTCGCGCAGATCATACGGACGAAGCTTTGCCCCCACTAAATTTGCCACCGATGAATATGTAGGATAACCGGGATTCGGTATCAATACTTCTTCACCTTCATTGACAAATGCCATTGCGATGTGCATGATGCCTTCTTTCGATCCCATCAGCGGGAGTATCATTGTCTCCGGATCGATCGAAGTGTTATAAGTAGTCTGGTAAAAATCAGCGATCGCTTTTCTGAAGGCCGGTATACCTTTATAATTCTGATAGCCGTGATTAGCAGGGTTCTTCGCAGACGCGATCAATGCATCTATAGCATTAGACGATGGCGCCTGATCCGGACTACCTATACCGAGGTTGATAACACGCAACTCGGGTGTATCCAAACCTCTCACCTCAGCAAGTTTTCTACTAAAGTAGTATTCTTCAACGTTGGCGATTCTGTTAGCTGTTTTTATCATTGGCTTGTTCTTTCGTTAGAGTCCGGAAGACGGGAAGTCCGAAAGTCGGGAAGTTTGTTTTTGTGGTACTTGCCGTTTCGTGCTCCTACGCTTCACGCTTTGTTATCTTACTCTACATCCTTATTCAATCTATACTATATATACTTCGATCTGTGATCTACTTCAGTCTTCCAGTCTTTTCGGACTTCCCGTCTTTCGGACTTTCGGACTTCTCTATCTTATCTATACTCAATCTTCGCCTTCTTATATTCTCCCAGCACATTGAGATTCTTTACCTGTCGGATAATCTCCTGCATAGCAGTGTCATAATTCTTGCGTCTCTTCCATTCTACATCGATGTGTATAGAATACTCGCTTGGTCTGCCGATGATCGGTATAGATTGGATCTTCGTTAAGTTAATGCTGTTGCTCTTGAAGGTCATCAGCGCATCGGCCAGACTTCCTACTTCATTGGCTACTTCAAAACACAACGAAGCTTTGTTGCTTTCAATTTTACCGTTGCTGCGTTTTGCCAATACCAGGAAGCGTGTGAAGTTCTTCTTGTGCGTCTCGATACGTTTTTCGAGAATAGTTAAACCGTATTTCTTTGCGGCAAACTCGTTCGCTATAGCAGCTGTGTTTTTCAGCTTGAGTTCTTTTACGCGTTTTGCCGAGAGTGCAGTGTCATCGCTTTCGCGGATCTCTACACCATTGAGGGAATGTAAAAACTCCGAGCACTGGCGTATAGCCATAGGGTGCGATTCAATAGTTTTTATATCGGTGATTTTTGTTCCGGGTAACACCAGCAGATTCATGTGAATCGGAAGGTATAACTCACCTATTATATTAAAGTGATAATCCTGTAGCAGAAAGTAGTTAGGTAAGATACTTCCGGCAATCGAATTTTCTATTGCCATTACAGCGTAGTCGCTGGTGCCGTTCTTTAAGCTTTCGCAGAGCTGATGAAACGAAAGACACTCTACCGTTTCAATCGGTTCGTTGAAATAGGTAAGAGCAGCCACTTCGTGAAAGCTGGTAGCGATACCCTGAATTGCAATCTTTAATTTTTTCTTCTTCGCCATTTTTCCAAAAATCTCTATAAGCAAAAAAGTCCCGGTTTTGCCGGGACTTTTCTGAGTTTATCTGTTATCCTTCTTAACAACACACCACTCTTAGAGTCCCGTCTTGGGTCTAAAAAAATAGTAGTAAAAGTAAAAGAAGGTGTTTGCGTTCATTTCTATCTCTCGTTGTGATCCAAAGATAAAATCATTTTTTGGGGAGTTCCAAGCAACCTTTAAATCTTTTTTCGAAAATTTACTAGAACTAATGATTGTTAGTCAGGAAGTTACGGAGAATTTGGAGATTGAAAGATTAATAAGATTGGAAAATTATAAGATTACAAGATGATGAAGCCAATTATACTTGATACTTAAACGAAATCTTTGTTGGCATTTATACTTTACTGATAACGATTAATGGATAACTAATAACGGCTAACGATTAACAACTAAATTTACTCCATAATTACCTTAACATCTATATATATGAAAACAATATTAAAACTATCCTCACTCGTGTTGCTGGTATTACTATATGGTTGCGGACAGAAGTCGCATGATCATGAACATGGTCACGGACACGATCACCATGCACATGATTCTGCTGATGCATCTCCGAATGCTAAACTCTATAGCGAGGTAATGGCTATACATGATGAAGTGATGCCGAAGATGGGCGACATCTATACTTTAAAAGAAGGTCTTAAAAAGAAGCTGGCGGATAACCCTGCCACCGATAAGAAAGGTGAAATTGAAAGTGCTATTACGAAGCTTGATGCCGCCGATGAAAGTATGCGCGTATGGATGCGTGAGTTCAATTCTGAAGATATTAAGAATGAGGAAAAGAAACGCGAATACCTGGAGAACGAAATGGAG
>CBIHOZ010000021.1:0-62504 GCA_966211525.1 uncultured Chitinophaga sp. | reverse complement strand
TTGTACATTACCATTTTGTTTTTATTTTGTTTTTTCTTAAAATAATTCATACGGGCAATTAAAAACACGACAACGGCTGGGGTTGGTATAACTTCGTAACGTATGTTGAACTTCATGGCAGTGCCGATCCAAAAGAAGTTGAAAAGAAACTGCCCGCCTTCATTGAGAAATACCAGGGTAAAGATCTGGCGCAATCCAACAGCAAGCAAGTGTTAACGTTTCAGCCGATCCGGGATATACATTTAACACCGGGCTTCAATAATGAATCCAGCGCAACGATGAGTGTTAATACTATATATTTCTTCATTATCATTTCGATTTTTATTCTGGCTATAGCCTGGGTAAACTATATAAACCTTTCTACTGCCCGGGCGATAGAACGCGCGCGTGAAGTTGGTATCAAGAAAGCTATAGGCGCATTCCGCACACAGCTTATAACACAATTTATTTTTGAATCGGTACTGGTCAACTTTATCGGTATAGTACTCGCGGTATTGCTGGCATTAGTGCTGTTACCGGTGCTGGGCGATATTGTTGGAAAAGATTTTGCCTTTGATTTTACGGATGTAAGACTGTGGGGAATACTACTGATCCTGTTTGTTACCGGCTCGTTGGTGTCGGGCGCATATCCTGCTTTTGTACTTTCATCATTCAATACAACCGCTGTATTGAAAGGTGGAGTAGATAAAGTTTCCGGAGGCTTCTCGTTGCGTAAGGCATTGGTTGTATTTCAGTTTGTAGCTTCGCTGATATTGATAGCCGGTACATTTGCTATATATCGCCAGCTTATGTTTATGCGCAGTCAGGATAAAGGATTTGACATGGAGCAGATGTTGGTATTTAACGGACCGAGTGTTATCAGTAATCGTGAGACAGCACAGGAAAGTTTGATCACGCTCAAGAATGAAATTAAAAAGATTGCTGCTGTTCAAAACGTGGCTACATCTGCATCTATACCCGGTGGAGGATTTAACTGGGGAACCGGGATGCGTAAAGACGGAACGGACGAGAATCAAAGCAAGAGCGGAAACGTGGCGTGGGTTGATCCAGACTTTTTATCAACCTATGGAATGGAGCTTGCTTCCGGAAGACAATGGGATCCGGACCGTGAATCGGATCGTCAAGCTGTTTTGGTAAACGAAGCTGCTCTGAAAGCATTTGGCCTCGGCGATCCTGAACATGCTTTGGAAGAACGTATTATCCTGGGCGATGATACTGTAAATATACTTGGCGTGCTGAAGAACTATCATTGGAACTCACTTAAGAGCGAACATATACCTATTCTGTTAGCGCACGATAAAATTTCACGCAGGCACTATTCGGTGAGATTGTCTGGAAATATACCGGATGCTATTAAGCAGATTGAAGCCAAATATAGCGAGGTGTTCCCGGGTAATCCGTTTGACTATTATTTTCTGGATGACTTCTTTGATAAACAATATAAAGACGATCAGCAATTCGGAAAAATCTTTAGCATGTTTGCAGGATTGGCGATCGTTATCGCGTGCCTCGGACTTTGGGGACTTGCCAGCTTTACTACAACGCAGAAGCTACGCGAAATCAGTATCCGAAAAGTATTGGGTGCATCAACGTCCAGCATCATGTCGCTTTTGTCGAGTCAATTTATGAAGCTGGTTTTGATCGCGACCATTATAGCTATACCAATAACATGGTATGGTATAGATCGCTGGCTCGGAGGTTTCGCATTCCACATCGATCTGACCTGGGATCTGTTTGTAGTACCCGGAGTTATACTGGCCATCATTGCACTGGCTACGGTAAGTATTCACATTCTAAGAGGAGCTGGTACAAACCCTGCGAAGATACTTCGGTCTGAATAAGCTACGGGCTGCTGGCTACTGGTTTCCGGAGGAGGGAAGCTGGTGGCCAGTGTCGCCTGATTGAAATATAGTTGTTCTTTAGCAATATTTTCACTTGCCAGTATATATTCGCTTAAACGGAGAAACTATATTTGGTTCGTAAATGTCGGGCGATTTGTCTGCAAGATTTCGACTGGCATTAAATTACAATACGCATGCAAAGTCTGGATACTGCACGTAAACTGGCAAATTTTATAGCGGTGCTAGCACTCGGACTCCTCGCATTTACATTTATAGCTCGGGAGGAAATTAACACCTATCAATTCGGTTGTGCTACTGTTGCACAAGACACACACTTTCCCTGTAAAGTTGTAAGGTGAGAATGAATGCACTTACTATTGCACGAAAAATCTATCTAACGTCATAATCATACCTTGCATATCCTGGTGAATGGACCGTATCGTAGATTGAAGCTGGTTCAGCATGGATGCGCGGGTATGGAGTTGGTCTGCATTGTAAAGGCCGCCTTGCTTGAAATATAGTGCCACGATTTTGTCGGACACCTTGTTGTTCAGTTCGAACGCGATCCAACGTTTTTTTATGCTTTGTATCAATGATACTGTATGACTATTGCTGAAACTCTTTTCATTTAAAACATACCAGGTGAATGGTGAGTATATCTCAGAATGCTGTGGCTTGAACCAGATGTCACTCAATACATTTCTGGTAAAGTCCAAATGAATTTGTTTACCGGAAGTGTCAAGCAGCAAAGCGCCCAATGCCGCGGCAGCAAGTCCACCGCTTACGCTGATTGCATCCTGCGTGTCGTCATTACTAACAGCAACAGCGGCAACAGTTATCACAGCACCGAGTATAACAGACGCTCCGGTCAACACCGTGTTTCTCTTTTGATTTATACCGTCCAGATAGTTGGCCAGTTGATCGGCCCGTTCACCTTCACAATCCAGCTCGGCTGCAATGCCTTCTATTTCGGCGGAAGCCATCAGCATTCTGTTTTGTATAATTGTTATGGTATGCTCAGCTTCTAATTTAGTCTGTATAGATGTATCCTGCCGAAGCGTTATTAACTTCTGAATATAGGGAAGTATTCCCATGGCATTTGCCATCCTTACATCATGATCGTTAAGTATACTTTTGATTTCAGTATTGTGCTGTACCAACGAATCAACATTGGTGACCGGTAAATACGTTTTGTCGTACGAGTAACCGGCTGCCGGGGCGCAGTATGTACTTTGTGCAGAGAAAGGTGGATGCTGAACAACGCGAAGACTACTGCAGGAGGCCATCATCATACTGATGACCACGGTAATCGTTAATAAGAGAAGGTTTCGCGGTATATGCATCTCCTGGTTCCGTATTCATTAAGACGCACAGATGATGTTAAAGTCACCGAAAGAGACTGTTAAATATATAGGTATATATCAGTCTGTGAGATTTGGCTATTAGCTATCAACTGAGTGTTGATTGATTTCATGAATTACCTCGTCCAGTTTAATCACGGTTCGTTTGAGACAGGTAATGATTTCTTTTGAGAAACTTCCATCGAAATGATCATGCTCTATCAGTTGAATCAGTCCGAGAATGGTAGCGACCGGCCCGCGCAGTTCATGACTGTTTTTGTATGATATGATGTCCAGTTTGTCGAGTTGTAACTCGATCTTCTCGCGCAAGTTCATGATCTCGCCAACGTCCGATGCCATCGTGAGTACAGTCTTCGGTTTGTTGTGTTCGTCTACTCTTAAAACCGCGATTCGCAGTTGTATATATTGATAGATATTATCCTTGCGCAACACGCGTATCGTACATTCTTTGAACGGAGCTTCCGGCTCGTTGAATAGTGATTCAAATGTATCCAACTGAATCGTCCGGTCGTCCGGATGAACAATCTTTTCAAAGAGATTTCTGCTCAATGTAAAAAACTCTTCTTCAGTATATCCCAAATGCTGTGATGTTCATTCACTGGTACAGATAAGTTCTCTGTTTTGAACATCTACGACTTCAATGCTTACAGGAGATATTTTACAGAGCTTGCTGAAGATAAGTTCATCATCATCTTGCATAGGAGTAGGGTCGGGATAGGTGTCTGCATGAAGATAAGACATTTGCCTTGCAGATGACAGGGCATGTCTAAAGATTTTAGCGTGTTGCCTATGGCAATTATGCAGCATCAACTATTGTCAAATAGATACAGTGGACCCTTTACCAGTCATAGCGTACAGTTTATATCGTAACTGGTTATGCGGACTAAGATGCCGGGCATTTGCGACAATGTAGAAATCAATTTGTACCAGCAGGACCCCATCCGGAAACTCTAGCCGAGAAACCCGTAAGGTATTGCACGGGATACATTACGCAACTTGTTGTTTTTTGAGGATTGCCTGATGAAAAGTTCACGCCCCGACTGCTGAAAAAAGTCCATAAAAGAAAATTTGAGGGTTGGCATCAAATTTTTCAGGCATCCATTAACCAATGATTACCACTATGAACAAAGTATACTATAAGGGCCAGCCCTACGATTTTAAGGTGACCCGCCTGACTTCAGGCCAGCGTCACTACTCACTTTATAAAGACGGCATGCTAACGCATTCTGTGATGGAAGACGATCTGGACAAGCGAACTATTGTTTCGTTTATACTCGATGCCTATTATAAAAGCATTAGTGAACCTCAACCGACCTTCCTGCAACTGTTAAAATAATCTGTAGAAATTAATGCGCAAGTGTTATGGAACGCAGTGACGATTTTAATATGATAGCATCCAAAGAAGGAGAGAATACTATAGCTGAAAAGAGAGCTAAATTATATCTGCCACTGCTATCCTATAATATTTCATTTATGTGTTTTAAAGTGATGAAAATATTCTTTCAGATATAGGTCTTTTACGGCAGAGTATATTTCTGTCGTAAAGGTTAAAATAGATCACACGCATGCACACTCCAATGATAGCAGTGTCTGAAGCCACATTTAAAAACAAAGCTTATGAAAAAAATTCTTGTTCCAACTGATCTGTCTCCTATTGCAGAGCTTGGCTTGAAGCTCGCGGTGGAGATCGCGAAACGCTCCGATGCTGTTATCAGCCTGGTAAACTTTACCCGGCACCCGATTGGAGAAAGTTTTTCTGCTACCGGTGATATAAATCTGAAAGTAGATGAAGAAGCCAACCTATATACGGTACAGCTGTTGCATGCTACCAAGCAAAAAATGGAAGACCTTGCAGCGCGCTATAGTATAGGAAATGTTATGATTGCTTCTTCTATTGTAGATGATGATTTTAAGTCAGGTATTGACGAATATCTGAAAAATGAAAATATAGATCTCATCGTGATGGGTACATCGGGTGAGGAAAATATAACTGAACTCTTCACCGGAAATCATACAGAGCAAGCGATTATGGTTTCGTCATGTCCGGTGATCTCTGTTCGCGATGGCTTCCGCATCGAACAATTTTCGAATATCGTAGCGGCAGTAGATATTATTTCAGGCAATGAAAGTGCTCGTGGCTTGGAGACCCTTCGACTGTTGGCGAAATATTTCGACTCACATATACATTTGGTACACGTTCACGATACTTCGTCAGACAATAAAGTTATAGAATCAGAATACTTCAATCAGATGGCGCGCATCGCGAACCTGGAGAATTATTCAGTTACTATTCTCGAAGGCAATGATCCTGCAGAACGAATAATCGATTTTGCACGACAAGTAAGCGCTGGATTGATAACAGTTCTAAAAAATAGCGGTAGCGGATTTAGATTATTCTCCCATCATTTTTCAGACAGAGTGGTGAAAGAAGTAGGCCGTCCGGTGTTTACGGTGAACCTGCATAATACATAAGTTCATTCGGTAATTAAGGATCATTAATGGAGGCAAACCTGTGAATTCTAAGCAGGTTTGCCTCTTTTGATTTTCGTGTTTTAAAATACGGATACGTTGCTATGTAAAAATACGGATACGCTAATCCATGAAGAACCTATATATCTGTAGCTATATGCACTGACCTGCCAAACCAAACATCAAGTGTAACTTTCGCGGTAGAAATAGATTGGTTTAATCAAAACATTCTGGCAACAGAAATCGCGAATGAAAAAAAGTATGTTTGAGCGGCCTGGCAGGAGGGGCATCGGTAAAACCGGATTGGTAACGTTTAGAAAAAATTGTCTTCTTTTTCTTTTCGTTTGCTTTGGTTATACCGCATTTAGTCAGCGTTATTGGGTGGCAACAACAACATCCAACTGGAACAACACAGCGAATTGGTCAGCAACATCTGGTGGAGCAGGAGGGGCTTCGGTCCCTGTTGCAGGAGTGGTCGCTATATTTAATAGTGGTGGCACTGGAAATTGTACGCTTGATATAGCACCAACTATTGGAAGTATATCGATTAGCGGGTATACCGGCACGATAAATCTCAACGGCAGAACGCTGACAATTTCAGGAACAACAGCGCTAACATTTTCTTCCGGGACCATTAGCAACACCGGAGCAGCAGCTTCTGTGGTACTAAGCACTACCGCAGCAACGACTTTTAATGGCACCACTATATCTCCGAATATTTCGGGTACTGCTGGAAGCATTACATTTAGTGGCGGATCTACATTTGGAGGAACAGTAACGCTATCGGCAGCAAATATACTTTTGAATGGAACAACCAGTTCTGTCAATACATTCAACGGCACAACCACACTTACCAAGACGGGTACCGGCAATGACTTAGGCACTGGTGGAAACAGATTTAATGGCACCACGTCATTGATCAACACCGCTACTAGCGGAACATTTGAAACGGCCAATAACTACTTCGATATTTTCAATGGTAATCTCACGCTGACGTGTTCAAATGCAGGAGCCGGAATTCCTATTGCCGATGGTTCAGCCGGCAATCAATTTAATGGTAATATTGTTGTGAATTCATCAGGTGCCGATATTAGTTTCTGTAACGGCTCAGCATCTGCTTCGGCCACACTAGCAGAAGGCAAGACAATTACTGCAGGTACATTTACTGCCGGCGCACTTTACCTCAAAAGATTTACGCAGGGGAGCACTGTTGGAGGGACAACACAAACAATAACGTTAACAGGTACCGGTAACCTTGTACTCGGTCCTTCTTCAACTTTCAATGGAAGTGTAACTTTCAAAGCTCCGCAAATGTACCTCAACGGATGTACCTATAACAGTACAGCTTATCTTGAAAAGAATGGAGCTTCTCATAATTTAGGTGATGGCGGTAATACTTTTAATGGAGTTACTACAATCGTTAATTCGGGTACAGGATATTTCGCAACAGCGTATGTTACACGTGATATATTTAACGCAGATGTAACGGCAACAAATACTGGTACTTCATGGGTAGCTTTGTCAGATGATGCTACGGGGACTCAATTCAATGGAAACATTATTGTCAACTCTACCAATAGTACTAACTGGGCTGGTGTTACATTTGGTAATGGACCGCATTCCTGGGTTACTTGTACACTGGCCAGTGGCAAAACCATTTCGGTAGGAAATATAGGATTCACAGCAGGCCGTCTGCGTCTGCGGGGCTTTATTCAAAATGGAACAACTCCTCAAACATTAACGCTGACTGGAACTGCGCAGTTATTAGTCGGCAACCTTTCAACGTTTAATGGCAATGTTACTTTCAAATCCCCTCAGCTATACCTTGATGGGTGTATCTACAACGGCACGGCCTATCTTGAGAAAACTGGCGCTTCAGACAATCTGGCAACGCTGGCTGGTAATACTTTTAACAGTACGGCTACGATTGTGAATAGTGGTAGTGGTTTTTTAAGAACGAATGGTAATAATAAGTTCAACGGAGTAACTACTATAACGAATAGTGGTAGCAGCGATATATTACTCGAATATACAACCGCTAGTACGTATAATGGAGATGTTACATTTACAAACTCAGGAACATCTTCATCGAGAATTTCGGTAGCATATAATGGCGCAAATGCATTTAACGGCAACATTTTTGTGAACTCTGTTGCAGGATTTGCTATCACCTTTTGCGGAAGTGCTGGAACGGCAACGTTGGCAGACACGAAGACGATTAGTGTAGGGAATTCCGGTTTCTCAACGGGCACACTTACCCTACAAAGATTTACCCAAATAGGGTCTACTGCACAAATTATTACTTTCTCGGGCACCGCGGCATTAGCTATCGGACCCACTTCTACTTTTAATAGCAATGTTACCTTTAAATCGCCTCAACTTTATTTGAATGGTTGTACTTATCATGGTGCATCTTATTTAGAAAAAACAGGAGCTACTGATAATCTAGCAACAGGTAGTAATACGTTTAATAATATCGCTGCTATTGTAAATAGTGGCAATGGTTATTTACGAACGAATGGTAACAATACGTTTAATGGAACTACAACTATAGCGAATAGCGGCAGTAGCGATATACTTCTTGAATATACAACGGCAAGTGTATATAATGGAGACGTTACCTTCACTAACTCTGGAACATCTTCATCGAGGATCTCGGTAGGGTATAATGGTCCAAATGCTTTTAACGGAAATATTTTTGTAAACTCCATAGCAGGATTTGCTATTACCTTTTGCGGAGGAACAGGGACAGCAACCCTAGCAAATGCAAAGACAATTGCTGTGGGAAGCTCAGGTTTTTCAACCGGCACATTAACGCTGCAACGATTTACACAAACAGGCTCAACAGCACAAACCATAGCTTTTACCGGAAACGCAGTACTAACAGTTGGCCCGTTAACTACATTTAATGGTAATGCTACCTTTGCTTCTCCGCAAGTATATCTCAATGGCGGGACATACAATGCTGAGGCGCACATCGAAAAGAAAGGAGCGACAGCAAACTTGTGCACGGGGGGAAATGTGTTTAATGGAACAACTGTGCTCACAAACAGCAGTACTGCTCAATGGGCTTTAGCCAATTCTTCAGCTGATACATTCAATGGCGGAGTAACATTTACGCAAACTTCAACCGGTGCTTTACAGCCTGCTTATTCTGGGACGAACTCCATGTATAGCGATGTAACAGTGAATAGTTTAACCCCCATTACATTTGGCGCAGGAACAGGTATAGTACAATTAGCCGGAAGCAATAATCAAACAATTACATCTGCGAGTTCAATTCCAGTTATTCAACGATTGATTGTTAACAAAAACGCCAATACTAATTCTGTTACATTGAACTCACCCGTGACTGTTGGTAACACTGCAACGTTCACTACAGGTATTGTGAATACCACGTCAGCTAACTATCTTAACTTTGCCTCTGGCAGCTCTGTATCGGGAGCAAGTAGTTCGAGTTATGTGGATGGACCTGTTCGTAAAACCGGTAGCACTGCGTTTACGTTTCCAACAGGTGATAATGCCATATATAGGCCTATAGCTATAACAGCACCAACTAATGCCACTGACGCATTCACTGCGCAGTATTTTAAAGCCGCTCAGGCGTATGGTAACAATTCAACGTTTACTTTGCCGCTCTATACGGTTAGTGCTTGTGAGTATTGGATACTTGATAGAACAACTGGTACATCGAACGTGTCGGTAACACTTGGATGGAACTCTTCCGATTGCCCAATAGACGCCTATGTAACAGACCCGGCTTCTCTCGTAGTAGCTCGTTGGGATGGCAGCGCATGGGTGAGTCATGGCAACGGAGGTACTACCGGTAACGCAGCTGCAGGAACGGTAACGTCAAGTGCCGCGGTAACGAATTTTAGTCCGTTCGCTTTAGGGTCAACGACGTCCAACAACCCGCTGCCCGTGGAGTTGACATCTTTCTCGTGTAACAAAGTAAGCAACGGTACTGTCCAATTGTCTTGGATCACTGCGAGCGAATCAAACAGCGATTACTTCTCGATAGAGAAATCAAGTGACGGGATCCGTTTTGAATCCATTGGTAGAAAGGATGCGTCCGGAAACAGTATCACCACTGTGAGGTACACTTTCCTGGATACCGAAGTTAATGCTGGAAAAACTTACTATCGTCTTAAACAGATTGACCTCGATGGACAATCGGAGTATTCAGACCTTTGTTTTATAAACAACGAGCAGGGAGAGTATAAATTGAAAATATATCCAAATCCGGCAGGCAATACAGTTTACATAAATTTAGGCACAGAAGAATTTCCATCGGTATCCGTATTAAATAACTGGGGAGATGAAGTTCCCGTCCGCATGTATGATGGTGACAATGGAAAGGTGTTGGACACTACCGGGCTGCCAGATGGACTTTACATTGTACAAGTTACCATTGACAGAAAGGTCTTTAAAGAAAAAGTAATTGTTCAGCGATAGATCAACGATTTTGATTTTTAACACAGGGCTTGGGTAGGTTTCTATCCAGGCCTTTTTTATTTCCAACGACTTGGCAATCACCCGGTCATAGTTGAACGGGAAACCGTACGTGAAAAGTTTATTCGACTTTTGTACCTTGCATGCTACTAACCTCTTATCCTGTATGTTTTCACGCTATCTCATCATTAAAATTGCTTTCGGAATAATACTCTTTACTGCTGCTTGCAGCATTCTAAAGAAAGAAGATCCCGAAAAAGAGATCGTAGCATTTCTCACTACGTTTCAGAATACATTGAGTCAATCGGACGAAGCAATTTTAGATCTGTTTGATGCGAAACAATCCAAAGAATCCATTCTCTCTGTTGTTAAAATTTTGCAGAACAAAGAGCATGAGTTTATTCTTTGCACGGCTCTGTACAGCCAGCCGCAGATATCAAAAGAAGAAACCGGTATAAAAGTAGTTATCCCCGTTACGTTTGCGCCTCAGAATATTGAAGAGGATTTCCATGAAGAAACGTCTGTTACCTTTTGGCTGAAGCCTGGAAAAGATTCATTTGTTATTACAAAACTTGAAGGCGAAGAATTCTACAAATCTTTTGCGAGCATTCGTGGTAATTTAGAGTGGAGCGTAGATCGTATTCGTGAATTGAAAAAACGTGAGCATATATATACCCGTGCAGCAGAACTTCAGCAACGTTATGATTCGGTGATATGGTTTGCCACACATGAAAAGAAGAATTATTACTATGTAGTGAACGGCAACTGGACCAATTACTTCTATGACGATAATCCAAAGTCATCAAATTATACTATGGGATTGGTAGACGAAGCTGGTGAAGTAATTATACCGGTGGAGTATGAATTAATCGGAACGTTGTCATTCGAAGTGCCCGGCATGGTGGAAATAAAGAAAGAAGGCAAAGCTGGTTATTTTAATCTTGAGACACGTCAACTTGTTATACCCACCGCTTATGATATGATCATTCCTTACACGCAGGATAATTCCTTCGCACTGGTGAAGCAAGACAGTATATATGGCTGGATCGATCGTACATATCAGTACCACGAAGGTTTCCCTTCTGAAAACTCTGCGCGCTGGGTGAAGAACTTTGAGTTCCTTCCTAAGAATCTGAAACTCAAAAGTGACTCTCGTACATTTTGTGAAATTCCCAATCAACAGGGTGCGGGCTATGGTATAATTATGCCTCCATCGTACCTCGTAGCAACAGGAGTGTTCCGCGAAATTGTAGGCGGTATATCTACCACACCTGTTCCACTTAATGGCTGGACCGATTATGTTGAGACTCAGGGAACGTTGCTTCAATCTGTTACAGATAAGATTAATGCTGTAATTACCACTATTACGGAGCGCTATATTGATGGACGCGAAGAGTTTTATACCTATAACCGTCTTACACTTGTTGATGGAAAACAGGATACATTGGCGGTGAGTAGTTTTTATACCAGCGGTGAGATTGTATTCCGCAAGTTGAACGATTCATTGCTGGAACTAAAATGCGATCAGGATAGTCCGGAGGGGAGTGAGTTTGACGAGTACAACATTCCGGTATATACGTATTTTTCAATGAGCGAAGATCTTTCGGTAAATTCCTATACTTCGCATCGCAGTTTCCCGCAGTCGCAGTTTGTTAAATTGGACAGCACATATCTCTCAGGCAAATTCAAGGTATGGACAGAGGAAGGTGAGCGTGAATCCAACTTCCTGTCGCTGGCAACTATAACCTATATGCGTGACGAAATTTTAGCGGATTACGGTTTCCGTTTTGCAGATGCCACTACGCAGGAACGCTTTAAATACTATAACTGGTACAGACCGCAGTACGACAAGGTTGAAGACTTCCAGGAGCAGCTTAGTGACGAGGACCGTCATAACCTGGACTTCCTGAACAGAATGATTGACATGCTGAAAAGTAAACCGGTTTAATGCGCCTGGCCATCACGTTGTTCAGAAATATATTTCTCGGCATTGTGGTGCTGCTGGCACTTGCATTGGCAGCGAACGCGCTTACCTATAGTAACTTCGATCCTCAGTATGGTTTTCTTCGTCTCAAGCAACAAGCAGTAGCCACAGGGTGGTATCTGCCGGCTTACTATTCACACGTGCTGATTGGTGGTATAATCCTCGTACTGGGATTTTTTCAGCTCCATCCCAAGTCGATACAGCGTTTCCGTAAACTTCATCGCGTAGGCGGGTATATCTACGTTATGGGTATCTTGTTCTTTGCGGCTCCGGGTGGTATTGTTATGAGTTTGTTTGTAGACCGCGGTCCTTGGGTGTTAACCAGTTTTTTATTGCAGGGAAGTTTGTGGTTTTTGTTTACAGCCCTTGCGTTCGACCGGATCCGCAAAAGAGATATTACTGCGCACCGTCAGTGGATGTGGAGGAGCTATGCCCTTACTTTCGCAGCGATCACGTTGCGTATTTACATTTTCATTTCATCGTATTCGTATAACCTGAGTGTGCCACAGGCTTACGCCACACTTGCGTGGCTGAGTTGGGTGCCGAACCTTGTGGTGGCGGAAATTTATCTTCGAACATCGGCTTCCATGCAACGGAACGGCGTTTCGAGCAGTCATTAGTGCGTTTTTATAAAGTCGGTCGTCCAGTTTATCGGTTTTAACCTGAACAGCATTCGTTCTTGTGATATTTGAGACTTAACTTTTAACTCATGAGCACTGTAAACTTTACCCGTTCTGAAAAAAATTTAATAGGTGGTTTAGCGTTCGTCACCGTACTGCTACACTGTATTGTTAACCTGAGTGGTGCCTACGGATTTTTCAGAGATGAACTTTATTATATTGCCTGCAGCGAACACCTGGCGTGGGGCTATGTAGATCAGCCACCGTTCTCGTTATATCTTCTCAAGCTCAGTCGTTTGATTTTTGGAGATAGTCTGGTGGCAATCCGTCTGTTGCCGGCCCTGGCGCATGGCGGTACCATTATTCTTACAGGTCTGCTTGTAAAAGAGATGGGTGGAAAACTCTTCGCAGTTTTTCTCGCTTGTCTGGCTGTGTTATTGTCTCCGATTCATTTGGCGATGTCGGGTATATACTCCATGAATTCCATTGACATCTTTGTGTGGTCATGGGCGATTTATTGTATCGTAAAGATCATTAACACGCAAAAGCAAAGTTACTGGATTGTGTTAGGACTTGTGTTGGGAATAGGACTGCTCAACAAGATCAGCGTACTGTTTCTGGGGGCCGGTATTTTTGCAGGCATCCTGTTAACAAACCCGAAGTGGTTTGCAACGCGGTGGTCCTATGCGGCAGGTATACTTGCTGTACTGTTATTTCTGCCCTATATATTGTGGAATATAAATCATGATCAGGCGCACCTGGAGTTTATACACAATGCATCAACTCAAAAGTATTCAGGAAGAAACCGGCTGGATTTTATAGCTGATCAATTTTTATTTCTTAATCCATTAAGCACTCCGATCTGGATCGCAGGTTTACTGGCACTGTTCTTCTACAATTTTTTAAAGCCTTATCGGATAGTCGGCTGGATATATATAACGGCACTGGTCATTCTCGTCATAAACCCAACGAGTAAAGGTGAATACCTGGCTCCGGCCTATGCGTGTTTATTTGCTGCAGCTGGAATTTTCTTCGAGCAGAAATTAACGTCACCGGCAGTAGCATGGCTTCGGTATATTTATCCGGCTTTGCTCATTATCACAGCCGGTATACTTATGCCTTTGGTGATACCCGCGTTGCCGGTTCAGCAATATATAGTATATAGCAAGGCTCTCGGGATGGAGCCGACATCGAGTGAGAATAAAGAACTTTCGGAGCTGCCCCAATTTTATGCTGATATGTTTGGCTGGGAAGAAAAAGCCCGCGATGTAGCCAAGGTGTATAACGGACTTACCGAAGCCGAAAAAAGCAAGTGCGCTATATATTCCAACAATTACGGACGATGTGGCGCAATAGATTTCTATGGCAAGCAGTATGGACTTCCACCATCGATCGGTTCTCATAATAACTACTGGATCTGGGGACCGCGTAACTATACCGGTGAAGTCATGATTATCCTGGGTGGCAAACTCGAAGATCATCGCGATGATTTTGAAAGTTGTGAGCAAGTTGCCGTGTCCTCCTGCACATATTGTATGCCCTATGAAAACAACGTAAAAATATTTCTCTGCCGGAACCTAAAGCAACCGCTAACAGATGCATGGAAGGACGTGAAGCACTATGAATAGGAAATGCATTACAAAAATTGAAATATTTTAAGATTGGAAGATTTTAAGATTGGAAGATTATGCTACAGCTACGTTTCCGTTAATGTTATAATTTTCTAATTCTAAAATCTTTCCAATTTTCAAATCTTATAATCTTAAAATTTTTAAATCTCCAATCTTCCAATCTAAAAACAGACATCAGTAAAAATACGGATACACATCTGCGTATTTTATTGACACGCAATCTTCTTAAATCACAGAGTTTCAGATTCAGTAGCGCCTGCCATCTTTACGATTCAAACTATTTATTAGCATACATCGATCAATGCGTTTGGCTTCGTGTTGCCGTGTATCTGCAATCTGCAAAAGATTAGTTTCTGAAGTCTATAGGAATCATTTAGTCATGGGGATATGAAGCGTGTTTGTTGCTGTTACTTGTTTATTCTTTTTTTCTACCAGGCTTTTTCGCAGACGGCTGTTGAAAAGGTAAAGTTTTCAAGGCCCGATCTGGCTGCAACACTTTCCAATTCACGGGTGACATCGGTTTTACAAGACTCCGATGGCTTTTTATGGGTCGGAACAGAAGATGGATTGAATCGTTTTGACGGATACGAATTTAAAGTTTACCGTAACGATCCGGCTGACTCAACAAGTGTCGCTAAAAATTCTATTCTCCAGATCTACGAAGACAATCGTGGTGTACTGTGGATCAGCACGGCCAACGGGGGATTACATCGTTACAACAGCAACCTCGATAATTTTACAAGACTCCCTGAGTATTCATTTGATTGTGAGATAAGAGCGTTTTACGAAGACCGAGACTATATCTGGGTAGGAGGAGTAAGATCGTATCATGCGTTCATTGACAAGCTCTCCAAGACAACCGGCAAAACATTGGAGCGCCATACACTTTTCCCCTCGAAATCTCCTGTACAGTTTTTAACACGCGCGTCTGATAAATCCTTTTGGGTAGGCGTTCGCACGATCGGTTTCTTCAAATGGAATGTAGAAACAAATAAGGCTGTGAAGTATGCTGCGGATCCTCAAAATCCAAAAAGCATTGTGAGTGATCATGTACACAAAGCTGTAGAAGATACGCACGGAAATATATGGATCGGAACGGAAGATGGTCTCAGTAAATTTGATACTCGCCAGGAGTCATTTACAAACTATATATTGTCTGTACCGGTTAAAGAGAATATACCGCTTGTTAATGATATTCTGAATCTTTGCATCGATAAGGACTACCTGTGGCTTGGTACGGAGAACGGAGGACTCTTTCGATTCAATATAACGAATGGCAAGTACGAGAACTATGTTTACAATAAGTACGACCCAACGACATTGCCCGATAATTCAGTGTGGGCTATATATAAAGATCATGAGGGGCGAATCTGGATCGGTACATACTCCAAGGGTATATGTGTAATCGACAGGCTCAAGGAGAAATTTTCAGAGGTAGATATACCGTTGGAGAATGATATCGTAAATGCAATCTGGCAGGATTCTAAAAAACGTTTCTGGATCGGTACCGAAGACGGAATCGTAATGAAAGATGGTAATGTTATTCAGCATTACCGACACTCGTTAAAAAAGGGAAGCCTTAGTGCAAACCCGGTAATCTCAGTATACGAAGACAATCAACAACGCATGTGGTTTGGCACCTGGAATGGCGGGTTGAATCGCTATGATGAAAAAACAAACTCGTTTGTAAGCTATATTCGCGATCCTAAACGGCACACCAGTCTTTCAAGCGATGATGTTTTTGCGATAAACCAACTTCGTGAAACGGGCGCTATAGTAGCCGGTACATATAATGGTATCAGCATTCTTACACAGGAGAAACAAGGTATATTTCAACGCTATAACGAGCCGGAGTTCGAGTTCAATAATTATGTGCGCACTTTGCTGGAAGATAGTAAAGGCAATTTGTGGATTGGTACGATTGAAGAGCTGACAGTTTTTGATAATCACCAGAAAAAGATTGTGCGCTTTGAGTCTTTCAACGATCGGGACTCGATGAAGATAGACGGTCTTTCAAACTGTATCATGGAAGATAAACGCGGACGCATCTGGGTAGGAACCAACAACGGTCTGCATCTCATCGTTAACAAGAAGCATATACGAAGCTATACCACTGCGAATGGTCTGCCCAATAATATTGTAAGTGGTATCTTGGAAGATCGCAAGGGTTATCTCTGGCTAAGTACGACCAATGGTATATCGAAGTTTGATCCGCAGAAGCATACTTTCAAGAACTACGATGTGAACGATGGCTTGCTCAGCAACGAGTTTAAACCCAACGCGTGTTTCAAGAATAAAGAAGGACAATTCTTCTTTGGAGGGAAAGGTATAAATGTCTTTTATCCCGATAGTATAAAAGACAATCCTCATGTGCCACCGGTTTTTATTACCGATCTCAAGCTGCTTAACAAGTCTGTGAAGGCGGGTGATAAAGATGGTATACTTGCGCAGCAGATCAGCAAAACACTCGAAGTGTCACTTCCGCCAGACTACAATTTTTTTACTATAAATTATGTTGCTCTGAATTTTACAGCGAGTAACAAAAATCAATATGCGTACAAGCTGGAAGGTTTTAACAACGATTGGAACTATGTTGGCAACCAACGTGCTGTAACCTTTACAAACCTTGATCCGGGCGACTATATCTTTAAAGTAAAGGCAAGCAACAACGATGGCTTGTGGAATGAAGAGGGTGCATTGCTCATCATTCACATTCTTCCTCCATGGTGGAAAACGTGGTGGGTACGATCACTGGCCGGAGTATTGGTAGTACTGTTAACCGTTGTGATCTATAAAGTTCGACTCGGTGCTGTTACGCGACAAAACCGGAGACTGGAAGAGGTAGTGGAGGCACGAACAAAAGAACTCGCACTTCAGAACGAAGAATTACTCCAGAGTCAGGAAGAGATCTCTTCCCAACGTGATCTTGTTTCTGCGCAGAACCATGAATTACAGTTTGCCCGTGAGATCATTGAAAAACAGAACAACGAAATTAAACTTCGTAATGAGACACTGGAGGCTGAAGTAGAAGAACGCACGCGCGATCTCGTAGAGTATAACCAGCAACTGGAACAGTTTGCGTTCATTTCAGCACACAACCTGCGCGCACCGGTAGCACGTATTCTGGGTCTAGGAAATGTACTGGAGATTACGCGCAACAAACCGGAAGAAGTAAATATGATCATCGATCGGATCATCTTTACCACGCAGGAGTTGGACCGTGTTGTGAAAGACCTGAACACTGTATTGGAGCTTCGAAAGAACAACACGTCTGTAATTACAAAGATAAACCTGGAAGAAGAGCTGGAACTGATCAAGATCAACCTCGAAAAAGAGATTCAGGAAACACATACCGTGTTCGATCAGGACTTTTCACAAATCAATACGATATATACCTTAAAGCCATACCTGGATAGTATACTGGTAAACCTGATCAGCAATGCGATTAAATACAGGCAACCATCAAGGCCTCCTGTTATACGCATACGTTCTGTCGTTGAAGGTGATTTGGTATGCCTGGAAGTTCGCGATAACGGATTGGGAATGGATCTCTCGCTGTATAAGGAGAAAATATTTACACTCTACAGCCGTTTTCATTCACATGTAGAAGGAAAAGGAATGGGACTATATTTAGTGAAAACCCAGGCAAATTCATTAGGTGGCAGAATTGAAGTGGACAGCGCGACTGGCATTGGCACTACCTTTAAAGTATACATCCGCAACCAGGTGCCTGCCTGAAAGATATTATATACTTATGTGACTATTGCTTGCCGGTTGAATTATAGGATTACTAAACTTCAACACTATGGCAGCAATAGCACAACCTGCATCGGGCAACCAGCGCGGTAAAAGACGCAGCAGAAAAATGTCACCGCGAATCGACATGACTCCTATGGTCGATCTTGCGTTCTTGCTCATCACATTCTTTATGCTCACCACAACGTTGGCAAAATCATACGTTTTGCAAATTACGTTGCCCGATAAAGCGACCAATAATACAACGGGTCCGGTAATAAAACCATCGCAGCTTATTACGGTGATACTGGGTGAAAAAGATAAAATATACTGGTACCAGGGCGTCCAGGATCCACACGTAAATGTTACGAATTATTCTCCGCAAGGGATTCGCCGGATACTGCAGGAAAAGAAGGAACACATCGGTAAAATGTACGTGATGGTGAAACCTGCGCGGCAATCGCGCTATAAGAATCTGGTGGATGTGCTGGATGAAATAAAGATAACAAAAACGCTAAACTATTCCCTCGTGGCGATCACTCCGGAAGACGAAGCGCTTATAGCAAAAGCAAACCTTTGACGATGCACACATATATACCTATATATTGAAAGGGCGCGATCACCTCGTGTCCTTTTTTAATGGTTAGTAGTTATTCTTATTGCGGAAAAATTTGATGGCCTGTTGAGGATTCAGAATGTTTGACGTGAGTCCGAAGCTCACTACATAAATGTTGTTTACGAAATATAGGTTGTAATAGTCCTGCCCCCGATAGTACCGGATAAAAAAAGCGATTTCATCAAACCACTCCGGGTAATATTGATAGCGTATATCTACAATTAAACGTTTGCCTACATCCAGCGGACTTTTGGAAGCCATCTTGCCTGCAATCCACCCTACTTGTAGTTCAAGACTCGATTGTTGGAGCCATTGATTGATCCAGGTCTTTTTGGTTTCACGCCACGGGCCACCAATGCCAAGTGAACCATAGAAACGATAGCGTCCGTATATATTTCTGATCTCTTCCACAGACCATGCACGTGGATGAATTTCCACACTGGCTTTCAGCGAGCGGAATGCCACTACATTTTTACGTACACGCTTCGCCTTATAAGTAGATATACTTCCAATCAGGTAGTTCGTGGCAAAGTTGCCGTCTTCCATATCGATAACATCTGTAGAGTCATTCTTGTAAAAACTGCCGGCCTTACCGTTGCTGTGATGCCCGATGGTAGCAGACCAGAGTGCGTTTTCGAAAAATAGTTTCTTCAGAAAAGTTCGTTGCCAGAAATCAATAGAATGAAAGTACGTAAGATGTGCTTTATAGCTTGGTGTATTGATAGGCCATGACGGTGTGTTTTGCATGCGGATTTGAACCTGCGGATTTAAAAGCAACGCCCACGTTTTCTTCTTTCGTGAAAAGAAATAACTCGGAGAGAGTTTTGCCTCCATTAACAGTGGCTCGAGATTGCCGAAGCCCTCCGTTGCCGTAATATAGCTTTGTTCCCGATTTGCATTGATCAGGAACATAAACTTCTCATGATCGATACTGTCTTGCAGTTGCGTCTTCGTTTTCTCTTGTGCACAGAGTATACCGCTGTTAAAAATCAAAATGAGACATACCAGCCAGCGCATTACTTGAGTGTACAGGGTCATGAGGTTCC
This sequence comes from uncultured Chitinophaga sp., assembly GCA_966211525.1. GTDB lineage: Bacteria > Bacteroidota > Bacteroidia > Cytophagales > Cyclobacteriaceae > Ohtaekwangia. Next base: position 42,749 of record CBIHOZ010000021.1, on the reverse strand, counting down.
GTTTGAGTTGCGTAAACTGTATAGAAAAAACCACACCCGCTGATTATATACTTGGTCTCAAATGACTCTTTCTGCATGGATAGTTAGTTGTAAACTAAATTGACACGAACACTGTTGGTACAACTGATGCAAAAAATATATTTGTTGTTACTGGGATGTATTCTCATTTCGTGTAATAGTTTACACAGTGTACAATCAGCACTTTCTTCTAAAACTCCATACGAGCAATATATACAGTCGTTGGAAAAAGCCAACCTGCAGTCAACACCGATGGCAACGGCCTGGATAGAGGCAGGACAGAAAGCGTTGTACGATTCAGTGAACATTAGTCTTCCTTTTTCAGAGGCCGGAGTTTTTCAGGCCAGTGAAGTGGAGGCACGCTCGTATAGTTTTTCTGTACGCGATGGACAGGTGCTCAAAGTTGGCGGAGCAATTAAGAGTGCAGCGAACGCCAGGATTTTTCTGGACCTGCTTGTATGGAAAGATGCAGCATGGACTTCCTTGGCGCATGCGGATTCTTCGCTTACACTCTCTCATGAATTTGATCAGGACTATACATGTCTCATTCGCATACAACCGGAGTTACTGGTAAACGCTTACTATACCATAACTATATCGGCAACACCTGTGCTTATTAACCCGGTATCCGGTGCTTCGAATAAATCGATCGGAAGTTTTTATGGTGACTCCAGAGATGGCGGCAAACGGAAGCATGAAGGTATAGATATATTTGCTCCGAAGGGGACACCGGTGGTTGCACCCGCTGCGGGTATAATTTCACGTGTGGGAACCAGCAACCTCGGTGGTAAAGTGGTGTGGCTGCAGGATGGTAAACGAGGACACTCCTATTATTTTGCACACCTCGATAAACAGCTCGTCAGAACGGGTGAACGTGTTAATCAAGGCGATACACTCGGCCTCGTTGGTAATACTGGCAATGCACGGTATACACCTTCCCACTTGCATTTTGGTATATACCAGGTGCGGAGTAAAGATCCTGTGAACTATGTTCTTACCATGGAAGCACTCACGAACGCACAGGCCCTTGATACAACGTTCAGCGTGCAGGCATACCGTGTTACCGATAAGAAGACATTTCTGAGAAGTGGTCCGGGAGAGAAACGACCGTTGAAAGAGACTCTTTCCAGGAACACCTATATCAAGATCTTGGCGCAAAGTAAAGACTGGTACCGTATAGCGCTTCCCGACAGGCGTCAGGGATATGTTCAGAAACAATCCGTTGGACTGGCAGCCAAAGGTAAATCCAGAAAACTAAAAGCACCGGCAGTTTTGTTGTCAGACAGCAACGAGCAAAGTATACCACTTGCATACCTCGATAAATCAGCAGCCGTTGAAATACTGGCGACCTTCGATCAATACGGCTTTGTGCGCACACCCGATGGCAAAGTAGGGTGGGTGCACGGCATGAACATGTAGTATAAAAATAAGTATATATATAAACCACGAGAGGAAACTAAAATGTTGAAATCAAATTATCTGGCATTACTCACCGCAGGTTTATTATTAAGCTGTGGTGACGAACCCACTACCGGGAAAGATTTTGCACCGGTAACAGAGACACACTTCGTCTCAGCAGAACAAACCGGCGAAGTGCCGCTTGAAATGCTGAAGGCATTTGCGCAGATTGCCGGTCAGGATCAGTTTGCTGATCTGATCAAATATAGTGTTAAGAGTTATAAGGTGGTTTACGAAACCACGTATAAAGGTAAATCTATAAAAGCGTCTGGAGTGGTATATGTACCGTTGGGACTAACCGGTAAAGCACCGTTGATAAGTTTGCAGCATGGCACCACATTTCTGAAGTCTGAAGCTCCGTCAGTATCGTCTAATCCAACCGGTATGGAATACTTTGCTTCAGCCGGGTATATCGCGATGATGCCAGACTTTATAGGCTATGGTGAATCGGCTGATATATTTCATCCGTACTATGACAAGGCACATGCTGCAAAGGCGGTGATCGATATGATCAAATCCACCAAAGAATTTCTGACAAATGAAAATATAGCGTATAACGATCAACTATTTCTGGCCGGATATTCAGAAGGCGGCTATGTAACCTTAGCTGCGGCAGAAGAGATCGAGAAAAATCCGGAACACCAGTTGTCGGTAAAAGCAGTGGCGGCAGGAGCAGGCGGTTACGATCTTACCGAGATGTTGAAGAGCATTACCACCAATTCATATTATTCGTATCCCGGTTATCTGGCGTTTGTACTGATGTCCTATAACAACACGTATGACTGGAATAAACCACTGTCCTATTTCTTTCAGGATCAATATGCAAAAGCTTTGGACAGCTATATGAACGGCAGCTATGGCGGAAGTTTCATCAACAACAAACTTACCACGCACGTGCCTTCGCTGCTTGCCCCAGGCTTCTACAGCAGTCTTCAGTCCGCTGCAGGAGAAAAACAATTGAAAGATGCATTGGTACGCAACAGTATATATGGTTGGAACACCAAAGTTCCCACCCGACTGTATCACGGCACCAAAGACGAAATTATACCCTATCAAAACTCCGAAGCAACACTAAAGAGTTTCAAAGCAGCCGGCAGCACCACCGTAACCTTAACAGCAATCCCCGGCGGCACCCACGGCAGCAGCTTCTTCCCGATGTTGCAGGGGTTTATTCCGTGGTTTGAAGGAATAAGGTGATTACGTGTTTAAGTGTGTAGGTGTTTACGTGTGTAGGTATGGCGGATATTTGATGTTTTTAGGTTTTTGGAGAGACATCGTTAGCTTTAAATTAAACGTCACGTCACCAAACACATCAACACGTACATACTTACACACATACACACGTAAACACCGCTTGGCATACTTTCTTAACTCCTCCTTCCATGCGAACATTCATCATCACATATACACTCGCTCTGGGGTTTGCTCTTCCGGTTTGCGCGCAGCAGGATACGGTGCGGCATGATGAACGTAACTTTACCAACCCGGAGAGTTTTTATAATTCGGAGTTGCCCAAAGATACAGAGCCGTTACGCGATAGTGTGCGACTGGAAGACAAACAGGTGCCGCGTAAACTAAAAAAGACCCTGCAGCGCGATGATCTTTATCGGGGCTGGCAGGATGCCGGTATATATTTCAATACCAATACAAAACTATATATGCTTTATCTCCCTGCGGACAGCATCGTGCGTAAATATGGTTTTGATGAATATGGAAAAGTAGTAACGTTTACGCAGTTTGTTCGGCAGCCATAGCGCGGGCACTTTTTTTTATCTCTTGTTGCAATGGCAGGGTTGCGTGTTTATGGTATTGTAATTTTTTGGGTGTCGATGCTGAGTACAGTTGACAGCTTTGGACAATTTAATGATACCGTAAACTACTATATAAATTTTGCATCCACGGGTAATATCAACAAGACCAACGATGGTACATCTTATCTGTTGAATAATAACTTCCGGTATAGCATCAGTAAAAAATCAATCTCCCTCAACACAACCAACAGCTGGATGTATGGGAAGCAATTGGGAAATCTTACCAACAATGATTTTTTCTCCGGACTCGATTTTAATCTCTATAAAACTCTTTATAATTTTTATTATTGGGGATTGGGCAGCTATGAGAAGAGTGTGTCTCTTAAAATTGATCACCGGCTACAGACGGGTGCCGGTGTCGGGTATAACGTGGTGAACAGGAAAAACGCACTGGTAATTTTAAGCGATGGTATATTATATGAAAAAGGTGATCTGTACGATGATCCTGAAACCGGTAGTAATGAATACGAGATTTTCAGAAATTCTTTTCGCCTGAAATTCCGGTTTATTATTCGCGAGATTGTAGTAATAGAAGGTTCCGATTTTTTACAACACGCGCTGTCTGATCGTAAAGACTATATTATTAAATCGAATACAAGTTTCTCCGTAAAGCTTAAGAAATGGTTGAGCCTGACGTCAGCTATTACCTATAACAAGTTAAGCGCTACCGGGAGAGAGAACCTGCTGATAACGTACGGTATTACGGTAGAACGTTATTTCTGACCAACCTCTTTCTTACGCTGTCCTATATAAAGCGCAATCATTACCATAACTGTACCGGCAAAGGTATAGATCGTGAACGGTTCATCCATCAACAACGTTGAATACAGAAACCCGAATATAGGACAAAGGTATAGCCATAGCGATGCCTGGACAGCGTCAGACTTTAACAACCGAAGCCAAAGCTGCACCGCGAGTATAGATACAGGCAGAATAAGCCACGCGAGTGAAAGCCAGAATCGCAAATCAAAAGTACTCGTGCCGGTGTTCATTATCCAGGCAAAAGGAGCAAGAAACAATCCACCGATAAATACCTGCCAGGCGTTAATCGCAGTGCGAGGCAACTTCCACGGCACCGAAGCATAGTATACCGAACCGAACGAATACGTGATCATGCTGAGTGATAACAACACCATGCCTTCAGTTGTGGCGTAGCTTGTTTGCAACAGCGGGTATACAGCAACGGCAACACCTGTAATTCCTATAAGTATACTGAGCCATTCCTGCATTTTTACTTTGCGTTTCATCCACACGGCTGACATAATGCTGATGAGTAACGGATTTAACGCTATTGCCAGCGATGTTATACCCGGCATGATATATTGCAAGGCAACAACAAACAGTCCTAAATATAGCGTGGTATTAAATGCTCCGAAGATGGAAAGCTGCAGCCATTCTTTTCCTTCTGGTAATCGGCTTTTCTGTATACCATAGGTGAAGGCTAACAGGATGAAGCCTGCCAGGAAAAATCGTGTAGTAAATAATATCAGTGGTTCGGCAGAGTATAAACCAAATTTACCGGCTACGGATGCAGAGGCCCACAGCATGGAGAAAACTAAGCCGGTGGCGACCTGGCTTGCAGAGAACTTGTTCATTGCTGCAAAGAAAGTATAACCACGGGTAACTTCATAGACGCGCAGAAAATATGCGTTCTGTTCCAACCATGTTTGTTGATGAAGGGTCTAAATGAAAAAGACAAACGTTTTAGATTTATGAGAATGATAACTCTCCTGGGAATCATGGTGGCTGCACTATGCTCCTGTAGTAATGATGACGATGAAAAGCCGGTGGCTGATCCTGCACTGGTGTATTTCCTGGTAACAGAGACCGATGTTGAACATGGCGACTCCTATATATTGCCGTTGAAAGATGCGGAAGATATAGCAGCGGCACGCGCCATCATTGCCAACAACGAGAAGAAGATTGTACTCGCGGAAATATCAAACAATCCGAAAGAGAATTATAGTCTCAATAGGGATTTGCTGAAGAACCGTACCTGGTCGTGGCACGTTGTTTCGTTTAACGGATTTGTGGATACAAGTATAGAGATACTTGATGGCTGGCCAACCTATGTAGAAGACAACTATAGCGAGTGGGTTGAAAACACAAAAGGCGATGGCACAAATGGTAATATAGGTTTCTGGAATTATACATTGAAACGCGAAGTGTCGGCAGACGAACTGTATTAAATGTCAACGGAACTTTCAGCTTGGCAGGCATAGTTATTATAGGGTATATCCGCTATTGGAAATATTGGTTAAATTCCCATAGTAATTAAGCCTGCTATCATGCGCGAACTATCTGCCGTTCTCACTGTGCTTTCTGCCATGATCACACCAGCCGTGTTGATACTGGCTTCCGGATCGTTATTGCTTACTACATCGCAGCGTCTCAACCGGGCTATCGATCGTGCACGCGCTATATCTGATTTAATATCCAATGCCAAAACCATGGCAACCTATTCGAAGGCACGGAAAGAACTTTTGTCCAAGCAGATTGTTTCGGCTACCAAACGCTCCTGGCTTTTACAACGCGCGATCAGTGCTATATGTGTCGCCCTGGCATTGTTTGTAGCAACAAGTATGTCGATTGGAATTATTGAAGTTACACAGATAAACTATATCTGGATTCCTGCACTGCTGGGCATGATCGGTATATCCGTATTGTTCTATAGCACAATACTTTTCATCCTGGAAACACGCATTGCGTATCGCTCGGTGCAGCGTGAAATGAATTTCATCATCCAGGAAAATAAAGACCTGAATATAGACGAGAACGCTACGGAATAAACCTCAGAGGAATTTATTTAATACTTCCCAGTTTTTTATCTGTTCGACAAATTGAGGTAAAGATTGCGGATAGAGCACAGCGCAGAACACCACTCCGAACACAGCTCCGTAAAGGTGAGCATCATGGTTGACGTTGTCATTCGCCTTTTTGCCCTGATACCACGAGAAGAAGATATAAGCTATACCCAGTATAAATCCAGGGATGGGTATAAAGTATATATAGATGTCTGCGAGCGGTTGAAAGATGATCGAGGCAAAGATAACAGACGCTACACCTCCGGATGCACCGAGCGCGTTATAGCCGGGGTTGTTCCGGTGCTTCATGTAGGAAGGTATATCGGAGACGATGATGCCGAGGATATACAAGGCAATAAAATACAAGGTGCCTGCCGATTTGAAGACAATACCAAAGATATATTCAATGGTGGTGCCAAAGAAGTATAGCGAAAACATGTTGAAGAACAAGTGTACATGATCGGCATGAATAAATCCGGATGTAATGAACCGGTAGTACTGCTGCCGGTTGCTGATCATATAGGGATTCATCATGAACTGTCGCATCAGGTTGTTGTTGCTATAGGCAGCAAAGCTGATGAGGACAGTAATACCAATGATAATATAGGTTACAGGCATAGAGGTCAGGCAGGTGTTACGGCTGCACTATTTAAAGTGGTAGAGGAAAATAATGGTGGCTGTAAAGGCAGGTTTTTTGTTGTTCTTGATTTCGAGTTCGGCAAGCAGTTGAGCCTTGGTGATACCGCGCAGGTCGGTGAGCGACTCCAGCGTTACCTTTAGTCGCACTTCATCGTCTACTAAAACTGGCTGATTGAATTTTAGTTTTTCAATGCCATAGTTGATCAGCATTTTGATGTTGTTGATCTCGGCAATCTGTTCCCAGAGATACGGTATTACGGAAAGTGCCAGGTAGCCGTGCGCGATTGTTTTTTTAAACGGGCTCTCAGAGGCCGCGCGCTCCGGGTTGGTATGTATCCACTGATGATCCAATGTAGCATCAGCAAACTTGTTGATGCGCTCCTGGCTTATCTGCAAATACTCTGAAGTACCGAGTTCTTTACCAACGTATTGTTCAAACTCTTTAAAACTTCCAATAACCAGTTTGTTCATGTAGTATAACTGTGGTTAAGTCTGCCGCAATTTATACATTATCATGAACATTGCTACTTTGGCAGCGTCTGTGTACTTTAAATTTGTAAACGACTTATGCCTGTATGAAAGATAAACGTTACCAGTTTACAGCTACACTGGAAACCATTCACGGAACCATGAAGGCAACGGTAGTATTTCTGCCGGAAGCGATTGTGAAGAAACTTCCGGAAGGACGCGTTCGCACAGCAGGTACGCTGAATGGTGCTCCGTTCGATCTGGCGGTGCAGTATAAAAAAGATGGCAGTCGTTATTTTTCAGTCGGGAGTATATTACGAAGAGCAGCGCGCGTAAAAGAAGGGGATAGGGTTACCGTTGTATTTCAACTCACAGACCCTCACAAGCTAGTTATACCCGAGGAAATGGAAGCCGTGCTGGAGCAGGATGACGAAGCTCGGAAAGTATGGAATACATTTACACAGGGATATCAGCGAAGCCTCGTATACTATATAACGTCTGTAAAAAATTCTGACAGTCGTATTAAACGTGCACTCGAGATCGCCGAGAAAGCGAAAGCAAGAGCGCTGAGCGGACAGCAGGCAAAAGCGAAAAAAGAGTAGCACATTTTAAAAACAGCCAGTACTTCCGGTGGTGTAAACGCTTTTGATTTTGTAAACGCCTCGTGTTAACTTTGTCAGTATCGTTTATTTGTCCATCTGTTTCCGAATCAGAATTTTTGATGCTCCGATTGAGCGCTATGACTAAATCACCCGCCATCCGTTTTTCAAAAACATTACCCGCGGTACTTCCGCCCGCAACCAAACCGAAGATTGATAGCGAAGTATTGTCTTCCATCGCTACCGAATTTCTGGAAGATTCGTTTGTATATGTGCATTGCTACTTTCGGAATACCACTAAAGACATGTTGATTCGTATCTGGAAGACAACGTTCCTGATCGATCGCTCATCCGGCTCGCGTTCCGAACTGGTACATATCGAAAACATTACGTTTGCTCCGTTGTGGACACTCATTCCGGACAAGGGAACCTATAGTTTCCTGCTTGTCTTTTCAGCACTGCCCAAGTCATGCACCCACTTCGACCTGGTAGAAGAGATACCGCAGCCCGGAGGTTTTTTCATACAGGGCATTCAGCGAAACACACGTGATGTCTATCATGTTGATATCTGAAACGTAGAAGTAACTACCCACTTATCGCTTTCTTTTGTTGTTTACCCGTGGTTTGAAAGGAAATACGGCAGGCACTTTTTTTCCTTTAATCACGATAAATCACTGGCAAAATGCCTTTGTATAAAACAAAAATATAAACGTCATGAAAGCTATAGGAGTAGTTGTACTGGTAATCGGCATCCTGATGACTGTGTTCACAGGCTTTAATCTTGTTACGAAAAAAGAAGTGGTGGATGTAGGGCCACTCGAGATCAACAAAGAAGAGAAAACTCCCATATACTGGTCACCAATAACCGGTGGAGTTTTAATTGTGGCCGGAATCGTTATCATGGTTTTAGGACAGAGACGTTCTTGATCCTTCATTCCGGTTTACTCCGGATTACGGCAGCATTTGCTCAGTCGTGATCCGGAGTATATATACTCTGTATTCACGTTGTCATCACCCATAATTCTTTCTGGTTATTGTTCGCTAATTTCTGTCAATACATCGTTCCATTCTTTTATTTTTGAAGCGACTTTCGGTCAACACCGATCGTGAATACAATTATCAGGAATGGATTACTTCATCGATACACACGCTCATATTTACCTTGATGATTTTGCTGCGGACCGTGCAGATATGCTCGCGGAAAGTGAAAAGCAGTCGGTACGCAGGATCTACATGCCGAACATCGATCATACTTCTATCGACAACATGCTGGAGCTCGAGAGCCGTTCACCCATGTGTGTTGCTACCATGGGATTGCATCCGTGCTATGTGAAGAAGGATTTTCAACGCGAACTATACCTTGTAGAAGAATGGCTTTCCAAAAGAAAGTTTGCAGCCGTAGGAGAGATCGGTACCGATTTGTATTGGGATAAAACGTTCTGGGAGCAACAGCAGGAAGCGTTTACGATCCAGGTAAACTGGGCGAAGCAGTATAATCTGCCCATCATCATTCACTGTCGCGAAAGTATAGATGAAACCATTGCACTGGTAGAAAAACTGGCCGATGGTAAACTGAAAGGAATCTTTCACTGCTTTTCAGGAAATGCCGCGCAGGCACATCGCATTACCAAGCTTGGCTTTTTACTGGGTATAGGAGGAGTGGCTACATTCAAGAACGGTGGCCTCGACAAAGTACTGCCTGAAGTTTCGCTGGAGCATCTCGTATTGGAAACCGATAGTCCGTACCTGGCACCGGTACCCTATAGGGGCAAGCGAAATGAGCCGTCCTATATTCCGCTTATTGCACATAAACTGGCCGACATTAAAAAGATATCGGTGGATGAGATAAAGACCGTTACTACCCGTAACGCGCTTACGTTATTTGCATCCTAAACACATGCGCTTGCATATTTGAGAAACAACCAGACAGCTATATACAACCACCACCCTATGAATTTAAAGAAAATCAGTATTAACACCGCCTTGCCGGGAAAACCACGGTCGCGTATACTCATCATTTATACCGGAGGAACTTTTGGTATGATGTACGATAAAGATGGTGTACTGATACCCTTTGACTTTGCTTCGATACTGGAGCATTTACCTTCGCTTAAAAATCTTCAGTTGGAGATCACGGTAGTATCATTTGAAACTCCGATCGATTCATCCAACATTCAGCCCGAGCATTGGAAGGTGATCGGAACCATTATTCACGATTGCTATCAGGAGAATGACGGTTTCGTAGTGTTGCATGGTACCGATACCATGGCCTATACCGCTTCAGCACTGAGCTTTATGCTCGAGGGACTGAACAAGCCTATCATTTTTACCGGTGCGCAGCTACCGATCAGCGAGCCGCGTTCTGATGCACGTGAAAATCTCATCACAGCGCTGGATATAGCATCTGCCCGCAGAGATGGTATTGCTCTGGTACCGGAAGTATGTATTTACTTTGATTATGAACTCCTTCGCGGCAATCGTTCGAAGAAAGTTGAAAGCCTTCGCTTCGATGCCTTTGACTCTGGTAATTATCCGCCACTCGCGTATGCAGGAGTAAAGATTGACTATAATTTTTCGGTAATAAATACTCCGCCACGAGCAGATGAACTACGCCTGCGCGCCAAGTTTGACGACAACATTTCCATTCTCAAACTCTTCCCCGGAATTAGTCAGGGCGTTGTACAGGCTATCCTGAATACCAATGGCCTCAAGGCAGTTATACTGGAAACGTACGGCTCAGGCAATGCACCAACAACACCATGGCTGATCGAAGAGTTGAAGAAAGCGATCGAGCGTGATATTATTATCGTGAACATTTCCCAGTGCCCCGGCGGACGTGTACTGCAGGGACGCTATGAAACGAGCAAGAAACTCCAGCAGATCGGTGTGATCTCGGGAGCTGATATGACTACGGAAGCAGCGCTTACAAAGCTCATGCTTTTGCTGGGCGAGTATGGCACTACGCGCACCAAAGAACTGGTGGGCTTATCGCTGGCAGGAGAATTAACAACATAATTTGCAAAGCCCCTAAATTCTTAATTTCTTTGTGCCCCGTTTCAACCAGGAGAGGTGTCCGAGTGGTTGAAGGAGCACGCCTGGAAAGTGTGTATACCTCCAAAGGGTATCGCGGGTTCGAATCCCGCCCTCTCCGCCAAAAAAAGCAAAACCCCGGTCTGTAGACAGATCGGGGTTTTTATTTTATGACCTTGTTGGATCAAGTGAAATAAAGCTAGACTGGAATATTTTTTATAATCCCAATACACTCATCTATACTCTTCTCACTCGTATCGATAGCGAGGCTGTTGTGATTATAGGGTGCGTATATTTTGGCGTTTGTTATTTTGAATAGACCAACGGTGGGAGCGTTGGATGCGCTGGCCAGGTGCATCATGCCGCTGTCGGCTCCGATGAATAGGTCTGTGTTTGTAATGAATGATCCGATTTCGCGAACATCTTTACTATAAAAACTCGGTATTGAGAATCCAAGCTGCGATATGTTTTCAACCGGCAATACTTCAATAATGTTATAGTCAGGGTATACTGCTTTTAGTTTGGTGTAAAACTCCTGCCACCAGGTTTCCGAATAACATTTATCACCGGTAGCATACGTAAACAAAGCGATTGTCTTTCGATCGTTCCTGACAATATCAGTCAGTAACTTTTTCCCATTGGCAATCTCGGCAGCACTCAGCTCCATATGCATAGGCGCTACAGCCCCCATGTTTTCAGGGAAACCGAGTTGTGTTAAAAAATTCCGGAAGCTATATACCGGAAACTTCGCCATGTGGTCGGCATCCGGATATTTACTCACGATAGTACTATCAACATCACCAAAGCATCTGAACTTTGCGTTGGCATATTTCGTAGAGAGCCTCCCCGATGATGAGTTCGAGACTACATTAATCACAATATCATAACGTGTCTTTTGAATGTGCAGCCAGCCGCGTAAATATTTTAAAAGATCTTTGAACGGCTTCTTCGGTAACTGAATGAGTGTATCAATGCTTTTGTAGTTCTTGAATATCAGGGAGCCTGCACCACCTTTTATAAACATATCGATGCGGGCATTCGGAAAAGTTTGCTGTATCTCTTGTACCAGCGGTGTCGTGAGCAACAAATTACCGAGCCGGTGATTCGGGCGACAGATCAGAACTCTGCGGATATCCGGTCTTGCTTGTAAAGCGTTACCAATACTGGTCTGGACTGATGTGCCAATGTTTCGGGTTAATGAACGCGTTATCACACCGCGTATCTTGTTGATTCTTTTCTTAATGCTCATTCCGGTGAAGATACGTTACTGGAAAGTAAAGACAAACAAAACAGATATATATGTATAGATTAAAATATAGCTCAGAACCAAAGAAGGTCTTCAATAAACATCAGGAATAATACCCGTTTATGAGTAAATATACTTTCAAGTGGCGTTAGTGCATACTTACGGAGTCTCTTCCGGATTTTACGAAGAAAAGAAGACCTGCGTTTATAGCTCCAGAATAACTTACGTGATTTTTCAGGCGACTGATTTTGTATACGGGCATATTCACCTACCAGCATATTAAACTCGTCATCGGTCAGCGCGAGCTTGGCGAGGTTCTGTAGTCCTTGTTCAAAAGTTACTTTCTGAAATTTGATACGGTTCAGGTCCACCATCGAAAAATCATAGCCATCTTCCGTTTCCCGTATCAGTATATTTCCGGATGAAAAATCGTCATGGTAAATACCAAGTTGATGTAACGTAAGCGCGAAAGATGCCAAGGGTTTGTATAGGTAATTCTTGAACGTGCCGTTCACTTCGGTCATCTCGCGAAGCGTTTTGTCTGACTTGTGCAGACTTACAAAATAACTCTCGTTGAGCAGTCCGAATTTATAGCAGTCGAGCCATGCGATCGGAGGAGGTGTAGATATACCCTTCTCATTAAGTAGCAGCGAGTATAGATACGATCTGGCTGCTTTCGACTTTCGGAAAAGCGAGTATGCCAGCCGATTAAAAAAATACATTCCGCTGAACTTCTTAACCACCACCATACCCTGTGGCGTAACAATACTTTTTACAACATTTCGATTATCCTGTATAACCGTTCCCACCGAGTTGAAATTTCCGGGAAGCGTAAGTATAAAATCACGGAGCTCCGTAAAATCGTTTGATAGTGTATAGGTTTGGGTTTGCATAGTCATCAGTTCCTTCCCTTTCAATTCGAATCGTAAACGTTTCAAATGGTGAAAACATTTTTCTGACCCGATTTTTTTATTCGCAATCGTTAATCTTTGTGTATAGGTGGTATTGTAACAGCCATACAGTCTTAAAAATTCAATGCACCGGTATATTTACCAGTATATATGTCGCTATACAGGTATAAACCTGTACGATGTATAATTGAATTTTGTCGGTACAAAACTGTCGTTGGTAGGAAGGATAGATTAGTACGTATCTATTTCGTGCGTTTTGGTCGCTTTCTTTGTGTGAGTATATTTTTACGAATATACTTCGGGAAAATAATAACGGAGAAACCGATCCTGTCCAGTACCTAAAAGTTCAATCTTCGATTCTTGGGGTAATCGGAAAATCATATTTCATATATAGTCGATTCACCACCACGGATTATTGTATACCTCCCTAAAAATTTGTTCCAACGGACGATTTTTTTTCGGAATAAAAGGTCTGAAGACACATAGATATCTATACATCAGTCAGTTGCAGCGTGATAAAAAGTGACACATCGTTGTTCTGTACCAATTTTGTGTTTAGCTTTCTGTTATTCACTTCCCGCAGGTCATGATAAGAAAAAGCTTCTCTTACGTGTTCCTTTGTCTCATCCTGTTAAATACCACAGGGTATTATGGTCTGTTTATCGGCTGGAAGTATCGGCATGACACAGGCATGCGCGCCCGACTGGATGCAGAACGTTACCGGCAGCAGGAGCTGCGTACGTTGAAAATTCCCATAGCCATGCCCTATATCTTCGACTCACCTGAGTTTGCCAGGATAGACGGGATGTTTGAGTATCGGGGTACATTTTACCGGCTCGTAAAGCAAAAGCTTGCTGCTGATACACTGATTATCGTTTGTATTCGTGATGAAGAAACCCGGAAGATTCACGATGTGTTTGGCGATGTGATGCAAGCATTTACCGGTCAGACTCATTCTCATAGTCCTGGACCAAAGTCCTTACTGTCCTTTATAAAAGAGTATATCGCAACGTCAACACTTCTTCATGAATATACTTTTGGTTGGGTAATGAGTCTGCAAAGGCTTACCCGTTGCGAAACGCTTATTCCTTCCTTTACATCATCCATAGAGCGCCCGCCACGGCCGCAGGGTTTGAGTTAATAGTATATAACTACATCGTATCGCTATAGGTATAGCTTGCTACACTCGCACGGCTGCTATAGTGCCATGCTATATATTTTATTTTTCAACCTTCGATTTACAAATTATGAAAATCCCGACAGAACCAATTGGAAGTATACCTCGCCCTGTTTATCTCACAAATGCCATGCGCGCATTTTCATCCAACCAGATTACACAGGAAGAATTGCTGAGTGCACAGGATCAGGCATTGATGGATACCATTCGCCAGTTTGAAGAAACGGGTTCGCCCGTTATTACCGATGGCGAGCAGTCTAAGTCAAGTTTTGTTACGTACCCGCTGGAAGGAATGACACAACTTGCCAGCGATGGTATAGTAATTCCTTTTGCCGATGGTCATACGCGACAGTTACCCCGGCTCACCGGAGGTCGATTCAAATATAGTATACATGCCAATCGATATTTAAAGAAAGCAAAAGCGTTTACAACATTGCCGGTAAAGCAGGCCGTTATTTCAGCATCAGCATTGAGCCTGCTGTACCCTGCAGATGGCATTGCCGGCTATCCGCGCGATCAATTCGTAGCTGATCTGCTCGATGAAGCCGAGGCTGATATACGCATGTGCTTACAGGATGGTGCACATACAGTACAGATCGATTTCACAGAAGCACGACTCGCGGTGAAACTCGATCCTTCACGTGCACTCCTAAAAATGCTCGTGGACTTGAATAACCAGGTGCTGATCGTTTCACTGCTACCGAACGCATACGTATAGGTGTGCATACTTGTCCCGGAGGAGATCACGATTCCACGCATAGCGCTGATATAGATTATGCGGATCTACTTCCTGATCTTTTCAATCTGCACGTCAGTAATTTTTACCTGGAGTATGCTGCCGAGAAAAATAAAAAAGATATACTCAAACTCATCAAGCGGTTGCTGAAGCCGTCACAGCGTGTATACCTCGGTGTTACCAATGTGTTGAACCCGCGCATTGAAAGTCGTGAAGAGATTAGTGACCTCGCGCTGGAAGCGGCTGCCTATATATCGCCCGACCAGTTGGGTACGACAGACGATTGTGGTTTTTCACCATTTGCAGATGATGTCTCAACGGCCCGCGAAGTAGCGTTTGCCAAAATCAAGGCACGCGTGGAGGGCACTGCGCTGGCGGAAGGAAAACTCGGATAACAGTATATATGCTGAAGGGCACTGTCGTGATGTGACAGTGCCCGATCAGCATCATGTACTATAAAACAGACTAGAGTTTGAAAACTATATTTCCGTTAATCGCTCTGTCGCCTCTGCCTGGCAGGGAGTTGATATTACGGTTACGGTATTCAGGATAATATACATCTTCACCCAGAACGTTGGTAGCATATAAACCTATCACCAGGTTCTTGTTGATCTTGTACTGAACATTTGTGCTCAGGTAATTAAAGGCCTTAACATCAGGGTTCGCGTTAACAGTATTGTCGCGGTTGATAGAACCACCTTTGCCGAAGTAGGAATTATATATACCGAATTGCAGGCCAAGCGGCAATGCATACGATACACCTGCCTTCAACATAACTTTAGGCATGCCCAGGTCATCGCGGTTGTCCATATCGTCACGCGTGGTCTGGTAGCTGAAACCGGTAGTAAGTGAAAGCGCTTTGGTGATGAATGTCTTCGTCTCCAACTCTACACCTTGTGAGTGCAGGTGACCACCGTTCAGGTAAGTAGGTACGTGGAATGTTAAGCCAGGACCAAACGAAACTTCTATTCTTTCATCGTCATTCACTGACTGACGGATGATGTTCTCCTGTTTACTGTTATAGTACGTCAGGTACGCTTCAAAAGACGGTTTGGTATAGAAGAATTGTGTCTCAAATGTACCAATGGTTTCAGGCTTCAGATCGGGGTTCGGGTATATTTCAGGCATGTTGCTGCCGAGGCGCTCGTTTTGTGTTGGCGAGCGGAACGCTTTTCCATACAGAACTTTTATGCCGGTGGAGGCGCTCGTATAAAATATACTTCCGATTCGCGGAGCTATATAAAGATCGTTTCCGGTAACCTTGTTACCCTGTGCACCCGCAATAAGTTTTACAACTTTACCGATGGTATAATCACCTTGCGCATATATACTCCACCAGGTTTGATTGTAGGATTGCACCGTCTGGTAGGGTGCTGTGTTGATAATGCTGTGATCGAACGGGTTTATCACATCATAGCCAAGCGGTGATTCCTGATTCGCAATTTTGGTATAGGTATAGGCTTTACCCGTTTGCGTATTGGTTAACCCGCCGATGATAAGGTTCATGTTCGGAAGCGGCTTGATATAGTTGGTCAGTTCCACCAGGTAGTCATTCGAACGTGCGTCTTCACCGATGTTTGGCAGGTACGGAATTTTCTTTTCGCGGTACATGCTGTTATAGGTAACGTTGAACGTTGTGCGCCAGGTTTTCGTGAACTCTTTCTCATACCCTATATCTGCCAGAAAACGGTTTACTGTAGTCCTGAAGTCAAGTGCTTCATCCGTACCGGCTGTGCTGTTAAGCCACATCGGGAACGACCCCATGTTCGCTTGGGTAGTATGCATATAGTTCGTGAGTAACTTAATGTTACCATAAGAGAGATTCAGGTTTCCGCCCAGCGACTCTTCATACATCTTGATCGTATTCTGTTGTGCAGGTGCTTGTCCTGAAGAACCATCGGGGTAGAACATGATTTCAGGTTCACCATACGCGGTAAAGTCCCATCCGTCACTGTCGAGGTAATTTATACCACCGGCAATTTGCAATTTACCAAAGCGCTTCGCTGCACTTGCCTGTGCCTGCTTCGTGTTGAATGTTCCGTAAGACACACTCGCAGATACCGGAGCAGCCTCTGAAACTTTTTTAGTAATGATATTGATGATACCCGTCAAGGCACATGTACCATATAGTACTGAACCCGGACCGCGTATAATTTCCACACGCTCTACACGACTCAACGGAAAAGCGCTATAGATAGCGGAGTTCATACCGTTGTCGAGGCTTTCCCGGAAAGGACGGCCATCTACCAGTATCAATACGTTTGTGTTTGCAATAGCCGTAACGTTACCGCGTATCGATACCATGTTGTTGCGGTACATATAGCCGCTGGTAAAGTATATATTGGTGGCACGGTCTAGTACTTCACTTAACGATTTGGCGCCATAGCGCTCAATGTCTTTCGCACTGATCACGCTTACAACGGCCGCTGCATCTTTCAGACTCTCTTCCGATTTTGATGCTGTAGTGATGGTAATGTTCATCAGCTCTTCCAGGCTGAGACTAAAATAATCCTGCGTATTAACAGTATCTGCCTGTTGCCCATACAGAAGCAGCGTTGGCCCTGCACAGATTACAAGTAAGAGTGCTGTAATGATTTTTTTCATGATGATTTTTTGAAGTTTAAGTACATTGATTATTCTATATAGTGGATGTGGATTTTATTTCAGGATCGCGAGTTTCAACAGTCCCTCCGTTGCCGTTAAACCTATATCGGTAAGTGCTGATTGTTTCAGTTTGAATTTGAGACGATCGTCTTCTACCACAAAGCTGATGGCAGCTCCGCGCTTAATGAGATCATCTTCCGTAACCAGCAGTATACTTTTTCCGGCCGTGGCATCCGCAAGCAGTTTGAAGTCTTCCGAGCCACTCTCCGGAACATAGATGATATTGGTATCATCCAGGTTTGTCAGTGTCTCAATTCGTTTTAACTGTATAGGTTTGTTGCGTACTTTCTTTTCCGATAGCAGCGTTGTCCAGTACTCTATATTTTTTACTTCACCGTAAATGCCGATGACAATAGCGGAACCTTCTTTTGGCCACTTAACATACTTGGCAAAGTTGAATATATAGGCTACCTGCAAGTCTCCGAAAGCGGATGTCTGCGCCCATGCCGAAGCATGCATGCCTATACCAAAGCTGACCGTGAGAATGACGATCCGAAGGCTGCGAAATATAGTGCGGTAAACCATAGATCAGACTTGGGGCATTTCACACAAATGCCAGTAGTGATTCAGGATTGATACAGCACTGGTAAAACCTTCAAACGAAAGCGGCTTCAGAATATAGCCCGCAACGTTCAGGTTATACGCAGCAACCTTGTCGCTCTCTTCATTGGAGGTTGTCATCACAAACACACTGGCCGATTTATGCTCCGGTAATTTTCGCAGCTCGGTAAGAAACTCGATACCACCCATGCGCGGCATGTTGATGTCCAACAGTATAACGCGCGGTGTGAACATAATTTTTTCTGCGTGTTTACCCTGCAACATGTCGAGTGCTTCAACACCATTGCGGGCAATGTGAAGCGGATTGCTGATGTTATTTTTCTTGAAGGCACGTTGTACATTCATTATATCCACTTCATCGTCTTCTACCAGAAGTATATGGATTAAGTTTGTCATACAGATTTTATGCGTTGGTCTCTTATTGTTATCGTAATTTTTTAAGCAGCTTTAGGCCAGGTAAAAATGAACCGGGCGCCTTTGTTCTCTTCTGATTCCAGCCGGATCGTACCCCCTATATCTTCAACACTTTTCTTGATAATCGCCAGCCCTACACCGGTGCCCTCTACTTTGTCACGCGACTCCAGTGTCTGGAACATTTCAAATACTTTTTCGTGGTAGGCAGGCGCAATACCAATACCGTTGTCTTCTACAGTAAACTCGTGGAAGTCTCCGGCTTCATGCGAAGAGATCATTACTTTACCATTTTCTTTATCATTATACTTGATGGCGTTGGCAAGCAGGTTGATAAATACCTGTTGCAGTAAATATTTTTTCGTGTTCAACACCGGCATCTCGTTCCGGATTTCGATTTTGATATGAGCAGGCGGATTCAGAAGATCCGTTGTTTCTTTCAGCATGGTATATACATCTACGCGTTCTACCGGAACTTCAAGTCTGCCCACCTTTGAATATTCGAGCAACCCGTTGATGAGTGCTTCTAGTCTGAACACACGTCCGCGGAGGATCTGCATATTCTTTTTTGATTCAGCTGGTATAGCCGGACCAAGATCTTCTTCAATCCACTCGGATAATTTAAAGATGGCGCGAAGCGGTGCTTTCAGGTCGTGCGAAACAACATAACTGAATTGATTCAGCTCTTCGTTTTGTTTTTGCAGTTGTTCGGAGTAGCGAACAAGCTCAAGACGCGATTTCTCCAGGCGGTGAAGCATGTGATTGAAAGCACGACCGAGTTTACCGATTTCATCGTTGGTAGTAACGGTTACATATACCTGCTCTGCACCACTGGATATAGCACGTACGGTTTGATCGAGCTTGAGAATATTAGCCGTTATCATATTACTCGTAGTAAAAGCAAGCAATACTCCGATGGTAAACAGGGCCAGGCAGAAATAACTCGTAGTACGTTTCAGTGAACCGATCATCGCGTTCATATGCTTTAGCGAGTAACCAATCACCAATGTTCCGAAAGTTGTATTTTGATAGACGATGTTACTCTTGTAGTACACAACACCTTCTATCTCGTAGCGATCATGGTAACTCGCAATGGCGGATAGGGGAGGCGTTGTATTTTTATCCAGCAGGTTCAAGCTGGTGATTTCCTGGTTCTGATCATTTTGTACCGAGATATATACCACGGCACTGTCAGCATGTGCCCACTCCATTGCTTCAGAAACAGCAACGAGATCGGTTTCTCCCATGCCGATGCCGACACCAATGGAAAATATATTACTGATACTTTGGATCTTCGATTCAATAGCACGGATCGCGAGTTGTTCCTGCTGCTGTGGATAGTAACTGTAAATGAATACCGATACCATCGCGATGAGAAACACCTGGCCGATTATGATCTTGATTCGTATGGAAAGATTTTTAAGCATGGTTAGCTACTTCTTTTCAAATTGTTTTTCAGTGCGTGATTAACAGCCGCCAGAAGTGATATGAGTACATCCAGTGGCTTGTGAATTATTTCAAATGCATTGGTTTGTCCATTATCCATCAGAAAGATCAGGTCACCTACAAGGTGATCGAGTTGTATTACCTTCAACAGACTGAAAGATGATTTGATCTGTAAGCAAATGGACTTGACAGACTGCAGATCGCGATTCTCCACGGCATGCTGCAGTGCTGCGATATATACCGGTGTTTCGCGTTCGAGTATATCAAAAAAGTCAGGCGGTAAATTTTGACTGCCGGCTATAAATTTGTCCACGGAAAAGTCCATGGTATAGCTCGCTATAGCCTGTTCCGATACCAGTAAACCGGTTTCGCTTTTACCTGCGCATTCTCTGTATTTCAGAAGCTTGAGGTATAGCGTTTCCGCTTTGAAAGGTTTGGATATATAGTCGCTCATACCGGCTGAAATGCATCGCGATACATCATCACCGAAGGCATGGGCCGTCATGGCAATAATCGGGATGTTGCATTGTGGTGCTGCCAGTTTGTTGCGTATATACTGTGTTGTTTCGTAGCCATCCATTTCAGGCATTTGAACATCCATCAGCACGACATCATATGTTTTGCTTTGCAGGTAGTGAAGTGCTTCCAGACCGTTAGAGGCTATATCCATTTCACAACCACCTTTCTCGAGCACCTTTTTAACAAGCGCCTGGTTCAGGGTATTGTCTTCAGCAACGAGCACAGAAGTGCCGCGAAGTTTTTCAGCGAAGTCCGATAGAGAAGGAACGGTTGCTGAAGAAGTAGTCTCCTTGATATTAACCTTTTCGAAAGTAAGATGTACAACAAAGGTTGATCCTATACCCGGTGTACTTTGCAAGGCAATCTTTCCTTCCTGCAGGGTTACTAATTTCTTTACAATAGAAAGTCCTAAGCCTGTGCCACCATATTTACGCGTGGTATCATCGGATGCCTGCACAAAGTCATCGAATATAACAGACTGCTTGTCTTCTGAAATACCAATGCCGGAGTCCTGTATCCTGAATTCAAATAACTCATATATACCTTCGCTCGCCAGTGAAGAGAGCTCTACGGTAACACCACCTTTTTCTGTAAACTTGATGGCGTTGGAAATAAGATTGGTGAGGATCTGGTTAAGCCTTACCGGGTCGCCCTTTACAATGGGTGTGATCTGTGCATCAATTTTATCAATCAATGTAAGGCCTTTCTCCTGTGCACGCGGCTGCAATATTTTAATGATTCCTTTTACAAGCTCATGAACATTGAATTCATATTTTTCAATGGTCATTTTGCCGCTTTGAATCTTGGACAAGTCGAGTATATCATTGATAATAACCAGCAGGTTCTCGCCAGAGAAATTGATGGCATCTACATAACTCTTCTGCTCCTGCGACAGGCTGGTTTCAAACAACAAGCGTGTAAAGCCGAGTATAGCATTCATGGGCGTGCGGATCTCATGGCTCATGTTTGCCAGGAAGATCTCTTTTACCTTCATCAGGTTTTCCGTGAGCTCACGTGCTTTCAGAATTTCTTCTTCCGCCCGTTTGCGCGTTGTTATATCCTGGATGATGCCGATGAATTTTTGTACTGTGCCGTCATGACCCAGCGATGGATATATCTGTATATTGATATACTTTATTCCACCACGAGTTTGTATGCGATGATCGTAATTGACACGCGCTCCGTGAAGCGCCTCTGCAATCTTTGCTTTAACAAATGGTTTATCTTCTTCGTAAATGTGATGGCGGTAAAGATCCAGGCTCGGGGTGACTTCGTTCTTTTCGAGCTCCAGTATATTATATACTTCGTCTGAAAAGTGGACACGGTTGTGAATGGTGTCAAATTCCCAGTTACCAAACCTGGCAATGCGCTGTGCTTCGGCCAGTCTTGCTTCGCTGATGCAGAGTGCTTTTTCGGCTGCATCTTTTTTACGGATCATTTCTCCGATCTGCAACATGTTACGCAGTACCTGCGCTATCGACTGACTCGTGATCGCATTCTTCACTATATAATCCGATGCACCCGCTTTCATTAATTCTACAGCAATGTTTTCATTGCCTTGCGAGGTAAAGATCACGATCGGATTGCGGATGCCGGTATCGCGAATTTTTTTGAGAAGCGACAAGCCGTTCTCACCTGGTAACAAGTAGTCGAGAAATATACAGTCGAAGGCACTGAAGTCTATCGTGATATCAAACGCCTCGTATTCCGAGAGTTCGTATGCGAAGCCACAGTTTTTCAGCGCCCGTTTTAACTGGAGCCTGTCTGCTGCGTCATCGTCAATCACCAATAGTTTTATAGAACCGTTCATACTATATATGTACCTATATATCTGCGATTATTTTGCGTACTGATTTTGTTTGGGCCAGAGGAATTTGAATTTGCTTCCTTTGCCGGGTTCTGATTCCACCCATATCTTGCCTCCGTTTTCTTCCAGTATACGTTTCACGATGGTGAGCCCTATACCGGTACTTTCAAACTTGTCACGCGACTGCAGGGTATGAAAGATGATAAATATAGTCTCATGTGATTCAGGAGGTATACCCGGTCCGTTGTCTTCCACGACAAACTCATAATACTGTTCTTTACTGGTGCAGTATATTTGTATTAATCCTTGGGGCTTGTCATTATATTTGATCGCATTGCTGACGAGGTTTGCAAACACCTGCAACAACATGGTGCGTGGTGCTGTAACTGTTGGTATAGGATCAATAATCCTGAGCGATACAGAAGCCGGTGGTGCAAGCATTTCCTCTACTTCTTTCAGTAAGGCAAATACATCTACCTGTTCCTGCTCAATCTGGGTGCGGCCGATCTTCGAATATTCAAGTATACCGTTGATGAGTGCTTCCATGCGTACCACACGGTTGCGCAGGAGCTGAAGGTTATTTTTGTTATCACCGGAGAGCGAAGGTCCGAGATCTTCTTCGAGCCAGCCTGCAAGGTTACTGATCGCACGCAATGGTGCTTTCAGATCGTGCGATACGATATAGGCAAACTGATCAAGCTCGTTGTTTTTCTTTTCGAGCTTGCGGGTATATTCAGAAAGTTTTTCGGATGCGGATTCTTCCCGCGTCAGGTCATGCAACAGCACGAGCTTTGTTACGGTTTTACTCGCTTCGTCTTTGGTGTGCAGTACAGAGCAAAGCAAAATGCGGATCTGCCCGGAAGGATGTATATAGCTTACGCGTTTATCACGGAAGTCCTGGTGAAGCGCGAGACTGGCTGTTATGTTTTCAACTTCATCACCACCAATCGACAAGCTTGTAAATTTTTTCCCCTGAATCTCATGCAGCGAAGAAACGCCAAGAATATCACGCAACGCTGCATCGTTCGCTGCAACGATGGTGTTCTTTTCATCCAGCGTCAACAAACCATCTTTCATGATTTCGCTGATGCGGTCGGTGTGATGTGCAGCGCGTATAGTGTTGGTGGCAGACTCTTGCATATTGAATTTCCAGGCATATATATACCTGCTTTTAATAGTGCAAAGTTGAGTCTAGTTTAGTTGGTACACATCAGTGAACACCTGATTTACAAAAATCAATAACGAACCATTTTTTGCGTTTTTGGAGGAAGAATTTTTCGGGTAATTCCGATGTGTACTCAGGGTTTCTCTGATCGTTTTGAATGTATGGGTAAAACGATACACATGTGAGACATGGAAATATATACTGCAAATGTTCGTGTAGGTGTACCGTTGTATACGTGCGGGCAACAAAAGGAAAGCCGGCAAATGTGCCGGCTTTCATAAATTTTTTTGAAGAGAAGAATCGTGCTACTGCGCTATGATTTGCCATTGCTGGTTATTGCCACCATTCCACGGCCATTGAATAATGGTAGCACCATTCGCGGTGGAGCCCTGGTTTACGTCAAGAGCATCGCCACTGTTACGGTTGATGATGCGATAGTAGCCACCACCGTTATCAATGATCTGCCATTGCTGATTGTTGCCAGCGTTCCAGGGCCATTGAATAATAGGAGTGCCGTCAACAGTAGAAGCCTGGTTTACATCGAGCGCATCACCACTGTTACGATTCGTGATACGATGATAGCCGCCACCGATATCTACAATGCGCCATTGCTGGTTGTTGCCACCGCTCCAGGTCCATTGTATAACACTGGCTCCATCAGTAGTGGAAGCTCCGTTTACATCGAGTACTTTGCTGCTGTTCCGGTTTACAATGCGATAGTATCCTGTAGGCTCAAAACCTCCGTAGCCCCAACCGTAGCGAATGCGTGTAACCCCTGAGTTGTTTGTGGTGGTGAGTGTAATGTTGTTGCCACTGCCACCGCGTGTCTGTATGCTATAGCTGTCGCCATCGCGCAGGCCGGGCCAGTATACACTTGCAATGCCGCTGTTTCGGAATTTATTGGTGGAGCCTTGTATATAGGCTATTTCGTTATCACCGTTGATGGGGCCTGTATAATTTTTACCGGTTGTCATGGCTGCACCATATTCAGTTACAACGGTACGGCTAGCGTAATTGCCGATGCGGTTCTGCCAGTCTTGTTCCCACTCCAGCGCAGTAGCATGTGATGTCCAGAATGCATAGTTGTGCAATGCCAGTAAACAATTTGTAAAACGACTGTCGGCACCTACACCGGTAACATTTTCAGAGTAGCCTGTTCCGCCTAACAAAATTCTTCCCTGTGGCACGGACGGATAACGGGAGAGCCACTCGGCATATATAGTGGTTAACTGTGACAAAGTATACCCGTGCGGTTCGTTAAACACTTCAAAGTATACATTGCTGTTGCTGCCATACTTGTTCACAACAGTTTGCCACATACTCCAGAACTGTGCGGTGTCGTCAATAAGTCCGTTGCGTGAAGATGCAGACTCCCAGCAGGCGAGTATAACTTTCATGTTTTTACCGAGTGCAGCATCAATGGCACCGGTATAAGAACTCCACCATGACTCAAGCACACTGCTGGGATTGATCGGCAATCGTACCGTATTAACACCCGGCATGTTGGTTTGAAACGCAGTAAGAATTGAATTTGCCTTTGCTGTAACAGTAGCATAATTATCAGAGGCCGTAAGTCCGGAGGGAATTACCCAGCCATCTACAAAGTTATCGCGGCCATCGGCCCAGTTTACACCGGCTATACCGCTGGCGCCAATACGCTTGTCGGATGTGTCGACAGTTCCGGTAACAACGGATGTTGGTGAAGGTGTGGTGAGCGGTTCTTCCGACTGGCACGCGCATACAAATGCCATCAGTAACATCACTCCAAAATTTAAATGTTTAATCATACAATTAATAAGTTTTGGTTTGTTAAGAATTTTTGACAGGCTTAACTTACTGCCCTTACTGCTCACGGCCGGGGGATGAATACGGAAAAAGCAGGGGCTAAATCGATTGCATTAAATTCTGAAAATGCAGGCAGTCGGTTTGTTAAAAAACACGCGGACACGGACCTAACGCGGTATTATTTGACAAAACATATCCACCGAAAACGATTTAATCTTCAAGTATCCCCCACGTTTTACACAAATCCCCCCACAAAAACGCTGTTGTGTTATGGTTCTTTGAGAAGGACTTGTCAGGATTCGCCCGGAAGAAACGATTCGGGGCGATTTTTAACAGGAATGTATTGAAACGGAGTTTACGCTCAGACTTGAGGACAACGGATGCGCACGGAGTATTTATTTTTAAAACTTTCAGGACTGCTGCTACTGCTGCTGGTAACATCGGCCGTGGCTCAACAGGAACCGAAGAGTCGCACCAAGCGATATGGTATAAAAGACGGCCTGTCACAAGGGGTGGTGAACAGCATCATGCAAAATGAACAAGGTCTGATGTGGTTTGCTACCGAAGACGGCCTTAACCGGTTTGATGGCTACTCGTTTAAAGTTTTTAAATACGATCCGGACAATAACCTCGGCCTGGCCGACAACTTCATTCAAAGTATATTTAAAGATTCGGAAGGTATATGTTGGGTGTCATCGCGAAAAGGTCTTCATCGTTTCGATGAACGCAAAGAACAATTCACGCTCTTCAAACATCCTGCACCTCCGGCCAGCGCAGGTCCTAATAACGATGTGAGTTTTATTACGGAAGGCAGTGCCGGCAATTTATGGATTGCGTGGTACGGTGGTGGCTTTGCTTCGTTCAATAAAAAGACAAATGTATTTACTCCGTATAACGATCACACGCTGCCGCAGTTAAGCAGTACACAAACGCTCACATTGCTTGAAGATAAATTTGGTTTGTTATGGGTGGGTACACAAAACGGAGGTATAGATGTTTTTAAAGTAAGCAAGGGCACTATTGTTAAAAAACATGAAAGCCTGTCGGGTAAAAACCTGTTGCCTTCCATGAATGTTCGGTGTTTTGCTGAAGATCCGGCCGGTAATATATGGATCGGTACGGCAAACGGATTGGTACTATATAAACGACAGGAAAATAAATTTTATACATTCAACTCCGGCCATTCGGGTATGGCCGACAAAAGTATATTTACGCTGCTGGCAGACAGCAATGAAAATTTATGGATCGGTGTGCAGGGTGGTGGTTTATATTCACTCGATCTCCGGCAATTTAGCAGCCGCCCGTTAGACGATGTGATCTTCAAACACATTGAGAACCTTAACGACTATAACATTTCCAAGCGCACTATTCTTTCGCTATACGAAGATAAAGACAAAAA
The DNA here is from genome assembly GCA_966211525.1 of uncultured Chitinophaga sp. GTDB lineage: Bacteria > Bacteroidota > Bacteroidia > Cytophagales > Cyclobacteriaceae > Ohtaekwangia. The sequence goes on along the minus strand of CBIHOZ010000021.1, from coordinate 16,095 downwards.
TCTGTGGGCCGGTACATTTGGTGATGGTGTATACATGATCAGCAGTGTAAAAGAGAAATTTGTAAAAGTGCAAACGCGTCAGTATACCAATGCATCCGTAAGTTTTGTGCAATACTATGGTATGTGCTATGACGAGAATGGAAATCTGTGGCTGGGTACGGATGGTGATGGTATATATAAATCTAAAATTACCGGCGAAGTAGTAAAGCACTATAAAGCCGATGGACGCACGCGCGGACTCACCGACAATGCTATACTCACCGCGCTGCGCGATCATCATAACAACGTTTGGTTCGGTACCTATTCGCAAGGACTTTTTAAATATGATGCCCAACACGATGCCTTTATAAATTACCGATACGCAGGCGATCAGACAGGAGGTAAAGATGTTCGTGTGATCTTTGAAGACTCGAAGCATAATCTCTGGATCGGAACTAACCGCGGTGGACTTTGCGTAGTGGATGAGGCTACGCGCACGTATCGAAATATACCGGGGTCCGCAGGTATACTGCGTGCCGGTGATATACGCACCATCGCAGAAGATAAAAGTGGTGGTTTGTGGATTGGTTGTTATGGTGATGGTCTTCATTACTTCGACCGAGTTTCCGGAAAATCAAAACGATACTTCCATACGTCAGAAACGGATGATCAGTTGAAGAGCAATGTAGTATTTGCATTGTGTCTCGACAGGAAGGGAAGAGTATGGATCGGAACCGGCGGGGGAGGAGTGAGTTCGTACGACCCGGTTGCGAAAACCATTACGCGCTTCAGCGAAAAGGACGGACTCGCTAACAATACGATCTATGCTATACTCGCTGATAATGCAGACAACCTGTGGATCAGCACCAATAAAGGTATATCCAAATATGAAACGGGTAAAGGACAATTTTATAATTACGATGTGAATGATGGCTTGCAGGAAGGGCAGTTCAACCCGGGATCTGCTTTGTATAATGATATAGCAGGCTATATGTGCTTTGGCGGAACGATGGGACTAAATATATTTTATCCCGACCAGGTGGTTGAGCATTTAAAGAAACCGAAAGTAATGATATCCGGTTTTCAGTTGTTCAACAAGCCGGTGGAAGTAAACAGTAAAAATGAAAATGATTTTACGCTCAGTGAAGTCATCAGTGTTACCAAAGAAATTACACTGAAGCATGATCAATCTGTATTTACCTTTGAATTTGTTGGTCTCAACTATAGCTATCCGGAGAAGAATAAATATGCCTATAAACTTGAAGGTCTGGACCGCGACTGGAACTATGTAGGCAATCAACGCTCGGCTACGTATCGTTATCTTGAACCGGGCACCTATACTTTTAAAGTAAAAGCATCGAACCAGGAAAATACATGGAGTGACGATTACGCCAGTATTGGCATTACAATACTCCCTACATTCTGGCGCACACCACTCGCTTACTTCCTGTATGTTATTGTTGTCGGTGGTTTATGTTTTGCAGTAATAGCCGTTCGTAAAAAGCAGGCAACATTACGCAAGCGACTGAAAATAGAAAAGGCACAACGCAAGCGCGAACGACAACTGGTGCAGGAGAAGCTGAGTTTCTTTACAGAGATATCGCACGAGTTCCGAACTCCGCTTACGTTAATGATTGGTCCGCTGGAAGAAATGGTAACACGTGAAGGAAGCTATACACCCACCGGGCGCAAATTAAAAATGGTATACCGGAACGCGCACAAGCTTCTTAACCTGATCAACAAACTGCTCGACTATCGTAAAATAGAAAGCGGTAACATTGTGCTGAAAGTTACCGAAGACGACATCGTTGCGTTTGCCGAAGAGATATATATTACGTTCAAGGAATTAGCCGTACGAAAAAATATAGCGTTCAGCTTTCATGCTGATGAACCTTCACTGATGGCGTGGTTCGACAAGGAGAAGATGGAGATGGTATTGAACAACATTATCTCCAACTCTTTCAAATATATAGGCAAAGGAAATGAGGTCGGCATCTCTATTCGTAAACAGGTAACAGATAAATTTCCGCAGGGTAAAGTATGTATTCGCATTAAGGATAACGGTATTGGTATACCTAAAAAACAATTGGGCAGTATATTCGATTGGTTCTATAAAGGCGATAGCTCCGGCCCGATGAGTTCCGGTATAGGACTCGCCCTCGCCAAGAAACTGGTACACTTGCACAAAGGCGAAATATATGTAGAGAGTGTGGAAGGAAGTGGTTCTACTTTCAGTATCAAGATCCCGTTAGGTAAAGATCATTTCAAACCGAATGAGATTGTGATCGCCACCAATGAAGATAAATTTCTGCTCAATGGAAACGGTAAGCCGGCAGCCACTCCGCCCGTAGGTATAATGCTGGATGATAGTGAAGAAGAAGATGCTACCGGAAAGAAAGGACAGCGCAGTTTGTTGATCGTGGAAGATGATGAAGACATTCGCCTGTTCTTAAAAGAATACTTCGAACGTAATTACAGAATCTATGAAGCAAGCCATGGTAAAGATGGACTTGCCCTTACCGCGGAACATCATGTCGATCTGATCATCAGCGACATTATGATGCCGGAGATGAACGGTATAGATTTTTGTAAAGCATTAAAGAGTAACATTCGCACGAGTCACATTCCGGTAATTCTGCTTACCGCGAAGACTTCGCTCACCCACCACAAAGAAGGTATAGAAATAGGAGCGGACGCCTATATCACCAAACCGTTTAGTCCGGAGATGCTCACGCTTACGATGAACAACCTGCTGCAGTCGCGCGAGAATCTGAAGCGCTTCTACCGGAATCTATTCACCGTAAATGGAAATGGAGCCGCTGCGCCCGAAGCACATTCACCGGATGAAAAATTCCTGCAGTCTATTTACGACATCCTCAAAGCCAATCTCGATCATCCCGATTTCAACGTCAACGAACTTTGCGAATCGTTGAACATGAGCCGGTCACTCTTATATAAAAAGGTGAAGATGCTCACCGGACTTTCGCCAGTGGAGTACTTGCGGTCGTTGCGCATGCAGGAAGCCGCGCAGTTGCTCAAGTCCAAAAAGTATAAAGTTTTTGAAGTGGTATACATGGTCGGCTTCTCAGACCTGAAGTATTTCCGCCAGTGCTTCGTAAAAGAATTCGGGTACGCACCCTCAGAATTCCTCAAAGGCAGCGAATCAGTCGATTGACATTTACCCCCCTTATCAGAACAATCCATTACCGATCTGAAATTTTCCGGAAGTGATCCCGGAAATCAGCGTTTATGGAGCGTTTCTGCGGCCAAAAAACATCCACCCCTCACGAAGTATAGATTTCTCCCTCCTTGTTGAAAACGATTTCGGACACCTTTGCAAAGGTTTGCACCACCAAGGAAGCAACCGAGCCCAAGTAAAATCCTAAACCAACGCTACGGTATGAAAGACATCTTCAATTCAGGTTAGCAGGTTCTGCTTTGCACATCGAATCGCCCGCAAGGGCTCACAAAAACATCCAAACAAAACCGAACTTATGATCATTAGACATTTACTAAAAAGAACCATGGCCCCGCGCATCGTCACCATGATACTGCTCGGATGCCTGTACGCTTCGATTCCGCTCTTTGCCCAAAACATCACTGTGAAGGGAAAGGTTACTTCACAAGATGATGGTACTGGTTTGCCTGGCGTTAGCATCGTGGTAAAAGGAACTTCCATCGGTACAACGACAGACGCTGAAGGACAATTCTCACTCAATGCACCGGATCAAAATGCTGTTCTGGTATTTTCATTTATCGGATACAAGACCCAGGAAGTTGTAGTGGGAACGCAGACAACATTTGATATCGCCATGACTTCGGATGTTGAGACACTTTCGGAAGTGGTGGTGGTAGGATACGGTGAACAAAAGAAAGAAACCCTCACCGGATCGGTATCGCAGATAAAAGGTGATGATATAATAAAGAGTCCGCAGCCAAACGTATCCAACTCACTGGCTGGACGCTTTTCCGGTGTTATCGCCAGCAACCGTGGTGGTGAACCGGGTTACGATGGCAGTAGCTATAACATTCGCGGTTTGGCAACAACCGGTAATAACGATGTACTGGTTGTAATCGATGGTATACCCGGACAGTTGGGAGGTCTTGAACGTTTAAATCCCAACGACATTGAAAGTGTATCTATCCTGAAAGATGCTTCGGCTGCTGTATACGGAAGCCGTGCTGCGAACGGTGTAATTCTCGTAACTACCAAGCGTGGTAAATCGGGTAAGCCTACGATTAACTATAGTTTCAACCAGGGCTTTTCATCACCAACACGTTTGCCAAAGATGGCCGATGCTGCTACTTACGCTACCATTCAAAACGAGATCGACTACTATAATAACAAAGCGGGTGGTATGAACCAGCACTATAGCGAAGAACAGATTCAGCGGTTCCGCGATGGATCTGATCCGATCAACTATCCCAACACCGACTGGGCGGCTGAGACACTGAAAAAAGTAGCACTGCAAAACCAGCATAACCTTTCCATCAATGGCGGTACACAGGATGTACAGTACTATGTATCACTTGGTAAAATATACCAGGATGGACTCTATAAAAACGGAGCTACAAAATACAACCAGTATAATTTCCGCTCGAACATTGATGCCAACATCACGAAAGATTTCAAAGTGTCGTTATCATTGGCAGGTCGACAGGAAGATCGCAAGTACCCTATATCTTCTGCAAATGATATATTCCGCTCTATATACCGCGCGTATCCAACTGTGATAGGCCGCTATCCGAATGGATTCCCATCTACCGGTGTTGAAAACAACAACCCGATCATGATGGTGACCGATGCCGGTGGTACCAATGAAAATCCGATAAACGTATTCAACGGAATTCTGCGCGCAAGCTATGCATTACCATTTGTGAAGGGACTTTCTGTAGATGGTTTCTATGCAGTTGATAAGACCTGGAATTTTTCAAAAGCTTTCAGCAAGCCGTATACGGTATATGAGTATAATAGCGCAACAGACGTATATAGCCGTAAGGTAACAGGCGGATCATCAGGCACAGCTAAGCTCACGGAAGGACAGGAGAATAACACGATGATCACTGAAAACTTCAAATTGAATTATGAGAAGCAACTTGGCAGTCACTATATCAATTCATTTATAGCATACGAACAAAGTAAAACACACCGCGATAAATTTGATGCAACGCGTCTGCGCTACCCGACTATAGAAACACCTGAACTTTCGCAGGGAGGTTCGGCTGCTGCTGACCGCGACAATACCGGTTCAAGCTATAACTATACCCGCAGAAGCTATATCGGTAGAATTGCCTATAACTATAAAGAGAAGTATCTGGCAGAAGTACAGATGCGTGTTGACGGATCATCAACATTCCCGGCAGGAAACCGCTATGGATATTTCCCTGCTGTGTCTGCAGGCTATAGAATTTCGGAGGAAGACTGGTTCGCTAGCAGCGTTCCGTTCATCAATGACTTAAAGATCAGAGCATCGCATGGTCAGTTAGGAAATGATAACGTAAATCAGTTCCAGTACTTTAATAACTATTCGTTCAACAACGTATATGTTATCGGAAGCGATAAACATCCAGGTATAGATCTTACCAAGCTAGCCAACCCGAATATCACTTGGGAAGTAGCGAAGAAAACAGACATCGGTTTGAATGCTACCGTGTTAAGGAACTTTACATTTGAATTTATATACTTCATGCAGGATCGTTCCGATATATTGGCCACACGCAATGCATCTATCCCTGGCAGCTCCGGTATTGTAAATCCTTATAATGATAAAAGTCCTAATTACAATCCACTGGTACCTTCTGAAAATATAGGTAAAGTGAAGAGTCGCGGTATAGAAACAACCGTTGGGTATAAACACCAGGGGGATTTCTGGTATGATATATCAGCGAACATGACGTATGCGAAGAGCGAGGTAGTGTTTATTGACGAAGCTCCGAGTGTATTAGACTATCAACGCCAAACAGGACGTCCGTTAAACAGCTACCTGCTATACAATGCCATCGGTATATTTCGCACAACAGGCGACCTGGATAGCCACCCACATTTGGATGACGCACAACTAGGCGACCTTATCTACGAAGATTATAATCATGATGGGGAAATTACCGCTGATGATCAGGTTAGAACGAAATATGGAAATATCCCAGAGCTTACGTATGGTTTGAACGTTACAGCAGGCTGGAAGAACTTCGATATATCTATACTCTTTGCAGGACAGGCGCGCGTAAGTCAATATGTATTGGCTGAGTCGGGCACAGTAGGTAACTTCTATAGTACCTGGGCCGACAATCGCTGGAGTCCTTCCAATGTAAACGGCAGCTATCCGCGCGTTGATACACGTGCTTCAGCTTCCATCAACGGAGGTTCATACAAAAATAACTTCTGGCTGAACGATGCATCTTTTGTACGTCTCAAAAATATATCCATCGGATATAACGTACCGAATGCATTAACATCCAAGCTGCGTTTGTCAAACTTGCGAGTATATGCCAATGCATTCAACTTGTTTACCATCACGAAGGTGAAAGATTACGATCCGGAAGGCAGCAGCGAGAGCGGACAATTCTATCCGCAGCAGCGTATTATCAATGTGGGGGTAAATATTCAGTTCTAAAAAATGAAGACCATGAAATTTAAATTAACATATACCTTACTGGCCGGTGCAATTGGTGTAGCTGGTTTGCTGGCCGGTTGTAATGATGACTTCCTCAACGTAGAGGCAACGGACAGGATATCCGATGACGCTATTGTTTCAGACTCTTCTTTATTTGAAGATTTTGTGATCAACCGCTATATGGGCGTGCGTCTGCAAGACAAAGAAGCAGAAGGAACACCTCCGGGTTTTGGCCGCGGGTTTGAGTATGCTTTGTGGGCATCTATTTCCGATGAAGCGATTTATAACAATGACGATTTTACTTGGGTGATTCAGCGCGGATTGCTGGCACCAGAGAATACAGGTATAGCTGGTGTGTTGTGGGCGCGTAGTTACAGAAGCATTCGTGAAATTAACTATGCACTGAAAAATATAACGGAGGTGGAGATGACTCAGGCTCGTAAAGACCTTCTCATAGCAGAACTGAAGTTTATACGGGCATACCGCTATCATGATCTTGTTCGTAATTATGGTTCTGTGGTGTTGATGGGTGATGCAGTATATAATCTTAATGATGACCTTACCGAAGATGCACTTTTCCAGAAATCATCAATAGCAGAAGGAATCAATTATATAATATCACAACTTGACGAGGCTGCTGCTGGTTTACCTTTACAAAATGATGACAAAATTTGGCAATTAGGTCGTGCTACAAAAGGTGCTGCGCTTGCGTTGAAGTCTCGTATAGCGTTGTATGCAGCCAGTCCATTATATAATGCGGGCTCGTGGCAGGCAGCCGCTGATGCAGCGAAAGCGGTTATGTCGATGGGATATACTCTTCATCCTGACTACCGATCATTGTTCCTGACGCCATCCAGCAAGGAAATTATCTTCGAAAGATTGTATGTAACTGGTGCACGCCACGTGTGTCTCGAAATATCAAACGGTCCGAATGGTTACGGTGGCTGGGCAGGAAACTCTCCATTGCAAAACCTGGTGGATGCATACGAAGTAAAAGAAGATGATGATACCGCTGTTCCGTTCGACTGGAGTAATACTACGCACGCAACAGCACCGTACGAAAATCGTGATCCTCGCTTCTATGCAAGTATACTATATAATGGTGCTGACTACAGAGGCCGTGAAATAGAAACGTTCCTTCCGGGTGGCCAAGATAGTAAAGATGGTAATTCTAACTGGAATGCTTCTAAGACTGGTTATTACCTGCGTAAATTTTTGAATGATAATTTCCCGATCGATAATCCGTGGGATGTTGCCGGTACACAGCCGTGGATATATATGCGCTATGCTGAGATACTGCTCAACTATGCAGAAGCACAGAACGAAGCCGTTGGCCCAGATGCATCGGTATATGATGCAATCAACCAGATTCGCGAGCGTGCTGATATGCCCGATCTGCCGGCAGGATTGTCTCAATCAGAAATGCGTGAAGCTATACGCAGAGAACGCCAGGTAGAACTTGCATTCGAAGAGCATCGCTTCTATGATGTTCGCCGGTGGATGATCGCGATGGAAACTGAAAATGAACCGGCCTACGGTATCAACATAACCAAGAGCGGCAACACACTTACCTACGAACGGAAAGTTGCCCTCGATGGTCGCAAGTTTGAGCAGAAGCACTACTGGCTTCCTATACCGAGAGCTGAGATCCAGTCTTCCGGAAACAAGCTTGAACAAAGTCCGAATTACTAATCGTTTACAATAAGAATACGGGGACACTGAAAAGTGCTCCCTGTATTTTTTTATCTCTGGCTGGTACAATATTGTCCGAACTATAACTTGCTGACAGCAGCTTGGTATATTTAGCGACACTGGCAATACCAGCATGCTACTGCTTTGATTGCAGGGTTTGATAGTAGTATATATTCTTAACAAGGAAATTTGTAGTATGCGTTTTAAATATTTATTGATCGTGCCGGTAATGATACTCGGGAGTTGTTCGCGGAATGATACCGGTACATCTGCTGTACCGGACGATGCGCAGGTGATAACAATTCATGTAGCCGAGCGGAAACAAACGATCCACAACTTTGGCGGTTCCGATGCCTGGGCTTGCCAGTTTGTAGGACAGTGGCCCGATGAAAAACGAAACCAGGTAGCCGACTGGTTGTTTAGTATGGAAGAAGATGCGAACGGCCAGCCAAAAGGTATAGGCATGTCGTTGTGGCGATTTAACATCGGGGGAGGGAGCGCTGCGCAAAATAATATATACGATGAGTGGAGGAGAGCTGAAGGTTTTATGAAAGATGACAAGACGTACGATTGGTCGAAGCAAGCCGGACAACAATGGTTTATGCAGGCAGCCAAACAACGTGGGGTTGATCAGTTTGTAGGTTTTGTAAATAGCCCTCCGGTACAACTCACTAAAAATGGAAAAGCTTTTTCAAGCGATGGTGAACGCGCCAACATCAGCGCTGCAAACTATACGAAGTATGCCGTATTTCTCGCAGATGTAGTAAAGTATTTCCGTGAGCAAGGTATAGTATTGAATTACCTGAGTCCGTTTAACGAACCGCAGTGGGACTGGACCGGTAACAACCAGGAAGGTACACCCTATACCAACCAGGAGCTATACGATATAACAAAGAAACTTGATTCAGTGATCACAGCAGAAAAGCTTGATACAAAAATCCAAATAGCCGAAGCTGCGAAAATGAATTACCTGTATGAACTCGCAGATAAAACAACGCGCGGCAACCAGATCGAAGATTTCTTTTCGCAAAGTTCACCGCGCTATATGGGTAACTTTTCAAATGTAGACAAGATCATTTCAGCGCATAGCTATTTTACTTCTGCTCCGATGGAAACCATGATCTCGGTGCGCAAAGCAGTTGCTGCAAAAATTGAACAGACAGCCGTGCCGTTGGAACTGTGGCAAAGTGAATACTGTGTGCTCGGCGATCAGGAGGAGATTCCCGGTCCCGGTAAAGATACCGGCATGACTACTGCACTTTATGTAGCACGACTCATTCATCATGATCTTACGGTAGCGAATGCAGCAGCCTGGCATTGGTGGACATCACTATCAGCATACGACTATAAAGACGGACTGGTATATGTAGATAAAAATAAAACGACTGGTAACGTGGAAGACACGCGCTTACTCTGGGCACTTGGTAATTATAGCCGCTTCATTCGCCCGGGCGCTGTGCGTGTAGGTGTATCGGCAGAAGGTATAAATGTTAACAACACAAACGGTCTCATGGTGTCTTCCTATATTCATGAAGACTCCGGCAAACTTGTTACGGTGGCAATTAACTATGGAAACACGGACGCATCGTGCAAGCTTGAAATACCGGGCTATAACATTGATACCTTCAAGCCCTATATCACATCAGCGAAAGACGGAGAAACGCTCAAGCCACTCTCTGACGTGAACAGTGGTGATGTGATGGTGTTCCCGAAGAAATCGGTTATCACGCTCGTAAGCGATTTGAATAAATAGTATCATAGAAATCCCAAACCCTATATACCGATCTTCAATGAAAATACGATTTTTAAAATATATACTGGTCGTAGTGATGGCCAGTATTTTTTACGTTCCCACAGATGCGCAGGATTCTCGCAGCGTACTGTTTAATGCAAACTGGAAATTTAACAAAGGTGATGTTCTGCAGGGCGAGAAGATTGCTGTAAATGATAAATCGTGGCGGACACTTGACTTGCCTCACGACTGGAGCATAGAAGGTCCCTTCAGTGACGAGTGGGCCAGTGGTACCGGTTATCTTCCGGGAGGTATAGGCTGGTATAGAAAGACATTTAGTCTTACATCCGATCAGTTGAATAAAACAATATACCTGTATTTTGATGGTGTCTATAAGAACAGCGAAGTATGGGTAAACGAAAAATACCTTGGTAAGCGCCCCAATGGTTATGCATCTTTTTATTATGACATTACCCGTCATCTGAAACCTAAAGGAAATAATGTAATTGCTGTAAAAGTTGATCACACTGACTTTGCTGATTCGCGTTGGTATAGTGGCTCGGGTATTAACCGCAATGTATATATCATTGTTACCGAACCGGTCTGGGGCGTGACCTTTACAACGCCATCGGTATCCGCAGTGCGTGCTGATGCAAGCGTATCCGTCAATGTTCAAAATCATTCGAAGAGTGTAGCAGATGTTCGTGTAGTTACCGAATTGATAGATGCGAGCGGAAAAGCGGCTGCCAATGCGGATACTACTCTACAGGTTGAAGCCGGTAAAGCTGCCGATGCTAACGTAAATTTTACAGTCGAGAAACCTTCGTTGTGGTCGGTAGAAGATCCTGCGCTATACCAACTGCGAACAACGCTATATACCAAAGGCAAGATGACCGATGTAGTAACCGAACAAGTCGGCTTCAGAACGTTTCGCTTTGATGCTGATAAAGGATTTTTTCTCAACGACAAGAATATAAAACTGAAAGGACTTTGTATTCATGACGATGCCGGAGCACTCGGCTCTGCTGTGCCGCGCGATGTATGGGAACGAAGACTGAAAACATTTAAGGAGATGGGATGTAACTCCATTCGCATGAGTCACAATCCTCACCAGGATTACCTCTATGATCTCTGCGATAAACTTGGATTGCTCGTGCAGGATGAAGCGTTTGATGAATGGGAAGTTGGCAAGAATAAATGGATCAAGGGCTGGAACGTTGGTACACCGGGTAAAGATGGCTATAGCAAAGATTTTAAAGAGTGGGCCGATCGCGATATACGCGATATGATTTTGCGTAACCGTAATCGTACGTGTATCATTATGTGGAGTATAGGAAACGAGATCGATTATCCAAACGATCCTTATACACATGAAGTATTGAACACCGGAAGAAATCCGCAGATATATGGTAAAGGTCATCAACCCGGTAATCCGGCAGCAAGTCGTTTAGGTGAAATAGCAACGCATCTTGTAAAAGTTGTAAAGCAATATGATACAACACGTCCGGTTACAGCAGCACTTGCCGGAGTAGTCATGTCCAATATGACAACGTACCCGGATGCATTGGATATAGTAGGGTATAATTACCAGGAGTATCGTTATCCCGATGATCATAAGCAGTATCCCAAGCGAATCATATACGGAAGCGAGAATGGTAAATCGTACGATGCGTGGGCCGCGGTGGAAAATAATGACTATATCGCTGCGCAATATTTGTGGACCGGTATAGATTTCATTGGCGAAGCACGCGCGTGGCCCGTACGTGGAAGTGGTGCCGGGCTGGTTGATCTGGCAGGATTTCCGAAAGCAGAATATTACTATCGCAAGAGTTTGTGGACATCAGAACCGATGGTATATCTGGCGTCTGCTAAAATTTCAGGTGAACGCAGACGCGGTGGATGGGCGGAGTCTCATTGGAACCATACAGCTGGCGACTCGGTAAATATAGTTTGCTATAGCAATACAACAGAAGCTGAATTGTATCTCAATGGTAAATCCCTCGGGCGCAAAAAGCTGAGTGATGCATCCAATAAAGTGATAACCTGGAAAACTGTTTACGAGCCGGGCGAACTTTCTGTAAAGGGATACAATGAAGGAAAAGCAGTAGCCAATTATACACTGAAGACAGCAGCGCAGGCCACTCAATTAAATGTTGCTGTCGACCGAACGTCATTGCCGGCCAGTACCCACAGCGTTGTACACGTGGCGATTCATGCGACTGATGCAGCCGGTATAACGGTGCCCGCTGCCGACAATGAAGTTACCATTACCATCGATGGTCCCGCCAGGTTAATCGGACTTGAAAGCGGTGACCTGTCGAGCCATGAAGATTACAAAGCCAGCAAGCGGAAAGTATATCATGGAAAACTACTCGCCTATATCCAGGGCACAAAGCCGGGGCTGGTGAAAGTTACTATTTCATCACCGGGTTTAAAGACCAGCACCGTTGAAATCATTGTAAAGTAATGTTAAGAACGGGACAGTTTGTGACACACATACCGTCCCGTTTTCTGTTTTATCAGACCGAGAAAGTTGTTTGAATATTTTTAAATGTAATTATTACACTTAAATTTGTTAACGGGATAAATGATTGCTGTCAAAAAATCCAGTTAATGTATGAAGCGAGTGATCTCAGGTGTAATACTTCTGATGTTCATCGCGGTAGCAGCTCCTGCACAAAAGAAAAAGGCAGCGCTTCCGGGTGAAAAAGATATGCGCGCCTACCTGTTGGTATACTTTAAAGATGATACCCATAGTCTCTACATGGCGCTGAGTGCCGATGGCTATACGTTTACAGATATCAATGACGGCAAGCCGGTAATCGGTGGCGATACCATTGCACTTCAAAAAGGAATCCGCGATCCCTATATCATGCGCGGACCTGATAATGCTTTTTATTTAGCGATGACCGACCTGCACATTTTTGCAAAGAAAGCAGGCTTGCGCGATACAGAATGGGAGCGAGATGGTAAAGATTTCGGTTGGGGTAACAATCGTGCGCTGGTGTTGATGCGGTCAACCGATTTAGTAAACTGGTCGCGAACCAACCTGCGTGTAGACCAGGCGTTTCCCGGTCTTGAAAACATTGGCTGTGCATGGGCTCCGGAAATGATCTATGATGCAGACAAGAAGAAGATCATGCTATATTTTACCATGCGTTTTGGCAACGGTAACAACAAGCTTTACTATAGCTATATGAACGATGCGTTCACGCAAATGGAAACTGCGCCCCAGTTGTTGTTTCAATATCCGAAAGACATCACCTACATCGATGCAGATATTACAAAGGTTGGAGATAAGTATCACATGTTCTACGTTCCGCATGACGGTGCTCCGGGTATCAAGCAGGCTGTGTCCAAATCCATCAATACCGGTTATGTATATGACTCTGCTTGGTATGATCCCGAACCGAAAGCCTGCGAGGCTCCAACGGTGTACAAACGTATTGGTGAAAACAAATGGGTGCTCATCTATGATATATATGGTATACAGCCGCACAATTTTGGTTTCAGTGAGACATCGGATTTTAAACACTTCAAACACCTCGGGCATTTCAACGAAGGTGTTATGAAGGCTACGAATTTTTCATCACCGAAACATGGTGCTGTCATTCACCTGACGCGTGAAGAAGCAAACCGGCTTGCTGAACGCTGGCAGTTCAAAATGAAATTCTAATAGTATACCATTCGCTACATCGAAAAATAACAGACTCTACATATCAAACCAATTCTTTCAAACCAAAACCAGTAATGAAAACGTATCTGAATGCCCTGGCTGCTATACTGGCAGCTTTCTGCATCACCTGTTGCTCGAGTAAACAGGATGCTACTTTATCTAGTCCCGATGGAAAACTACAGGTAACAATAGCTGTAGCGGATAGTGGTGCTATATATTATACTATGCATCGAAACGGTAGTCCGGTGATGAAACCTTCCCGACTGGGACTTGTTCGTGAAGACGAGAACTTTGCAGTAAATATGAAACTCGTTCGTGTAGCTGACACTGAACCGGTAAAAGATAGTTACACAATGCAGCATGGTAAGAAGCACCAATTCAGCTATGATGCCAACAAGAAAGTATACCACTTTGAAAATGGCAATCATCAAAAGCTGGATATAGTCTTCCAGGTTTCGAATGATGGTATAGCTTTCCGTTATTATTTCCCGGATGCATCGGATGATCTCAAAAAGATCACACGCGAAGTAACATCGTTTTATTTCTCAGACAATGGTCGTGCCTGGATACAGCCGCGCGCAAAAGCTAAATCAGGATGGGAGGCCACGAATCCTTCGTATGAAGAACATTATCTTCAGGACACGACTATAAATACTCTTGGGACAACCGAGACGGGCTGGATATTTCCTGCGTTGTTCAACGAAGGTGACAACTGGATTCTCCTTTCAGAAACAGCACCCGATCGCGACTATTGTGCTTCGCGCCTGTTGCGTGGTGAACATGCCGGTGAATTAGCTATAGGTTTTCCGGAAGCCGTGGAAAGTTTTCCGGGTGGTCCGGTATATCCGCAGTCTAAATTACCGTGGCAAACACCGTGGAGAATTATAGCGGTCGGATCGTTGAAGACTATTGTTGAGTCAACGCTCGGTACGGATCTTGCGAAACCTGCTATCGATACCAACACAGACTATATTAAACCGGGAAGAGCTTCGTGGAGCTGGGTTTCGTTGAAAGATGATTCGATTGTATATGATGTACAGAAACGATTTATAGACTATGCGTCTGACATGAAATGGGAGTACTGTCTCATTGATGTGAACTGGGACACGAAGATCGGCTATGATAAAATCAAAACGTTAGTTGATTACGCTGCATCCAAGCAGGTGGGTGTTATACTCTGGTATAACTCTGCGGGCAGCTGGAATACAGTGCCGTATCACCCGCGCGATCTGTTGCTTACCAAAGAAGGTCGCGACAAGGAGTTTTCGCGAATTGCTGAAATGGGCGTTAAAGGTATTAAAGTTGATTTCTTCGGGGGTGATGGCCAATCCGTAATTACATACTACCAGGATATAATTGAAGATGCAGCAAAACACAAACTGTTGGTGAACTGCCACGGTTCTACATTGCCTCGCGGTTTCCAGCGTACCTTTCCTAACCTGGTAAGTATGGAAGCTGTAAAGGGAATGGAATTCGTTACCTTCTCGCAAGCCGATGCTGATCTTCAGTCAAACCACTGCGCGATGTTACCATTTGCACGCAACGTATACGATCCGATGGATTTCACACCGGTATATTTCTCGGAGATACCAAACGTACAGCGCAAAACAACAAATGCTTTCGAACTAGCACTCGCAGTTTTATTCCACTCGGGCGTGCAGCACTATGCTGAAAAACCGGAAGGCATGCACGCTGCACCTGACTATGTACAAACGCTGATGCGTGACATTCCCGTTGCATGGCATGAAACACAATTTATTGACGGCTATCCCGGTAAATATATAGTAATGGCACGCGAGACAAATGATACCTGGTATATAGCCGGTATCAACGCTGAGGCTACCGATAAAACACTAAACCTCAACCTGCCCTTTATTAAAAAAGCCAAGGGAACCTTAGTAACAGAAGGAGACAACAACCGATCCTTCAGCCAGCGCGAAGTCACTATTGATAATACAGGTTCGTTATCCATCACACTAAAACCGAATGGAGGATTCGTTCTGAGATTTTAAAATTGGAAAATTATAAGATTGAAAAATTTTAAGATTCAAAGACTAACGGTAAGAATTCTTTAGATATAAAACGAAAGGTTGGCTTCAAGCCAACCTTTTTCATTTTGGTATATAGCTATAAACCTCTTTAATTTTCTAATCTTTCAATCTTATAATTTTCCAATCTTCCAATCTTCTGATCTTCCAATCCTCCAACCGTTCGTCAATCCATACGCAACCAACTATATCCATATCCGGGGAGCTTCACGCTATAGCTTCCATCGTCGTTGAGCTGTGTTGACTGGCCTGTAATGATATCGCGAATGTTTTTATAGCGTGACTCTTTTGTCTTGAATTTTACTTCCTTCTCTTCGTTGCTGAAGTTGTGCACGACCAATAGTTCGCGACCAT
>CBIHOZ010000020.1:0-62571 GCA_966211525.1 uncultured Chitinophaga sp. | reverse complement strand
CCATAATTTGCATGTGGTATATATCGTAGAGTAATTTGAAATTTTCAGAACCTATTTTTTCACAGAGTGCGGCACCCCATGCGGTGTGGTCGCACTGGTAATCGTGGTGATCTACTTTGCTGTTGAGCAGTTCCATGGACATGGTAACTTTATACTTCTCGGCAATAGGCATCAGACGTTTCAATCCGATCGCACAGTTTTCAATTCCTTTTTCATCATCGAGTCCGTTACGATTACCGGAGAAGCAGATGATCTGGTTCAAACCAGCCGCGGCTACCTTCGGTATAATTTCGGTATAGCTCTTTACGAGTTCATCGTGCAACGCAGGGTTGTTAAAACCTTCGGTAATTCCTTTACCTGCACCCCACGGCATAGCGGATGTCAAACCATATTTCTTTAACAGTGGCCATTCTTCCGGACCGGTTAACTCGATGGAAGCAAGTCCTATATTTTTAGCAGCCTTACAAAGATCTTCAAGTGGTATACTGCTATAGCACCAGCGACATACCGAGTGATTTACTTTTCCTTTCAGATTTCCCTCCAGCACAGCTTCCGCTGCTTCAAGGCGATGGGTTAGCGACACTCCTGCGGCCGCTACCGCTGCTGATCCGGCTATTTTCATAATGGCGCTTCTGCGTGATGTTTTTTGACTCATATCTTTCTTCTGGTTAAAGTTCGGTAAAGTTTATCGTTTAAATTCTATCCAGTCCACTGAAAACATGTGGTGATTGGGCGCTTGTTCTTTCCTGAATACAAAGTAAAGATCGTTCTTTCCTCCCGGATCTTGTATAGGAGTAGTGATTTCTTTATAGTTTTCCCAGCCTCCGGTAGATTCATAATTCAAGGTGCTGATGATCGGTCCTCTTACGGAGTTAACATGCACTTCAATAGTCGCGCCAATTTCTTTTGATGAGTAACGATAGGTTAGCTGCTTCACTCCTTTCAGATCAATATTTCTGAAGACAAAGAATGACTTATGATGTATGCTACCCAGGTAATTATCATCACGATGGATGTTGCGAACTACATCGGCTTCTTCTGCCTGTACACGCGCAGGCCTTAATATGAGTGCATCGCTGCCGGAGAGTGGCACTGCATTACCTCCCTGGTCAGTATATACCGCGCTAAGGGCATAACGACCACGCGCATCTTTATCCTTATGCTCTTTGAATGTTACCGTTCCGGATGTCGGAAGACTCGCGGCTTGTTGTTTATCATTCAGTGAAAGAACATAGCGAACTATAGCAGAAGCGTCTTCGCGTGAAAGCTGCGGATGTGCGTTCATCGCGTGATCGCCCCACACACCACCACCACCGGTAATTACCTTGTTGGCAAGTTTTATCACCGCCTTCTCTTTATCGGCCTGGTACTTCTTCGCTACTTCCATGAACGCTGGTCCTACTGATTTACCATTGATCTGGTGACACGCTTTACAATCACTTCCCTCCATCAACGATTTACCGAGATTGAAGGAAGATATCTGCTGATGTCCAATCTGCTGTCCGGCTTTCGGTATATATTTCAACGCGATAAATGTACCGGCCGGATCTATAGCTTTGTCTTCGTTATCGCGGATCGACACCTGGTATAGCAACGGCTGGTCATCAAAGAAGAACGTGGTGTTATCGGTAGTTGTAACAGCTACGGCAGGCGGTGTATTGCCTACGCGAATCTGCAAGGTATCGCTATCCGTTTCTCCGGAAGGATCTGTAACTTTCAATACTGCATTAAAGACTCCGTCCTTTTCGAAGGTATATTCTGCGTTCGCTGTCGTTACTTTCTTTCCATCGATCAACCATTCGTAGGTAAGTTCATCGTCATCAAAATCAACACTCGGGTTGCTGCTCAAATTTACTTTCAACGGTGCGAGTCCAACCGCATTGTTACTTGCTATATGTGCCTCGGGTTTACGATTGCCACCGTTGTAATCTATACGTACCAATCGTGCATCTACGTTATCAATACCATATACAGAACCATATTCGAGCAGGTAGAATGATCCGTCCGGTCCTACTTCCATATCAATCGGTCTTCTGAAATCTCCGGTTGCAGGCATAAAAGACTCGAGGCGTTTAAAGTTATACTCGGCATCCAGGCGCACGATATATACCCAGTTACGCATCCAGTCGAAGATGAACAAACTCTTGTCAAAGTATTCCGGAAATTTAGTATTGGACTTGAGATCAGCATCGTAATGATATACCGGACCCGCCATAGCGCTGCGTCCTCCTGCACCTATATCCGGAAATTCATCTGAGCGATCGTACGGATACCAGATCATTGCCTTGCGCGCAGGCGGTAATTCTTTTGCACCGGTATTGTTGGGCGATGTATTTACCGGTGCATTCGGATCGAACAATGCGCCTACCGACTTCGTTGCAAAATCAAATTCATGGTATGCTTTATTATCACCTACAAAGTAAGGCCATCCATAATTACCGGGAGTTTTTGCCTGGTTGATCTCATCATAACCACGCGGTCCTTGTGCACCATCTTTGCCGGAGTCGGGACCGATCTCTCCCCAATATACTATACCTGTAGCTGCGTCAACCGATATACGATACGGGTTACGGCAGCCCATCGCATATATCTCCGGACGTGTCTGCGGAGTTCCTTTCGGGAATAAATTACCAGCCGGTATAGTATACGTTCCATCTTCTTCCGGATGTATCTTCAATATCTTTCCGCGAAGATCGTTGGTGTTCGCGGCAGAACGTTGTGCATCATAGGTAATGCGTCCCGGAATTTCATCGATTGGAGCAAAGCCATCCGAGGCAAAGGGCACGGTGTTATCACCGGTAGATATATATAGATTCTTGTCACTGTCCCATGCGAGTGAACCACCGGTATGCGCACTTACTTCAAGCTCCAGCGGTATCTGCAGCAAAACTTTTTCAGATTTCAGATCAAGTACATTGTCCTTACCGATTCTGAACCGGGATACATTCTGATGCGCAGGCTTTGTATCGGGTGTATAAAAGAAATAGATATAGTTATTCTTTTCGTAATCAGGATCGAGCGTTACACCCAGCAAACCGTTACCAAAACCTTCCTTGTTATCAGGCATTACGGTAAACTGGTGAACAAGCTTCGTGGTATTATCAGATGGCTGGTATACAAAAAATTTACCGGCACGTTCCGCAAAGAATACGCGTCCGTCAGGCGCAACAGCGAGCTCCATCGGTTCATTGAGATCGTTACTGAGAATTGTTTTTGTAAAGCGATTTTCCTCCGGAGATTTTACTGCGTATGCTTTTGCATAATCTAATTTTACATTGGCACCCATGGCATATTGTATACCGCCCAGCAAATGCTTCAGGAACAGCGGCTCGCTATAGGTTTCGTTTGTATGTCCGCCTCCTGTATAGAAAGCGCGACCGCCATCATAATCATGATACCACGCAATCGGGTGGTTGTCACCGTTCTCACCACCATCGTAGCTGTCTTCATCCAGCAATATCAGGGTGTTGATACCGGTATATATGCTTTTATAGTTATACCACTCGTCTGTGCGCTCCCAGCGGGCGGGTAGCCCTTTCGTTGCCAGATGGGTGGTGTCCACTACATTCATCGCAGCACTGCGAACGTTCGGATTATTTGGATGGTTGAGAAAATACGCTCCTACCAGTTTGTTATACCACGGCCATTCGTACTCCGTATCTGCCGCTGCATGAATCCCCACATAACCACCACCGGCCTGTATATAGCGCTCGAAGGCCACCTGCTGATCGGCATTGAGAATATTACCGGTTGTACTGAGAAATACTACAGCCTTGTATCGTTTCAGTTCATCCTCGGTAAAGATGTGTGCATCCTTTGTAGTGTCTACTTCAAAACCATTTTCTTTCCCAAGCTTTTGAATAGCTGCTACACCGCTAGGAATCGATTCGTGATAGAATCCTGCCGTTTTGGTAAATACAAGAATGCGTGGTGTTGATGAATCATCGCAGGCGGTAAACCCCGCTGCTATACACGCCAGCCATACCAGCGTGAGACTTTTCCGAATAAACGTGCTTATCATTTTTTACTTCTGAACTATATATCTGAAACTATTGATGAGAATATGCTTGTATAGGTTGTTCGTTGATTCCAAAGATTATCGTGCTGCCCAGCGTTACTGCGCTTCGCACATCACCTGTGAGCCGGAAGCCCGAGCGTTGTTGTGAAATATACTTAAAATTGCCACTGTCATCACCCTGCAGTAACATACCATAGTTAGCATCGTATTTTCCGAATTTCAATCGCGCGTGGTTAATGTTGCCTCCTAAAATTAAATCTTCGTTTCCATCAGCGTTGTAATCTAGTGGAATAATTACATAAACGGGTGACATCTGTGCTTGCACCGGCAACGTTTTTTCATGGAATTTTCCCTGTGCATCGCTCAGAAAGCATACCGTTTGCAAATAGTTGGCAGAAAGTTTTTTTACACCAACGAGTTCTTCACTTGTAAAAACATCGGTGAGGGTTGCATCGCCATAACTTTTATAATCGGGAAATCGCTTTCGCTTGGAGCCGATCTGCTCGAGCAGTTCATCGCGTGTTACATAGGGATAACTCGCCCCTTGTATATAGGAGCACAGAATCGGATCGACCGAACCGTTGTTATCAAAATCTTTATAAAACATTTCGACAGGCTCGGAATCGCTGGCTTTGCATTGTGTGTTGAGTCCGATGTTACCGATAACAAGATCCGTTTTACCATCATGATTAAAATCTCCGGTCACAATCCGGTTCCACCAGCCGCTATAGGATTTCGAAAAGTAATCGCGAGTCCGATCGGCCAGTTTACCATTTTCATTTATGAATACAGTTACCGGTATCCACTCGCCTACTACGATCAGATCGTTCATCTTATCGCCATTCAGATCGGTAAAGGCTGCATCTGTAACCATACCTATAGTTTGCAGACTCGGTGACCATGACGCAATAGCATTGGTAAATTTACCTTTACCATCGTTGATCAGTAAATAACTTTCCGGTGTTTCCGGGTAACGCCCCGGTATAACACGACTGCCTACAAACAGATCGGGCGCGCCATCACCATTTACATCGCTAACGCGCACGCAGCTCTTACTGGTATGCATGGCAGGCAATGCATCGGCTGCTTTCGTAAAATTACCCTTGCCATCGTTGAGGTATAAACGATCCTGTAAGGTAGCAGCATCCGGTTCAAACTGATGATATCCTCCACTGCATACGTAGAGGTCTGCGTGGCCATCGGCATTTACATCGGTAAATATAGCATCGGTGTCGTCATATACTTTGTCGGCTATAAATGCAGGTTGTCCTTTGCTGGTAAATTTTCCGCCCTTTTGCTGAATAAATAATTCGCCGGGTTGTCCTATGCCGCCACCGGTATATATATCTTCAAGACCGTCACCATTTACATCGGCTTTTGCCAAAGCCGGCCCGTTAAACGACAACGGGTTTACCATGAGCGGTTGTCTTTTGAAATCATTGATATAGTCTTGCTGATGGGTAAACGAAAGTTTTTGCGTTCGCGTAAAGATGGGTTTCACCACGTCACGTGGTATATATTTGTCTGTAGCATCCGTTTCCTTTACCACCACTAGTTGATCTGCTTTTACCTGCTTTAAAAGTTGCTGCTTACCCGAGAGCCAGATTACCTGCACTGAATCTATTACCGTCTCGTCTCCAAGCCCTATATGCAGAACAGGCGACACACTGGATTGATATCCGCGTGACGGCATTTGCTCCACAACTTGCTTTTTACCCTTTACCCGCGCAATGACTTTAGCACCAAGTCCCATTGTATTTTTACCGGCTCCTTCCAGCTTTACTTTCAGGTAATGATGCTTCGTCTGCTGTATATTTTGGTTCTGGTAAATAAATGCCGGTATGTTAACGTTGTTGATGATAATGTCCAGATCACCATCATTGTCCAAATCCGAATAAGCCGCGCCATTGCTGTTGGATGTCTGCGTAAGGCCCCAGGCTATATTATTCTTGCTAAACGTGAGATCACCGTTGTTTCGAAATATATAGTTCGAAACATTGGAAGCCGGGATCTGGTGTACAAGCTGCAACACATCTTCACGCATCAACCTTCCTTTTTGCTGTATATAGTTGTCCAGGTATTTTACAAAGTCGAGGTTGGTAAAATCGCGCAGGTAGCCATTTGTTACCAGGAGGTCTTTCCAGCCATCGTTATCATAATCGGCAAAGAGTGCGGCCCAGCTCCAATCGGTATTGGACACTCCTGCCAGCTGACCAATCTCGCTGAATGTTCCATCACCGTTATTCAACTGCAGCATGTTACGCATATACTGGTAATGAAAACCCACGCGAACGTTCAAATCAAATTTTCCATAATTATCAGGTGCCATCAAGAGCTTCTGCCTGCGGTTGTCTTCCGGCAGCATATCGAGGGTATATATATCAGGTTGCGTATCGTTGTTGATATCGACTATATCATTACCCATTGAAAAGTTAGATGTATGACCGACTACGGATTTCAGTTTATCGGTGAAGGTTCCGTTCTTGTTATTAATGTATAAATAGTCAGGCACGTTATAATCGTGACTGATATAGATATCCGTCCAGCCATCGTTATTCAGATCAGCAAGCCCTGCGCCCAGCCCGTACGTAAGCTCTGTACTGCTGATGCCTGCTTTGGCGTTTACTTCCTTAAAGTAATTTTTGTCGTTGCGGTATAGTCTTACGCCACTTATGGGATCTTCTTCGCGAAGCATCGTTGCTGTGTTGGCTTCATTCAAAACCGGTAGTGCGTTGATGTTGTGATTCAACAGGAACATGTCCAGATCGCCATCGCGATCATAATCAAAAAAGTAGCCTTGTGTACTTGTAGCCGGACTGTCCAATCCATATTTCTTCCCTTCTTCCCTGAACTGCGGAATACCTTTGGCATCATTACCGGTATTGATATATAGTTCGTTCAATCGTCTTTCAGGACGCAGATTTCCGGAGTAACAAACATATATATCCAGCCTGCCATCACCATTTACATCGGCCATGGTAACACCGGTTTTCCAAGGGCCGTTGCGCGTAGCAATGCCTGCGGCTTGTGTTATGTCAGCAAACTGCATGTTGCCCTGATTGAGATATAGTCTATCCGCAGCCATGTTTGCGGTAAAGTATAAATCGTCAAGACCATCTCCGTTCAGATCGCCTGCAGCTACACCGCCACCGTTGTAAAAGTATTCGTAGATCAGTACGTTGGTGTTGAGACCTTCGGTAAGTGTATTGCTAAAGCTGATGTTGGTAGCAGCCGGCGGCAGTAGCCGGAAGAGCGTTTCCGGGGCAGGCTGTGCCGGTGTTTCTGTATGTTGAGGCGTTTCGCGACAGGCTGCTGTATATAGTAATACGAACACCAAGTAATGTAGGGATAGGCGTTTCAAGTTGATCAGGATGTAGTTAAAAGTACAGAATCTATACCCATGTTTTTACGCATGAGTATAGATTCTAAATATAGTTTAATATAGCCTACTTTTAATTAACGTATCCCGGATTCTGAAGCAATTTATTGTTACGGTTTATCTCATCGCGGTGGATAGGCAAGTAATACATTTTGTCGTCCCACATGCGGTTCTCTATACCCGGATCAATATCCAACGGTTCATATTTGTAATTATAATTATCGGTATCGTACTTATAGATGCGAACATCTTTACCGGGTTTTAGTGTAGCCGTTATGTTTATACGCCCTGCTTTTTGTCCCAACGTTTCTGCGGCAATCAACCAACGTCTTGCATCATGATAGCGATGTTCTTCATAGGCAAGTTCTACTCTTCGTTCATTTCGATAACGTGCCATGAGTGCCGTACCTGTTTCTGCAACTGCAGGCATCCCTGCGCGGAAGCGTATCTGATTCAGCAAGGCTATAGCCTCGGCCTCCTCTTTCAGTTCAATCCGTGCCTCTATAAGATTCAGCACGATTTCGGTATAGCGAAGAAATGGCCAGGGTATCTGCTGACGTGTATTTTGATCTACTATAGCCGGATCCGGATCGATGAATTTCTTCATATAGTATCCGGTACGTGTACCGTTCCAGTCTTCAATAGAACTCTGACGCGTATCTAATCCGAAATAGGAGACTACACTACCAGAACTGTTTACAACTTGGTATTGCCCTGTTTGGATTTGGTTGTTTGGATCCTTTCCAGCAGCATCAGCCGTGCGTGGTTTCCACGGAGCGCCATCGTAAAGCACGGTTGCATAGAAACGCGGATCTCTATCCTGGTAAGGAGCTGCAGCATGATCAGGGTTGTCCCAATCGAACGCTGTACCATCCATCATCTCATAATCATCTACCAGGTTTTGTACCGGTGTATTACCGGCCCAGTTATGATAACCGTTGGGGCCATTGTTACGACCAACCCATGCTCCGCCTTCATCTTTGGCATTGATAAAATAACGTGCAAAGAGTAACTCGTTTTCGCCACCATTTTTTGCCAGCGCTATATTTGCATAATTAGCAGTTCCTTGTTCCCCGCTTACCGGAGCTGCTAATCCAAATTGATAGCCTCCTCCTGCTACTTCCAGCGCCGCCAGTGCAGCATCTTTTGCTCTTTTCCAGCGATCATCACGATTACCTGTAGTATATCCGAAAAGGTTTAGTTCCTCAGGCTTGTAGTCGGCTAAAATTTTTGCGTAGCTCTCAATATCCAAAATAGTTGGTATATTATGGAGGTCGCTTGCAGCATATGTAAGAACCCGGGTCTTTAACGCCAGAGCTGCTGCCTGAGAAGCGCGTCCTTTAGCCATCGATTTACCTGCGAGAAACCCTGCGGCAAGATCACAATCGCCTACAATGAACTCTACACATTCTTCAAATGTATTTCGCGCAATTGTATAGTCTGTTTCCCCAAGCTTATAGCTTCTGTCTACAATCGGTATACCACCATAGTAACGCAGCAACTGATGGTAGAAATAGGCACGCATAAAGTATGCTTCACCTCTCAACACACTGGCATCAATCTGCCCGGTGTTTTCGAATTGAGGTGTTTCCAGGTTTTCAATAGCCAGGTTGCAGGCGCGGATGCGTTGGTACATATTGGTCCAGTTCAGCGTGTTGTTTACCCATCCTATATCAGCTGGGTTAGAACGTGCTTCGGTAATTGTATTTATACCGCGACCGGGATGGGTAAATATAGCTTCATCGGTAAGGGATGCGAGCATCTGCTCATCAAATCCGCCATTACCCAGTCCATTATATATATCGGTAACAAAGGCTTGCGCCAGTCCTGGATCTTTCCATACATCTTCAGACGGTACTTCGTTGAGTGGTTTGGTGCTGACAAAATCATCGCTACAACCTGCGAGGGCAAGTAAAGCGATGACTGCTCCAAACGCCATCATTTTATGCTTTATCATATTCTTCATAGATAAGGTTGTTTAAAATGTTACCGTTAAACCTGTATTCAGGATTCTCGCTTGTGGATAATACTGACCGGTACCACCGGTTGATTCAGGATCAAACACATTGAATTTATCGAAGGTAAGCAGGTTGAGTGCGTTAACATATACACGCAGACTTCCTATACCTACACGGCTTGCCAATGTAGACGGAATCGTATATCCTACCTCTATATTTTTAAGACGGATATAGTCTGAGCTGCGCAGCCAGTATGTATTGTCGTTTGAGTAATACTGGTTACTTCTGTCTGCAATACGCGGATGTTCGCTGCTAGGGTTCTCAATTGTCCAGCGGTTCTTGTACACATCCAGCAGGAAGTTACCGATACTTCCGGATTCACCGGTACTCACATATACCTGTGCACCGGCTGCTCCCTGGAACAATATAGAAAGATCGAAGTTCTTATAGCGGGCACCTATATTCAAACCTCCCTGGAAGAGCGGAATGTTGGTGCGGTCGTTACGAACGCGATCGTCTGGTGTGATCTTTCCATCATTGTTATAGTCTTTATACTTCATATCACCCGGACGCAATGTGTTGGTGATAGCGGAGTAATCAAGTGTCTCGGCATTGATCTCTTCCTGTGTGGCGAATACACCATCGTACTGGTATGCGTTATAGGTATACATCGGTCTTCCGGTAGTACGCTGCCACTCCGGTGCACCGGGAGCTTCATCCCAGTATATAACTTTGTTTTTTGCGTAACCGCCATTTACACTGACGTTATAGCTGAGTTCACCAAGCTGTCCGTTATAACCCACCTGGAATTCCCAGCCTTTGTTGTTTACCTTGCCTATATTTTCAGCAGGCAATGTCATACCGGTTGTTTGTGGCACGGATGCATTTTTGCGCCAGAGTATATTACTACGCTTGTTCCAGAATACATCTACAGAGAAGTTGATCTTACCCGCGAGCAATGCACCTTCAAGACCAAGGTTAAAGTTATTCGCTACCTCCCATGTAACAGTCGGGTTAGGTACACGAGTCTCATAAATAGTTCCTACTTCCTGACCTCCGATGATATAGCTTCTGAATGCGTTTGTAGACAGATACTGATACTCCTGCAATTCATCGCCATCAATAACACCGTTGTTGTTTACATCGTAGTATATCTGATCGTTACCCAACTGTCCCCATGAACCACGGAGTTTCAGGTAGCTCACTATATTTATATTGTTTTTCCAAAAATCCTCTTCTGATATCTGCCATCCTCCCATGATACCGGGGAAGAAACCATAACGTGTGCTTTCAGGGAACATATAGGAACCATCGTAGCGCCATAGAAACTCTAGCAGGTATTTTTCTTTATAGTTATAGGCTACACGACCAAAGTAATTGATACGGGCGCGCTCCCATCCGCCACCATTTGCATTCTTCTCTGCATTACCACCGGCAATCAACTGATCGACTGATGATGAAATGAAGAAACGTCTGTAGGCATTGAAATTATCATTTTCGATTGTTTCGCGATTGGTACCTGCGAGGATAGTAACAGCGTGATCGTTAAATGATTTTTCATAGGTAATGATACCACCCAGCAAAACGTTTAACTGGTCTTCATCGCCTTGTGTGAGGCGTGGCTCAGACGGACCGCGTTGTCCTTTTGATAATTTTGGTGTAACACCATCGGCCTCGTACGATACTTTGTCCCACGTATATAGATACCACGGAGTCTCCCATTTTTTAGTGCGCTTTACAAACTTATCAACCGAAGCGGTTCCGGTAAGTTTCAAACCTTTTACCCATGGTATAGTTATATCAACCGAACCATTGGTCTGCACATAGTAACGAGTATCGCGATCATAACCGGTTTGGTTTGTAGTAATTACTACCGGGTTCTCACCATTTTCAATATCCGGTCCGGGTAAACCGTTTGGCCAGAAAGCAGGTTGCGTAGGTATACCGCGCATCTGCATTCTAAATATAGCGCCTGCACTTCGTGTAGGATAGAACCTGTTTTCCTGGCGACCTAATATACCGATGGTTGTTTTTATATACTTGTTTATGTTCGCATCAAGATTAACCCGTAAATCGTATTGTTTATACCCGGTGGCTGCATTCTTATAGTATGCATCCTGGTTTTGATATCCGAGTGATGCCAGGTACTTGAAATTCTCAGTACCACCCGTGAGTTGTAAATTATGACGCGACTGTGGTGACCATGTTTTCAATGTAGCATCATACCAGTCCGTATTGGGGTGTCCCCAGGGATCAGAGCCATCTCTGAATTTCTGAAAATCTTCCGGAGTATAGGGGGCATCTACTACCGTTCCGTTCGGGCGGGTATAGCTACCGGTTTGCTTGAAGGCAGTGTTAGCAGCGTTCCATTCATCTACCGGTAAATTGAATATCTCCAGTTCATTTCGCATTTCGGCAAACTGCGTAGCATCTGCAAGTTCGGGTACAACGGTTGGCTGAGCCCATCCCTGGTTAAATGAATATAGTATTTCAGGCTTGCCGGTTTTACCACGCTTGGTTGTGATAAGTATAACACCATTGGCAGCGCGTGATCCATAGATAGCAGCAGACGCATCTTTCAACACCGATATACTTTCAATATCGGCCGGGTTAAGACGTTCTATACCACCTGCACGTGCAGGTATACCATCTATTACAATCAACGCATCGTTGCTACCCAATGTATTTGATCCGCGGATGCGAATGCTTGAACCATCGTAGCCAGGCTCACCGCTTCTGTTCACAGCAATTACACCGGGCATGCGACCGGCAATGGAGTTTGTTAAATTTACTGCGGGCGATTTAACAAGGTCTGATCCCTTTACGGATGCAACGGAGCCGGTAACAGTTTCTTTCTTTTGCTCACCATATCCAACTACCACAACTTCCGACAGTTGTTGTACATCGGCTACGAGTACAACATCTACCGTAGTGCGGTTGCTGATATCAACTTCCTGCGTAACAAAGCCAATGAAACTAAATACCAGTGTTGTACTTCCATCGGGAACTTCCAAGGTATATCTGCCATCGGAATCTGTTGTTGTTCCTATCGTTGAACCTTTAACCAACACGTTAACACCGGGCAGCCCGGTTTCACCATCGGTTACGCGTCCTGCTATAGCAACGGGTGCAAGTATAGCAGTGCTTTCTTCCGTAGTGGTTTCTTCTTCCTCATCGTCAGTCCGTACTTTATTCAGTACGATACGATCTTTTATTACTTGGTAGCGGATGTTGAGCGGACCGAGTAGTCTGTTCAAAACCGATTCCAGTTTTTCTTTCTCTGCATGAAAGGAAACTTCTTCCTTTATGGAGATAAAGTTCTTGCTGTACACAAACCGAACAGAAGCACTTTTTTCAATCTTGTCCAGTGCTTTGCTCAGACTCGTCCTTTCGACAGTAAGCGTAACGCTACGGTCTAAGAGGCTTTGTGCTTTGCCGACCTCCGCGCGGGAAATGCCCGTCAGGATCAACATAACGGCAATCTGGCTCAACGTAATTCGCATAATTTTGCTGAGGTTGATGTGCGTTTGTAAAATCTCTTGCATAATTTTGATTGTTTCGTTTTTACAAATGAGACATGATGCCCCCATCCTGATTTCCAGATCTGAAACAGGGGCTACATTTAGTTTTGATTAGGGGTGCCGCAATCACTCCTAATCTCTTTTTCAGGGGGTATAGATTTTAATGTTGCATAGATTTAGGGTTGATTAAGTGGTTGTTTTTAATTAACACACCCCGCTCCATCGAGGTATATAATGTCATCATTCAA
Organism: uncultured Chitinophaga sp.; assembly: GCA_966211525.1. Lineage (GTDB taxonomy): Bacteria > Bacteroidota > Bacteroidia > Cytophagales > Cyclobacteriaceae > Ohtaekwangia. The sequence goes on along the minus strand of CBIHOZ010000020.1, from coordinate 49,447 downwards.
TTCGTACGTTGCTTCAATCGAACGACTTAGCATTTCCAGTATATCTGCCAGGTTCTGATTGGTAAAGTCTGCGCGAATCAAACAGTTGTTCAGGTTTGTATTTTTAACCTGTATCGTTATGTTAAATTTCTTTTCAAGCATGCGTAGTACACGCTCCACCGGTACATTGTCATACTCTATAGATGTTACCTGCCACATGGCTAGCTCGGGCAATTGCAGTGGTGCTTCTTTCAGCAAGCGCTTCTCTGCTTTTACATAGGTAACACGCTCGTTTGGTGTGAGTAATACTTCTGATGTATCGGGAGCTATATCTGGTGCATCGGCAGGATTCATCTGGACAGCAACCTTTCCGCTCATGACGGACACTTCTATCGTGGAAGCATCTTTATAGGCTTTTATATTGAAGCTAGTACCGAGTACTTTGGTGATAACATTGCCGGTGGTAACGATAAACGGGCGGTGTTCATCGCGCGCTACATCAAAGAATGCTTCGCCCTTTAGTTGAATGGTACGCAATGTCTCATGAAACACATCAGGATATTCTATACTGCTGTTGGGCTTGAGCCATACAATGGTTCCATCGGATAACTCCTGGCGAAGTATAGATTGGGTTGTATTACTGAGTGCGGTGATGTTTATGCGCTTGGGCGCAGGGGCTATTGCCTGTAAATTGTTTTTATTCTTATTATAGAGTATACCCATGCCGGCTGCTACCAGCAACGTAACGGCTGCCGCAGTCTTATAGAATGTAGCGGCAACAGACCTATATTTACTCTGCTTTTTTCCGGTGGCTATAGATTGTCCGGCGGCTGCCAGGTTATCACGAATTTGCAGCAGCATCTTTTGTTTCAGCTGCTCGCGTTGCTCCAGGTCCAGGAGCCTGCCATCGTCTGCCGATTCATCAAAGGAAGTATACCAGTCGTTTACGAACTCGTTCTCCTCGGGCGTGCATTTTCCCTGCAGGTATTTCTGCAAAAGTTCAGGCATAATTCTTTTCATGGGTTCAGGGTGTTACCAAAACGATTTATAATTTCAATCGTTTTAATCGGCCTCTTACTAGATAGTCAGGCCGAACGGAGCACTCCCCTATAGCATCTCAAAAAAAATTTTAAAAGGAGATTGACCGGATCAGAATAAACCCGTGGATGACAGTATAATAACGACCAGTTGCTTGATATTCATTTTCAACACGCGCAATGCTTTTCCTAATTGATGTTCCACCGTCTTTTCAGATATACCCATTTGCGAAGCGATCTGCTTCATGGTAAGATTCTCGTGGCGGCTTAATTTAAATACCTGCTGGCATTTGGGTGGAAGCTTGCTGATTTCTTTTTCTACCGAAACATGCAGGTCGTTTACGAGAACAAGTTCTTCGGTTGAATTATCTATTTCAGATTGTGTTTTTAACTGCAGATCCACATACTGCTTGCGTATACCTTCGTGATGCAGGTGGTTGATAACTTTATACTTAACCGCTGTGAAAAGATAGGCCGACAATGATTTTATATGCACCAGCTCGCGGTTTATCCAGAGGCTGGTAAATATATCCTGCACAAATTCTTCGGCCGCCTCACGCGACTGAATGCGTTTGTAAGCCGCAGAGTATAATTTATACCAGTAGCGACTATAAATTTCTTCGAACGCAGCGATGTCCTGCTGCTTCAGTAAGTCGATAAGATCTTGTTCAGAATAATTTTTGAGCTTATTCATGAGGAATCTTGGTCTAGGGTCTAGGACATCAAATCAACAATCGTGAAACAAATTACAACGCTTTAATGGTATATTCTACACTTTTCGTCTAAAATTATGCTTTGTAAACGGTTGAAATTCGTTTTCCGTGCCTCTGCACGGAAAAAAAAGAAGCCGCTCCATTACTGGAAGCGGCTTCACAACTAACCCAATTCACTTACCTATGTGAGAGAGCTCTATATTTATATACTATATATATATACTTAGTTAGCTCCGTTAGGTTTTAACAACGGGTTTGTATTTATAGCCTGGTTCGGAATCGGGAAGATCGATTTATCAGCACCATCAACAGGCTTGTCCCACCACTCGGCACCAAAACGGTTCCAGCGAATAAGATCAGTTCTGCGGTGACGCTCTCCTAAAAATTCTCTTCCAAGTTCATCAACAAACTCATCGTCTGTCAAACGATCCAGATCCGCCTGGTAACTTTCTTCATCCCAATCATCAGCATCGAAATTTCTTTCGCGCACGGCATCGAGTAATACAGCAGCCCCGGCTTTATCACCAGCTCTATATTTACACTCGGCCAACGAATAGTATATTTCGGCAAGTCTTATTTCCGGTGCAGCATTGAACTGGAATATATTCTGAGACATTGGCAGCCATGGGAACTTAAGGAGGCGTACACCGGAATTTTCTTCACCAGTATTTACGTGTGAACCTTCTGCCCAGCGACCGTTTGGTTTTTCAGAGAAACGCCCAACCTGATCGACAAATTTCAGCGGCTGACCATTCCACTCTTCGGTGCCTTTTACGGTCTTCGTGCTGTCGTATCCGTAACCTTTTACTTTGTCAAATTCATACATTTGACCGATCAGGAAGAAGCCTTCGTACTCACCGCCGGTTGCTGTTGTATGGAACGGCTGTTTACGCTTGTCAGTATCCGCAAATTTCTCGTAAGGTTTACCTAATGCGTATGGAAGTTCATCGCCTTCCAGATCGAGTGAAGGTGTCAAATGTATACCATTCCATCCACCCCAATCATTATCTAACGAATAGCGCGCCTGGTAATGCATCATGGCGTTGTACATCCATCCGAATTCATATATATTCTTTGCATGTGGAAACTCAAATATATTCTCCGGAGATTTATACCCTTTCACACCTGAGCGAAATGGACCTCGATAGTCTGGATCAATTGAATATGTACCATACTCACCATTAATGATCGCCTGCGCATACTCAGCACATTCGGTATATTTAGGTGTACCAATCCACTTTTCTGCATTGAGATATAAGCGTACCAGCAAGGATGCTGCTCCACCCTGATCCCAACGACCTGACCGTGCATTTTTCGGAAGACCCGGTAATGATTCCTTGATCTCTTTTTCGATATAGGCAAATACTTCCTGTGGAGTAGATTGTGGTTTTATAGTTTCGACATCCTCGGAAATAGGTACGCTTCTGAAAAAGTCAATCAAGAATAAATAAAACCAGGCTCGCAAAGTACGCAACTCCGCTATATGACGTTGCTTTTCAGTCTCTGTTAATCCGAGTGACGGATAGTCCAATTCAGACATGTCCTTGAGTATAACATTACATTGTCCTATACCTTGGTATGGTCCTACCCAAGCACCATATATTTGTCCTTGATCGGCATTCCAAGCATGGTTGTGTAAGCGAATCCAATTGCCATCGTCATATCCGTGCTTCCCTTTTTGTGTCCAAACAAACTGATCGGCTGTTAATTCCTGTAGCAACCATCTGTCACCGTCCCAACCACACCAATGAGCATGTTCATAAGGACGAACAAGTGCTGCTATAATTGAATTTCTATCTTGGTAGTAGTTGTCAGCCGGTAATATATCAAAAGCCTCCTCATCCAGATTGGTACATGATGCCACTAGTACTGTTAACAACAACAAAGTGTATCGCATTATATTTTTTATTATACTTTTCATAAATAAGATTTATTAGGTAAGTATTAGAAACCGATCTGCACACCGAGTGCAAAATTTCGAACAACCGGATATACGTTGAGACTGCCCATACCAGGTTCCAAGCCTGTAACTCCAATTGCTGCCGGATCCAATCCTGTATAACCGGTCAGTGTGAATACATTTCGTACTGTTCCGTAGATGCGAATGCTACTAATTCTTCCTCCACCAATTTTAGGGGACCATCCCAGTGTAATATTTTCAAGTCTGAAGTAATCACCATCCTCCAAAAAGTAATCAGTAATCACTTTGCCACTCGTTATATGTCCGTTACGTCCAAATGCATCCTCCAGAACATTAACGCCCGGTTCTGCCTGTAAGCCATAATACATTTGATACAGATTCATGATTTGATAGTCAAATCGTCCTCTAAAGAACAACGACAGGTCGAATCGTTTATAGTTAAAAGTGTTACCGAATGACAGTTCATAACGTGGCATACCATGACCGATATATGTTTTGTCGCGATTGGCATCTGCCTCTGTTGTCGCCACAATGGCCTCACCACCTTCAACTCCGTTTTTCCAGATGAGAATTTTTCCGTCCGCATTTACACCTGCATATCTATATCCCCAGAAGCTGCCAATTTCAACACCTTCCTCAAGGCGATACGCAGGTCCTGGATTACCAGGTGACGGCAAATCATACATGGTTCTGAAGTCAGCTTTAAATTTGTCATCGCTGAATTTATCCATACGTGACTTCGTATAGGATCCTGTAAGATTAATTGTATAGCTGAAGTCTGAGGTCTTAATTGCATTCCAGGCAAGACTCAATTCAATACCACGTGCGCTTTGCGTGCCTACGTTTACAAACATCCGAGTATGTAAATATGGAGGAACAGGTACTGAATAGTCGTTTATAAGATCACTTCCCTTCCGGATGAAACCATCAATACTACCGCTTACCCTGCTATCAAACAAGGCAAAATCCAGGCCTGCGTTATAAGAAATCTGTTTTTCCCAGCGAAGGTCAGGGTTATAATTATTACCAGGACCATATACCTGTATCCATTGACCATCATCGTTTTGATATTGGCCGTAGCCATCATATTTAGCAAGTGAAGTATAACGATCAAATCCAGCACGACCCGTTACTCCATAAGAGACTCTGAATTTTAAATCATTAATAATGTCTATATCTTGTATAGCAGGCAACGATGAAATTCGCCAAGCTGCAGAAACAGCAGGGAATAATCCCCACTTGTTATTATTTCCGAATTTGGTATTCCCTTCATATCTAAAAGAACCCATTAGAAAATAACGATCATCGAAGCTATATGTCAGTCGCCCTAAGAATGCAATAGTTTTTTCTTTGCTCCGCCAAGAGTCCATTACATCAGCCATTCTAATGGGTTGGCCATTTCCATAGTTACCAGCGCTGATATTGTTATAGGTATATGCGTCTGAAAGAAAGCGTCTGTTTTGTGCCCAGTGTCCTTCGTTGTTGAATTCCTGGTAAGAATAACCACCGAGTACTTTTATATCATGACGATCGATCGTTGTATTGTAGTTACCAATCCACTCCAATGTATAGTCTGTCCAGCGTTCATCCTGTAAACGCGCGCGACCGGTAAAGCCACCGTTGATTGACTCTGAAGATTTACCGCTATAATATTCCTTCAGCAGCATGTCTTGTGCCTGGCGTGCAAGTTTTAATTCAGTGCTCAGATTCTTCAGTAAATTCAGCTTTACATTGAAGTCAAATATAGAGTATGCTCGCTCAGCCCGAATGTCTCTAGTCTTCAGTGCCTGTACCGGGTTATATGTATCATAACCCTGCAGGTTGTTATAGAAACCAGGGTTATTAGGATCCATTACCGGTATCGTTGGATTCAATTTTACCGCTTGCTGAAATGCACCGTAGTTGTTGGCAGGGTTTCCAAAATCAGTACCAAGCAGATCTTCGTTCGCCACACGGTAGGATATATTTCCACCAAATTCGAGGAGACCATCCAGTGCGCGCTGTACAAAGTTTGTACGCAGACCATACTCTTTCCTTCCCGAAGCTATATCTATACCATCTTTTGTACGATAATTTGTAGAGAGACGCAGTGTGGTATTTTCATTACCACCAGATACCGATAAAAAGTGGTTCTGTCCAAAGTTATTATCGCGGATCAACTGTTCATACCAGTCGGTGCGTCCACCACGATCTGCATCGCGTCCGCGTTCCAGGAACTCTTCTGCTGATAGTATATCTGGTCTTGCAGCCACAGCATCATGCTCTATATAGCTGTCATATAGCACACTTACTTTCCCTGCTTTACCTTTTTTAGTTTGAACCAATATAACACCGTTGGCACCGCGTGATCCGTAGATCGCTGCAGCGGCTCCGTCTTTCAAGACAGTGATTGATTCTATATCCTGCTGTGCTACATTTCGAAGGTCACCACCCGGCATACCATCGATGATGATCAACGGAGCGTTACCGGCTTTGAATGACGATGCACCGCGAATCTGTACATCTGTACCACGGTTCGGATCTCCGGCTGCCGGGTTTGAGACAGTAAGACCTGCTACTTTACCATCGATCATTTGCAGTGGACTGTTGAATGCACCTTGCAGCATTTCTTTATTTCCTACAGAAACAACAGCACTGGTAAGTTCACGTTTCTCTTCAGTACCATATCCCACCACTACAATTTCATCGAGTGTCTGGGTATCTGCGTTCAAGGTGATATCAAGTGCTGTGCGACCGGCAACAGCAACTTCCTGTGTGGCATACCCTATAAATGAAAATACAACGGTAGGGTTATCGCTTATCAGGTCGAGAGAATATTTACCGTCTGCATCCGTAGTGGTTCCGTTGGATGTACCTTTCTCCAACACGTTTACTCCGGGCAGTGGTTGTCCTGTTTCATCTTTTACAGTACCGGTTAACTGTATAGCAATAATGCTATAGTTCCTGGTTTCAGTACGCAGCGGTTCTTCTTCCGGTGCAACTTCGGTCAATACAATTTGTTTACCGATCACTGCATATTCCACGGAGCGGTGAAATACTTTCGTTAATATTTCCTCCAAAGGTGTATCAGCAACATTGAGCGTTACGTTTTCAATACTCTTTAAGAGGCGGGGGCGATAGGTGAATTTTACACCGGCTTCAGATTCGATCGTTGCAAGAACTGATTTTACTTTTGCATTTTCTACCCGGATGGTCACCTTACGTTTTAACACTTCCTGACCACTTGTATCGACCGCATAACCGAACATGATCGTTGCGCAACTGATCATCATATGGATTACGGTGATTTTCATAAAGAATAGGAATGCTTTTCTAAAAGGTTTAGGTTTATTATTCATACCTTAGAATGTTTTTGTTTGACAATAGGCAAAAACTTGATGGTGCACAGGTTTGTCCTGCGCATACGTGACGGGCTGATGATGGTACCAGCATCATTAGCCCATTTTTTTTGTTTGTAGTTGGGGTTAGTTAGACTTCTATTGCATAGTAAGAGGGTTTAGTTTAACATCATTTACAAGGCTTGTTCATTGACATCCTTTACCGGTTATGGTAATGGTTGTATCCTGAATTTTATATTCAGCTCCGATAGCTTTGCAGATAATTTCAATTCGTTGGTATAGTCCTTCGTCTGACATAGACGTAGTAAGAAAACATTCTGAAAGAATCTCTTCATCATAAATTATTTCTACACCATAGTTCTCTTCCAGTACTTCAAAAATCTTTGATACCGGTGTGGCATCGTACTTCATTTCAAAAAGTGTAGGCTTCTCCAGCACAATGCGCGGTACATCTACGAGTTTCTTTGTTACTTTATTGATGGCGCGGTTATAGACTGCCTCCTGATTGGGCGTAAGTATAACTTCCTGCGTGGTGTGTTTTTTCTGAATTACTTCAGGGTTGGTAGAAACAGAGACTTTACCGGTCATTACTGCTACGGTGGTTTGCTTGGCACCTTTGTATGCTTTTACCGTAAAACTCGTGCCCAGTACTTTGGTGATTACTTCATTGGCATATACCAGGAAGGGGCGCAACGTATCGCGCTTTACATGAAAGAATGCTTCGCCGGTAAGATATACTTCGCGTTTGTTATTGGTAAACTCTCCTGCTACACGAAGCTCGCTGCCAGGTTCCAACGTTACCTCGCTCCCATCAGCAAGCGCTACCAGGCGAGGTATATTTGTTTTGTTTTCGATGAGTTGTATACCACCGGTATATTTCCGACCGAAATCCTGAAGTACTACTGACTCTTCTGCTGGTGTAAAAACATGTTGAGCAAAATATAGCACCGCCCCTGTTACCACCAACAGAAGTATAGCGGCTGCCACACGCCAGGTATAATAAAATGATGACTTTTTTGTACGTTTTAACTTCGACTGCAAGGTTACCCATAACCGTGCCTCCGTGGCTTCGGTGGTATCTTCAGCTTCTTCGGGTTGCGATGCGTGAATGGTATCATACCACTTCAGTATAAATTCTTCTTCCTGCGGTGTGCATTCACCGCGTGTATACCGCGCCAAAAGTTTGCTGAATTCTTCCTGTGTCATAAAATAATACTGTAAAGACACAGTTGTCTTCAATCATCCTAAATCGTTACCGAAGATTTTTTAAATATTTTTTTGAGACACGCTTACAAGCCTATAAAGAGCACCAGGCAGAGTATAAAATCCTTGAGTTGAATACGTAATTCTTTCAAAGATTTAGTAAGGTGATATTGAATTGCTTTCTCGGATAGCTTCAGTCGATTGGCAATTTCGGAAGTAGAACGTCCTTCCATGCGACTAAGCCTGAACACCTGTTGTGATTTTTTAGGAAGCTTGCTCACCGCATTTTCCATTGCTTCCGAAAGGTCGGTATAGATTACCGTGTTCTCCGTGTCTTCTTTTTGCTGCGGTATAAAATTCTTATAGTAGTCCCAGTACTTCCGTTGTGTTACCTTCTGGCGAATGTGATTGATAACGCGGTTGCGTACGGCTGTTTGCAGATAGAAAGAAAGATTGGTGATCAGGAATGAATCGCGCTTCTCCCACAACGTTGAAAATATACTCTGTACAATCTCTTCTGCTTCTTCGCGCGATTGAATTTTTGCAAAGGCCTGATTATACAAAGGACGCCAGTGCTTCTTGAAGATTACTTCAAAAGCTTCTTCGCTGCCGAGGCGTAACCCCTGCAGCATTTGCTCTTCGGTTGTATAGAGGTTTAGGTGCGACATTCCATCAACTCCATACAATTTTAAATAAATTTTGATACAATCGTTTTCGTACACGGAAAATTTTTACTCGAAGCACGGTCGCACAGTACACACGGTGCCTGAAAATCAATCAACTAACCTCTATCATACGTTACAACAACAATTTATACTGCATCGCGAATGCATGTACTTTAAAAGTGTCAGATTGACCTTAATAAATATATAGTATATATGGATAACACGATGGTGGACTATATACTATAGTGTAGGAGACGTCACTCACTTCGCAGCGAGTTCACCGGGTTGGCGCGTGCTGCTTTCCAGGTCTCATAACCAACGGTGAGCAACGTGATGGCTAGCAGTCCGAATAGGCTTAGCAGGAAAATGAGGGGACTGATCACCGATCGATACGCAAAGTCATTCAACCAGCGGTCTGCCAGGAAATAGGCTACGGGTATAGCAATGATCGATGCGATGAGAAATATCTTCATGAAAATCCACACAAACATAATTACCACCTGTTGTACTGCTGCTCCCAATACTTTGCGTATGCCTACTTCTTTTGTTTTCTGCTCAGCGGTATACGAAGCAAGTCCAAATACACCCAACGCTGTAATGACGATCGCCAGCACGGCAAAACTTTTCGCGAGCGATGATACTCTTCGTTCAGCCAGATACATTCTGTTAAACTCATCACTTACAAACCAGTAATCAAAACCAACACCTGGTAAAATCTCTTTCCATTTTTTTTCAATCGATCGGATCTTCTCCTGAAAATTTCCCGGCGGTAATTTTATATAGGCAATGCGATCTATAAAATGTACATGCGGATTCAACACCAACGGTTCGATCGCCTGATGCATGGAACGGAATGGAAAATCTTTTACAACACCAATCACTTTAAAAGAGCGGTTGCTGCCGTTGTTATTGTCGTTCACTTCAACCACCGTGGTGCCAAGTAATTTTTCAATGGGCTGCTTTAACGCTTTTACAGCAGCTTCATTCATGATCAATGCGTTTGAATCTGCAAGATTGCCTGTCTCAAAATCACGGCCTGCTATAAATTCCAGCTGGTATGTTTTGGCGAAATCAAAGTCAACGTTAAGTTGACTCCATTGGAGATTTTTATCTTCTATCTCCGGAAACTTGAGTGTTGTTCCGATCCAGCCAAAGTAATTAAGTCGCGGCAAATGATTCGCCATCGTTACATGTTCTATATCTTTATCCTGCAACACCAGTTGCTTGAATGCTTCAAACTTATCCTGTGGTGCTGTTCCACCATAGCGTATGGACAACAACTGACTACCCTGCTCATTAAGTTTTGTATGCTGCATGTGTTCCATCTGCCGGATCACCACGAACGTTGATATGATCAACACCAATGAGACTGTATACTGAACGGTAACAAGTCCTTTGCGGAATAACTCTGCTCCTATACCCTTTACAACTTTACCTTTCAGGACTTCCACCGGCTTGAAAGCGGATAAATATAGGGCGGGGTAACTTCCGGACACAAATGCCATAAACAATACAATCGCAACAACGATGAGCAACATATAGGGATTGAATAGGGATGTAATGGTAAATGATTTATGTGCCAGTTGATTGAATGGTTGTAAAAATATAATGACCAGCAACAACGAGAGTATAAATGCACCGAGCGTCATCAACACCGATTCACTGAAGAACTGCCACGCTATTTCCCTGCGTTTGCTGCCCAGCGATTTACGAAGTCCTACTTCTTTTGCCCTGCGTGCCGACCGCGCTGTTGCCAGGTTCATATAGTTTATGCATGCAATGATGAGAATAAGTATAGCAACCGAACTGAAAATAGTAAGATACTTCTTGTCACCACGAATACCGCTCTCCCATAAATTCTTCTGATCGAAATGCAGTGACGACATTTTTGCCAGGAATGGTTTAAGCTTCCAGCCACCGGCAACAAAACCGGAGTCAGCCTGCGCCATCTGGTTCGCCCACTGTTGAAGGTCTTTCTCCAGCGGTGCTATATCTGCGTTGTGCTTCAGGACAATATAGCTCTCAAAGAATTCGCTGTCGCGGAAAGTGGTGCCTTCCATATAGGCATCAAAATTCGGTCGCACATTGCGCAGGGCATTAACATTTAATATATAGTGTGGCTTGAAGTGCGAGTTGGAAGGAAAGTCTTTATATATACCCGTTACCACTACATCAATCTCCTTACCATCGGTTGCCCAGTTGTGTTTTACCGTTACAATTTGTCCGATCGGGTCGGCATCATCGAATAATTTACGAGCGCCCGTTTCGCTTACTACCAGTGTATTATAGTTCTCAAACATTTTCTCCCGACTCCCCTGCAGCATTTCAAACGCAAGTACTTTGTCAAAACCGGGCTCTGCCCAACGCACTTCTTCCGTCAGTATAATTTTATCGTTTGCCTTGTGATGGAAGGAAGTCGGGTAGCCTATATAATCAATGCGTATACCTTGCAGAACTTCGCTGCGTGTTTCTTTCAACTGTTTGATCCAGTAGCCGGGCGCTACGGTATTATCAAACTCCTGTCCATCTGAATTAGTAAAGGTACATCCTATGCGATAGGTATCGGCAGCATACGGATGCAGGGTGTCATACTGTAACTCGTCACTGATATATAGGAATATAAGAATGGCTCAGGCAAGACCAAGAGCTAGTCCAAACATGTTTAGGGCAGCAAAAAGCTTTTGCCGCTTAAAGTTGCGCAGAGCAATGAGCAGATAGTTGCGGATCATAGCGGTGGGGATTAGGGTCTATTAAAAAACGATGATAACAGCTGAAAATGTTATCACCCACCTGGAATGATTTTTCCCGAAGGAAAATAGTTCTACTTACGCATAGAAACCAAAGTCTAATCTTTCAACTTTGATCGAAGAGATGCTATCTCCTTACTTAATGCATCGCGCTCCTCCATCAACTTATCTAACAGTTCTTTTAAACCGTGATTACTATTATAGATATGGATAGGCCCACTGTGACTATGAATTCCAATATTATGGTTGACCACAGAATAGTCATCTAATAAAAAATACTGCGCATCAAGGTTATATAGATCACCGAGCTGTTTAGCCTGATCAGGGGTAAGTTTCTTTTCACCAACCTCTAACCGATGATATTCCTCTTTCGAAATATTCAGATGTGCCGAAACATGCTCCTCAGCATACCCGTGACTTAAGCGTAAAAAATACTGTTTGGTTTTCATCGTTTAAAAGTTTCGAAAGAACAAAAATACCTATTTGTGATACAACCTATATTTTATTTGACAAATTTTCAACTAATGACACTAGCTTTTCAATTTCCTGTCGCTTGTGTTCAAGCTCTATCTGTAGCAGTCGGATTTTCTCCTCCTTCTCATTCAAAATTTGCTCGTAAAGTTTTTTAACAGCATCGTTCTCATAACTATTGTAGTTATGAATCGGCCCGCCATGACTGTGGGCACCGGTATTATAGTTTACTATCGATACTTCCTTTGAAAAAAAGTAGTCAGGGTCAACCTTGTAAATACCGGCTAACTTTCTTACGCGGTCAACAGTAAGCCGTGTCTGTCCCGCTTCCAGTTTGGAATATGTATTTTGATTTATACCCAATTCTGACGCTATATACTCCTGTGTATACCCGTTTGCTTCACGCAGAATCCGCATAATTTTGTTTTCATTCATATCTGTATCCCTTCCGGGGATAAACTATTCAAGGCAGTAGTAAAAGCTATATCCGGCAGATATACCCTAAAGATATTCAAATTAAGAAAGTAAAAAGAAAGAATACTGAAAGAATAAGGATGACTACTTACGCTTGAATTTGTCAAGCCATTTGTTGGCTTCCTTTTGCCGTTGAATTTTTCCTTCTGCGAGATATTGACTCAACTTTTCATTCATCGGCCCGCGCGAAGTAAGATGATAGTAGCCGCAGTCGTCACAGAGGTACACTGCTATGGGACCTGAACCCGAGGCGTAATCGTACGTAGTTTGTGCTTCGATGAGCACATCCTCGGCAATCTCCTTGGTGAGATAGCATTTCTTATGGGTTACGCATGTGGCCATCGTACAACAACATTCATGATGCAATTAACGGCAAAAAATTAAACCATGCGTATCCAAATCAAAAGGAATTGATCATGATATCAATTCCTTTCTATCCGGTAATCAACTCACCCTGATCATAGTTTCTTAATCCAGTCCAATGCATCAGGCATATTATAGAAAAAGCGGTTTACAACACCGTTGTCCCCAACCTGGTCAAGAATCGCTTCGACTGACATCTCGGTGAAAATATCCGATGGCACAACAATCGCGTTGTGAGAAAATCCGGCTGCGATCGCACGCCTGTTCCAATCTGTAGCGCTCCAGTTCTGATCGTCCGGATGGACGGCACCCATATATATTGTATCGGCAAGGATTTTACCGGTCTTAAAATCCATCATTGCCTCAAGCAGATAATTCATTCCTGTTCTGAACTCTTCAGACGTTGGGGTCGTTTTCCAGGCACCTATAATCACACGATCTTCTTCCCTATATGCTATATTGACAAATTCAGAATCAAAATAGATTTGCATGTTTTCTATATATAAAATTTCATGTTTAGATATATAGAAAGACAGAAAGTCACACAAAACTTCGGTCCAGGCGATCTTCGTTGGATGCTTTACTATCCGCTACTTTTATACCGTATGCGTCATAAACCAACTCTTTGCACTTTCAACATCCGGAAAGTATGCTACTTTCATCCCTGCATTTGAACCATGTTCATTATACGAGTCGACACCCATTATTGCCCACTCACTTCCAGATAGTATAAATGCTACGTGTGTAACGCCTATGGACAGCGCACGCGGTGTCCAGTCTTGTGTTGCCCATTGCACATCCTCATCCGGAAAAGCGGGAGATAGTCTTGTATCAACCAGCCACATCATACTCTTCCCGGTCTCTTTGATTTTCTCTTCCATAAATACGAGCGCAAATTCAAGGTGCGATCTGAATTCATCCGGCAACATAAACTTCAAATTGGTTGAAACAAGACAAGGCACAGACGGGTCGTAATCAATCTCCACAAAGTCTCGGGTATAAATTTTTTCAATCATATATAATTCTGGTTATGGATATTTAACATTTTTCATTTCGATGGCCTGCCTACAAATCGTTTATCAGGATGTGTCACCAGGTATATATAGTCATCCCTAACGGCATATATACTGCTGCGCCTCCAAGCTGCATAGCGGTGGCAAAAGTCAACAAATCAGTAACCCCACAAATCATTTTCATTAAATGAACAGCATCACTGTAAGAAATCCTCCTGATACAGAAAAAGGAATGAAACTTATATATCATTAATTTAAATGTATACTACCGACAGCACACATAATTCATCGACATACTGAATTGGGACAAGTTGAAAAGTTATTACTGATTCTTCCCATTAAAACTCGTTTTGTAAATGTCACCCAGTTTATCCAAGTGATTTCCGCTCAGAAAGTTGACCAGAGATTATGAATAGCGTTCGATTTACATCTGAACGTACTCAATGTCAGCCGCATGCTGTTAAAACTATTTTACTATCTTGCAACCCAATTGATAAATCATTATGAAAGAAGCAGAAATCCATACAAAAAAGGGAGTGATGAAGATTCGTTTTTTCGAGAAGGACGCTCCTAACACTGTAAAGAACTTTGTGACGCTGGCCGAGAAAGGTTTCTATGACGGACTTACGTTTCACCGTGTAATTCCAAATTTCGTGATACAAGGTGGTTGTCCGAATGGTATCGGTAATGGTGGACCAGGCTATAAAATTGACTGTGAACTGACAGGCGACAATCAATATCACGATCGTGGCGTTCTCTCTATGGCACATGCCGGAAGAAACACAGGTGGTTCACAATTCTTCATTTGTCACAGCCGCCAGAACACGGCACATCTTGATCGTAACCATACTGTATTTGGAAAAGTATACGAAGGTCTCGATGTGATTGACCAGATCCGTCAGGGTGATGTAATGGAGAAAGTTGTTATTAAAGAGGTGGAAGGATAATATATACTTTCATATTAGCAAAAGAGGCTGTCTCCGTGGAGACAGCCTCTTTTTTTAATCGAACAGGTATATACTTACTTCAGGTTGTCAAACACAGTCCTGGATATTTTAAAGACTGTTCCATGTCTCACACCTTCCGGGAAACTTACTTTATCCGATATATCTGTCCAGTTCTCGAGATCTGATGATGCAACAGCCCCCATCTTGTGATCGCGATACTTATCGAAGTATACAATCCATTGGTTGTTGATCTTTATACTGGTAGGACCTTCCGCCCAATAGTTACCCGTGATCGGTTTGCCTGGCTTTGAATAATCTTTCGTAAGATATTCACTGGTAGCGATGCGAATGTTTTTCTGTGCAGGTTCCGGTGTCTCATCTTTCAGGAACATCACATACTTCTTGTCTATGAATTGTATCGTGGCATCAATCACGTTAAAGCCCTGGTTGTATAGTAAAGCTGTCTCGCTGAACGTTTTGAAATCCTTAGTGGTAACGTAGTACATCCGGTGGTTGTATGAATTTTCCTTTGTGCTTTGCGTCTCCGGATAACGTCCCGTGATGGTGGTTGCCCAGTATATCATAAACTGCTTGCTGACTGCATCGTAAAATATTTCGGGTGCCCAGCAATTGCGCGCATCCTTTTCATGCTCCATTACAGGTATATATTGCTGCTCCGACCAATGAATCAGATCTTTTGAATGCGCATAACCAATACCTTTCTCATTCCAGCTTACGGTCCATACCATGTGAAACGTACCATCCGGTGATTGGACAATGCAGGGGTCGCGCATCAACTTATCTTTACCGGCAGTCGGGGTGAGAAAAGAACTGTCGTGCCGCAGTGACTGCCAGCGATAACCATCTTTGCTATAGGCAAGATGCAATCCATCTTCTCCATTGCCTTTGAAATACGAGAACAGGTATACATTGGCAGTTGTCTGTGCCTGAGCAGCAACACCGGCCAGAATCAACAGAATTAGACTATATATCTTCATAGCGTAAATTTATCAATGTCCAAAATCAAACCAGAGCTTTCCGCGTATGGGTGTATAATTCATCATGATGTTCTTCTGGCTTTGCGGGCCCATTAGTTTTGCATCCTGAAATTTTGTACCGATTGGAGCAATGGCCTGCAAAAAGCTTATATCACCTTTAGGGAATGGCGGGCTCGTATATTCGTTATAGGCGCCTTTCGGAGGAAGCGGCTTCAGCATCTGCAAGTATATATTTTCATCTTCCGTATAGATAGTGAAAGGAGCTTCTTTCGTTTGAATCTGCACCCAGTACAAGTTAGCGTGATATCCCTTGAACTCAGGATACTCCCAACTCTCACCGGTGATGGTATTGTTGTACTTTTTCTCCCACACTCCCAACGGCACGCCTTTCTGACGATTCTTCCAGACACGATAGGGGCCGCGACCGAGCCATTTCATACCGGTAACTTTTTCTTCCGGGTAACTGAATGATATACCCATATAGTCCGCTTCACCCTTTCGTGAATATGCATACTCCAGTTTCACTGGCTTACCAGATGTAAAGATCCATTTTACTGTAAACATTGATTCGCCTTCATAAACGGGTTCCACTATATATCGATCTCCGTCCTTGCGATGCGTGAATTGCTTTAACGTATGATCAACACCCGCCAGCACCGGCCCCTCGGACAATGATATTGCCGTAGTACTCGTAACTACTTTATCAAGATAGCCTGTTGTTTTATCAAACACATATCGGACACCATCCACCGATACCGTCAATGATGATGCAGTTTCCTGTATCTGCGGTAAAGACAATGTGGGCTGAGAAGATATTTTTGAATGGATTTCTACTGGAGATTTTATAGCCCACGACCAGGTATATATTTCACGCTGATGTGCATCGATGGCGGTAAGATATAATGCATCACTGTCTTTCCAGTCTTGTGGCAGGGGCAGGTTCAAAAATCCGCTCGTTCCCGGAGCCAGAGTTGCTATTGTAGCTTTGCCGGAAGCATCTGTGTGAGATGCACTATTCTTTTCATATGGCACCGGGAAAGAGACTAATCTCCACTGAAATGTACACTGATTGAGGTCGGTATAGATATAGCGGTTGGTAACAGGAATCTTACCATCAAAAGCAGCCGGCAACGACTTCATACCTATATATACTGGTGACCAGATTTCCTTGATGGCGAAAAAGCTTCCCTCCTTTTCGCGATGCGGGCCTACAATTCCATCGGGAGCGTTGTTCTTGTACGTATCAATACTGTCGTTACGATCGTGCCGTACTATACCTTCGTCATGGAAAGCCCAGAGAAATCCCCCCGCTCCGTAAGGATGTGAGAGCATGGCATTCCAGAAATCATCCAGTCCTGCGCCATGACCACCATCGTAAAGGCCGTGCATGAATTCAGTAGGAAAGTATATTTCGTTTCCGTACAGGACTGAGTTCGTTATATAATTATAGTCCGGATAATGTTTCGTATCCGTACCTCTGAATTTTTCCCACGGATGGTATACGAACCGCTGCTGTATATCATATTTCGGAAAATCATCATCGAGTGCAGTGTTCCATCCGCCTTCGTTTCCATTCGCCCATAATACTATACTAGGATGATTAACATCGCGTACTATTAATTCCTTTACGAGTTTTCTTCCAGCTTCCGTATCGTATTTAGCCTGCCAACCGGTAAGTTCATCCAACACAAATAAACCCAGTGAATCGCATGCATCCAGAAAATGCTGATCGGGTGGATAATGAGACATGCGCACAGCATTCATGTTCATGTCTTTGATCAGGTTGATGTCTAACAGACTGATTGCTTTACTCAGTGTGCGTCCGCTCTCCGGCCAGAAGCTATGACGATTTACACCTTTAAAAATAACACGATTGCCGTTTACATATATACCATCATGCTTGCGTACCTCCACGGTTCTGAAACCAAAACGTTGTTGCAGTGTATGCACCTCCCCTTTCTTATCGCGTAATGAGACAACGGCTTCATACAGGTTCGGAGATTCGGGGTTCCATGTTTTTATATTTTGAAATGATCCGGAGACTGTAAATTTACCCGACTCCTTCACGTACGTATCGGAAAATATAGTCCCTACGTCTGCACCTTGTAAATCCTTTATTTGTACGTGAACCGCGTGACTTGCTGAAATATTCCCGGCAAATATGTCCATGGTAAATTTTCCATCAGCTTTTGCGTCAATCGCGACACGCTCTATATAGGATGTTGGTTTAATTTCCAGGTATACCGGTCTATATATACCACCCAATGCCCAGAAGTCGCCTTCGGATTCCGCCCTTCGTACCGATTCATTAGCCGACAACTTGCTCACCTTTACTTCCAGTAAATTATCTGGGCCGGGTTTTATCAACGCAGAAACATCGTATCGAAATTGATAAAAACCTCCCTGGTGTATCGGACCAGCAGCCTTACCGTTGATCTTTACTTCGGTGTCGGTCATCGATCCTTCGAATACAAGAAATAACTTTTTACCTTTCCATTCCTTCGCTGCAGGAAAAGTATATCTGTATAGTCCCGTTTCACCGATCTTCTTTTGACCACGTCCGTAGGTATATTCTCCAAAACCCTGTAGTTCCCAGTTGGAAGGCACCGGAATAGTTGTCCACTTGCCTGAATTATTGCCGGCTGTACAGAAAAAGTCCCAGCGTACGGTGTGATCGTTATCTATACCCGAGAGATAGTGACGTTGAGTTTCTGTCGTTTTTACCTGCGCAGGCAAATATGTACTGCATACTATACCCAGTACAGTAAATATGAATCGTAACATCTCGAAATATATTATTTCTTTTTAAGGAAGGCTACCACCTCGTCTGAGAAAGCCTGTGAACGAGCGGTGTTGTTATGATCGCCCGGTATACGTTTATAAAGTGCGTTGGGTATAAGTGAGGCCAGTTTCTCGGATGAACCATTGTCTTCATCGCGATCGCCACAAAGTACCAGCACAGGTTTATTAATTCGCGACAACTCTTCAACACTTGTGGAAGGTTGCGCCTTCTGAAGATAAGCAAGTGCAAGCTGATCAAGCTTTTGTTGTTTTACATATTGCACAGCATTGGCAAGTTCAGGAATATTTTCTCCCATTAATGCTTTGTAGAACATTAGCCTACGAGGCCATTCCGGATTTGTGAAGTCAGCTCCCATGCCACCCAACACCGTGCGGTCTACCCGCGGATCAAAAACAAGAAGTCGCGATGCGATAATAGATCCACGCGAATACCCGACAACACTATATTTCTTAATGCCAAGTTTATCAGCAAGTCCCCTAATATCGCGGGCCTCTGCATCTTTCTCGTACGCTTCTGGTTTATGAGGTTTGTCTGACAAACCATTGCCGCGTTGATCGAGTGTAATTACTTTGAATCCTGCTACCAGCAAATCGTTATAGAGTGCTGTACGCTTCCATGATTCACCGTCTACTATAAATCCATGTACAAGTATAACGGGTTCACCAAAGCCTTTTACTTCGTAGTGTATTTTAACACCGTCAAAAGAAGTAAAGAATGTAATGGAATCGGATTGGCTTTGCGCATGCACAACTGCTGACAGCCAGCACAGTTGTACGATGACCATTAAGTTTTTTTTCATGCTCTTTTCAATTGGATGGAGCAACCTGAGGTTGCAATGCTTCTTGCGCGCATACAAGATACACGAAAGGAGCATTCCAATTAATAGCAATTTCGTTAGAGGCGTAAGAACAGTCATTATCGGTATAGGCCTCATCCGCTACCGAAGAAGAGTACCGGCATTTATCCTGCATACCCGGATTTGGTCCGCCTGCCAATAATCCCGGAATAGGCTCCACGATACCATCGGCGATGGAAGGACGATGATGTGGATGCATGGGTGTCTTCTTACCGTAACCTGTGAGGAAAGAATAGCCGGTACCATTTTTTCCAAGGAGAAAATCGAGATTGGACAGTGCATAGTTGAGATATTTTTTATCACCGGTAACTTTATAGGCCTGTATCAATTCTATACCCTGGTTGGCAGCCACCGCGCTACTTCCCCAGATATAGTCTTTAGCCGAACCACCCATCACCGTGTTGAATGCGCGTGTATCCACTCCGTTAGTCAGCAGGTTAGCAAAGCGAACAACCCCCTCCTTCATCAACGCTACCTTTGACTGAGCAGCAGCGGGCAGCGATGTCTCGAACCGAATCATGGTATAGTATCCTAGCAAATGCACTCCGCTCCATGACGGCAGCGGCAGATTTCGGTCTGATAACACTTCAACCTTATCAAGATACTGCGCTTCTTGCGTAGAAGTATATAGTTCAGCAGCAGCCCATGTGAACTCATCCGCAAAATTATCATCGCCATAACCACCGGTTGTTACATCCGGATCAAAGGTTTTGTTCATGGCGTCCTGGTTATATACTGTAGCAGGATTTTTAACAGCCCATTGCCACGCGCGTGTAGCAGCTGTGAGACATGAATCAGAGAGGCCGGGAAGCTGACGCCCGAACTTTTTAAACACCCGTGAAGCCTGAGCCGCTACAGCCGCGAAATCTAACGTTGCTGCTGTACCTTTTTGCACTACATACCGCGGACGCGTTGCCTGGTGAGGCATAATCATACCATCAAATTTTTCATTCGTGAGTTTATGATATACACCGCCATCAGCAGGGTCTTGCATCGTCAGCATCCAGCGGAGATTCCATAGTGTTTCGTCAAGTAAATCGGGTATATCATTTCCGCTTTCAGGTATGTTTAGTTTTAATGTGTCAAAATATACCGGGAAGTCTTCATATGCCGAGAGCAGCGTGCCCATCGTTATACCGCTGTTGACTATATATTTATTATAGTCACCGGCATCGAGCCATCCTTTTGATGACGATATAGCTGTTCCGGCCGCACGTCCTGCAGATGCAGCCGAAGGATGTATCAATACTTTGTTATCCGGATGTGAAAGTGGTCTGTGCCATTTGCCTGCATATTGTTCGGGCAGTGATGTTGACAATCGCTGAAAATAAAATCCTTTTATCGAAGCACGCGCAGCAGCATCGTGTACATTTTGTTTAATCTCAAATGTATATGACTCTCCTACCGAAGGTACCACCAGAGTATATGCCCCTTCTGTTTTCAATGCGGAAAAATCAGCAATCCGCGTTTTCTTGTCAGAGAAAATTGATTTACGTACTTCACTCAATTTACCGCGATATACTTCTTTACCCGTTCCCTTCGTCACTATATAAAACTCCGTAGCCTTATCGCCAATTACCACCGCAGATTTAGGAGCCTCCGGGTAATAACCGATCTGGTTGAGACGAATCAGGTCAGCCGGGAATTTATCTTTTTGCTGGCATTGTACCTGTAGAACAAATAACACCGACATGGAGAGAAGTATAATTTGCTTACGCATCTTTCGGAAATGATTAAAGTAAAATATATCAATTGCTAAAGTCTATTCAAATGTAGCCTGAACAGAGGGTAATTTGAAAATGAAATATTCATTTACGCATACGATTTGTGATAACCGGCTCCCGGGACAAGCGCTAAAAAAGAAGAGGCCGTCCTTCCAAAGAAAGACAAGCCTCTTCAAGTGCTAAACCAATTAACACTTCATCATTTATCTACGATTCTGAAGTTATCAGCCGCGGCATAGAAATTATCGATGGCAGCATCTGGCGTTTTGAAGATAAACTGAAAATCATTGATCTTCGATATATCTGCTATCTGACCGCCAGCTGCAGATTTAAATTCCGATAAAGGTATATAAGCCGTACGCCACCCGGTGGTAGCATAGCCGGAAGTTCTGTATGCTTCAGAATCCCATGGCTTAAACAGGTATCTATACTCTACACCATCCGATTTTATCATGATCTCATAATATCCGGCTTTCCAGGTTTCAACTACGTAATGCTCAAACTTGAACATTTTTGTTGCGTGGCTTGCTGCCGGTAATCCAAAATCAAAACCACAGGTTGAAATTACCCAGTTATCCTGCCATCCGGATTTAGGTAAATTACTTTGTTTGATCATTGTATAGCGGCCGCTCAGTACTTCAAGATCTGAATTAGCTGGATCAACACGCTCAGCACTTCCCCAGCATACATCAGCGCCCCAACCGGTAGCCGGTATATCAAAGTTAACCATGTTGCCTATAGAAGCTGAATTCAGAATGAAAGTAGATGTCGCGGTTCCACCGGCTGATATTACCGTTACTGTTTTGCCAGTAGGATCACCGCCTGGCATGGTGAAGGTAATTTCGGTTGCATTTACTTTCGTGATCTGAACTTCCTCGTCTCCTACCAATACTTTAGATACAAAATAGAAGTAGTTACCCAAGACACGGTTCTCAGCACCTGGCGCAGCGAGTTCATTATATACTGCACTTACTACTGGCTCCGGCAGAATTACCGTAAAGTCATAGGATGTAGATTTACCGGATGAAGTTACCACCGTAATCTTATTCAGAAGTTCCCCGGGAGGCGAATCTGGTATGGGGCAAATAATATTGGTTGACGTTACGTATACCGGTTTCAGATTAGCCTCCACATCATTGAACAAAACTTTCTGTACACCTTCAAGTCCGCTACCCTGTATAGCAACTACGAGATTGAACTCTCCTGCGGTAATCGTACTGTCCTTCACAGTAACTCGTACGTTCGTGATTATAGGCTGACTATCCTCATCCTCGCTACACGAAATGATGAAGGCCGAGAACAGAATCAACCCTATACATGTATTTAATACTATATTTTTTACTTTCATACATTCAAGATTTATGAATTAGAAATCCAACTGGCTGAAATCATACGCTACCGGATCAGCACTCAGGTTGGGGTTCTTAAGAATATCTACCTCCGGGATCGGCAATTCGAAATCACCGGCAGATGGCGTATAGTGCTTTGTTGTAAGCGTGATCGGCAAGGACGCAGCATTGCCACCATAATACCCGCGTTCCTGACTTGATAACTTTTGAACAGCCTTTTGCTCATCATAATAGTACAAGCGAACAAAATCAAACCAGTTGTCGCCTTCATAGGCAAGCTCACGTCTACGTTCATCAAATATATCATCAAATGATATTGATGCTACATCGGTATGTGAAGGTATAGCACGTCTCTTAACTGCGTTATAAGCCTCTAGCGCTTCGCCATCTCCTGTGCTTCCGGCGTTACCCAATATAGCCTCCGCATAAATCAGGTATACATCAGCGAGACGAAGTATATGTGTGGACAGAGATGTTTTCATAAAATCAATTGGTCCTCCGCCTTCAGCATCATTGTCTCCTTTATTTCCAACAATGTGCTTTCTTGCCCATGCACCTGTCGGCGATGCAAATACACCTTTGGCATCCCAATACACACGTAATCCTTTGCCGTCAACTTCGTATGGTGAAGGAGTGACACCTGGTCCATCTATCAACATTTTTCCATCACGGTTGAGCTCGGTATAATAATCGTTGTTCATCATGATGGTTGCCTTTCTTCTCTTGTCTGTGTTAACGCGATCAGAAGCATCAACTTCAGTTGCATCTTCACCAAACAATTGTTGCAGATCGACAGAAGGTCCAGACCATGTTCCCCAACCATCGCCGAAACCGGTTAAAGTTTGAACAGCAAGGTCAGCTTGTATAGCATTCTGTGTTCCCCAGTTAGCAGTCGAGATCCAGTGCCATGAGATCAGGTTCTCCGGATTACGATTTCCTTTCGCATCGTTGATGTTAAAAAGATTTGAAAACTCAGGTTCCAGAACGAGGCCGCTTTCCTTTACAACTTTTCTAGCATACTCTTTTGCTTTGTCAAGATCAGCCTGGTTACGTGTTCCGCTGTTTCCAGCTGACGTGTAGCCCGACCGTGTTAAATATACTTTGGCAAGCAAACCATACGCTGCATACTTATTGATACGACCTGCTGTGTTTGTTGCCGGTAGCAGATCTGCCGCATAGGTTAACATTCTTACGATATACTCATATACATCTTCTGTTCTGTTACGGTATACGGTATTCGCCTGACCGGAAGTGATCAGCGCTGAATTACTTTCAATAATCGGCACAGCACCCCATCCTCTCACAAGGAAGAAGTATGCCATAGACTTCCATACCAATGCTTCACCCAATGCCTTGTTCTTGGCAGCTTCCGTTACTTTACCTCCGGCACGCTCTTTCACATTGTCGATAACGCTGTTGGAATATGCCACAGCCATCCAGAGAGAATTGTAAGCGTCAGAGATACCAGTCGTAGCCTGATTCACACTGAAAGTATAGAAGGCATCTTCATCACCTTTATGGAAATTACCCGCCATTACATCTCCTATATTTAACCAGGAGCGCTGATAATCAAACCATACACCTCCGTATAGCGGTGTAACAGCAAGCTCAAGCTGTTCATCGGTTTGATACCATTCATCTACTACGTAACTATCTTGTGGGGGACGATTCAAAAAGTCATCTCCACATCCAAATGTCCCGATGCTGAGCAACGCAACCAGACTTAAGGTTTTATAATATCGTTTCATATTAAGTTCTTTTCAGGTCTTAAAAATTTGCAATAACTCCAAGTGAATACGTTCGCGGTGAAGGATAGCGACCATTATCCAAACCATAGATCAGTGGATCCCAGGTATCCTGACCGACTTCCGGATCATAACCTTTATAGTTTGTGATCGTGAATGCATTTTGTACGCGTGCATATACTTTCAACTGGCTGAATTTGATTCTGCGTGTAACTACATCCGGTATAGTATACGAGAGTGTAATGTTACGAGCGCGGATATAGGATCCATCTTCTATATAGCGATCAGATACGCGTGCGTTCTGGTTCGGATCCTGATTGGTTGCACGCGGTATATCTGTACCCATGTTGCTAACCTGTACGTTATCTATATCATTCCACCAGCCATCAACAGCTTCTGTTACAGGCTGCAGTTTAGCACGGCCCGTTACCTCGCGAAGCTGGTTGTTCCATGCGCTGCGCATATCGGCTATACCGCTTCCATCACCTTGCTTGTTGAAGTTATATATTTTGTTACCGTAGCTTCCTACGAGGAATATTTCGAGTTCAAAACCTTTATAGCGGAATGTGTTATTGAAGCCAAAGGTAAATTTAGGCTGAGGTGATCCCAGGTAAGTTCTGTCGCGAACATCGATTGTATCGTTACCATCTATATCAGCAAACTTCAAGTCACCAGGCCATACGGTTCCGTTACGCTCAAATACAGGATTGCCGTCCGCGTCTACCTCGGTAGGATCCCACTGCACCGGACTGTTGAGTATATCTGCTTTGTCTTTAAATACACCTACAACTTTATATCCATAGAACTCGCCTAACGGCATTCCATTCATGGTACGCGATATGAGTATATTTCCTGCACCACCGGTAAAACCATCCAGTGCGGCATCTTTGATACCGAGGTCAACCAGTTTGTTTCTGTTGAAGGTTATATTGAAGTCTGTTTCCCATTGCAATACACCTCTTGTGTTGACTGTCTTTACAGCGATCTCCAAACCTTTATTTTCTATTTCACCCGCGTTTGTCCATGGAGCTTTCAGCGATATAGCAGGGTTTCCTAAACTTCCCATATAGCCTGGCAGCGGGTATGGATTTAGCAGATCTTTAACACGTTTTCTATATACATCAACATTCAACTGAATGCGACCAGAAAGAAATCCTGCATCTATACCAAGGTCAATTTGTTCTGCAGTTTCCCAAGTAAGATCGGGGTTCGGGTGGTTCTTCACACGGAAGCCTAAACCAAGATTAGTAGGCATTAAGTCAAATGCAGCTCCATATAAATATCCACTTACATTTGAGTTACCGGTTTGTCCCCAGCCAGCACGAAGGTTCAGATCGTTCAGAACATTTTCTATACCACTCATGAAAGACTCACTGGAGATTTTCCATTTCATTGCAGCTGACGGGAAGTATCCCCAACGATTACCTTCTGCGAAATTAGAGGAACCGTCTGCACGATATGTGAATGTTAAATAGTACTTCTCGCGGAAATTATAGTTTAAACGACCGAAGTATGAACTCAGTGCTCCACTTCCATAAGCATCACCAGCACGTTGATTAAGTGTAGTTCCTAAATTAATAGACTGTACATCGTTAGTCGGTAAACCTGCGGAATAACTCCATACATTATCATAACCCCAGGAGGATGCCTCCTGTCCTAACATGAAGGTTGTATTGTGATTGTTCGCGAACGTCTTATTATAGGTGACATAGTTCTTGAACTGCCAGAAGTAGTTTATATTCCGTTGCTTACGTATACTGTT
Organism: uncultured Chitinophaga sp.; assembly: GCA_966211525.1. Classification (GTDB taxonomy): domain Bacteria; phylum Bacteroidota; class Bacteroidia; order Cytophagales; family Cyclobacteriaceae; genus Ohtaekwangia. The sequence goes on along the minus strand of CBIHOZ010000020.1, from coordinate 23,339 downwards.
CTGCGTGTTCACAGCACCACCGCCATAATCATAGGTAGGATTCCATGACGATGAATTACTGAAATCTACATTACCTCCAAACTCGGTGCGGAAAGAAAGTGCAGGGAGCAATTTTACTTCGGCATACAGGTTACCGAGTATCTGCGCACGCTTCAGTGTATTTTTCTTATCCAACGCCTGGGCTAGCGGACTAACAAAAGAACCTTCACCTTCGCCACCGGAAAATGTTCCGTCAAAATTACGAGCCGGTACATCCGGACGTGCTTTCAATGCTGTATTGATGATACCACCACGATCGAATTGTCCTAATCGTTCATCCGTACGGCTTATGGATAAACTGTTACCAACTTTTAACCACTTCGCTATATCTGCATCCAGGTTTAAGCGCATTTGATAGCGTTCAAAATTTGAACCTATCGCAACACCATCCTGGTTAAAATAGTTACCACCTAATGAGTAGCGTACTTTATCAGAACCACCAGACAATGTAAGCTGATGGTTTTGCATAGCAGCGGTGCGGAATATTTCTTCCTGCCAGTCCGTACCAGCACCTAACAATGAAGGATCTGCAAATTCAGGCGTAGGAGTTTCTCCTGCTGTTTCTGCCGCAAAATCATTTCTGAATTCTGCATATTCACGCAAGTTCATCATGTCAAGTCTTCGTGATACCTGTTGTAAACCATAGTACCCTTCGTAACTTACTTTTGTCTGGCCTGCTTTACCACGTTTTGTTGTGATGATCACCACACCGTTTGATCCGCGGTTTCCATATATAGCAGTGGCTGATGCATCTTTCAATACCTCAATAGACTCTATATCATTCGGGTTTAAAGTTGAGAGTGGGCTATACGTTGTTTTACCACCGCCACCAACAGCACCAAGACCTATATCATATACCGTTCCGTTATTACCGGAGAGCGGAACACCATCTACAACATACAGAGGTTCAACACCACTATATATAGAGGATGTACCGCGTACGCGGATGGATACACTTGCACCCGGCTGCCCTGACATTTGCACGGCCGAAACACCGGCTACTCGACCGATCAATGCCTGATCTATACCAGATGTTAGTGTTTTGGTTAGCGTCTCTCCTTTTACTGAAGAAACGGCACCGGTAACATCACTCTTCTTTACTTCACCATAACCAATCACAACGATCTCCGAGAGTGTTTCTACATCTTCTTCCAACGCAATATTGACGTTTGTTTGATTGCCTACCGGAAGTTCCTGCGATTTATATCCGATGAAAGAGAACACCAGTATATCTGTAGCGGCTGCTTCAATAGAGAAATTACCTTCCTTATCAGAAGTTGTTCCCACAGTACTGCCTTTCAGCAGAACGTTAACTCCAGGCATTCCCTCGCCTGCTACATCTGTGATTCGTCCCGTTACGACCTGCTTCTGCGCGTAAACGCTTGTAACAGTTCCTAACAGAAAAAGCATCACGAAGACTCGTAATTGTTTCCCGTAAATTTTTGTCATAGGTGTTAATTTGGTTTAGTAATTGTGTTTTTATTTCAAGTGCCTGATGGGTTAAAAAGATCGCGGATGAAGCTGAATCGAACTCAGCATACGATAGGACGGTTGATGGTATTCTCCCGAAAAACCGCTACCAACTATACCCCTTTCGCGTGATGCAGAGCTGTAAGCTGGCTGGAGAAACCCTGGTTGTAGCGTTGAGCAGCCCAGGTTTAAAAAGACATCCAATAAGCGTCTTTTTAACAGGATAAAGTTTTGTGCATACATCTATTTCAAAGGTTAGATTCCAGGTTTTATTCAGATCGCAAGACATTATTCTTGCAAACGATTGTTGTAAATGTAGTCGGCAGAAGGCCTTTTGAAGGGTATGCTTTTGTTAGGGAGTTTGGGTGCAAACGTTAACAGGCGGTCTAAAATGTTTCAAAACCATACCCATTTTGTTAATGGCGTGCTAAAAACGGGTGACTTAAGCTGATTACACGCAAACGTCACCAATGAAAACGGAGTGCTTACTGTGACCTCGATGGGACCTCAAAGCGCATAAAAAAGTGGTCTAACTTTCCTTCATTGAATGAAAAGAAAAGTCAGACCACACAGAAAGAAGAGAGTAAAGAAAGTTAAATCAAGCCGATTATAGCGTAATGGCCAGGGAAATGGAAATCGCTACCGCGAGATATATGAGAACTTCCAGCACAAACATCCACTTTGTTTTTTTACGGAGGTCGTTCATGAGTAAAACGAATTTTATTATTGGGTTCTGTCAAATGTACATTCAACTTGTTCCACACAACACCATGAAATCGTTATGTTTCCGGTAGCATTTGTTACCTGCTTCTGCGCAAAGAGCTTATTCCTCATTTTTTTCTGACTCTTTATACTTAAGAATGCTTATTATAAAGTTGGTAAGCGAAGCATAAACCGCGATCGCGGCAAGGTATAGATAGTTCAAAATATATACTGATGCTTATTGAGTTACCTACATGCTCGTGTATTACTGTATTCTACTATACGTGATGAGAGGTTGTTGCTATGAATAGGACAATCTTTATCTTACGCAACTAAAACGCTCTCTACATTGGCTGCAAATACAACAACTCTTCTGCAAACTGAAAACCTCATTATTCGAAAACTGCGTGTTGAGGATGCACCTTTCATTTTTGAATTGGTAAATATGCCTTCATGGCTTCAGTATATTGGCGACCGCGGGGTAAGAACCGTACGCGATGCCGAGCAATATATAATCAACGGGCCCATGACGAGTTATGAAAAATTTGGATTCGGCCTATACCTTGTTGCCTTGAAGGACACACTGGAACCGATCGGCATGTGCGGATTACTGAAACGCGATACGCTCGATCATCCGGATATAGGATTTGCTTTCCTTCAAAAGTTTACCGGAAGAGGTTATGCATTTGAATCGGCTGCTGAAGTACTCGCCTATGGTAAAAATGTTTTAGGACTTACGCGCATACTGGCCATTACTACGAAAGACAATTCGAGTTCGATCAAACTACTCGGTCGTCTCGGCTTTGAATTTGAGAAGCACATTATGATCAACGCAGACGAGCTTAATCTGTTTGGCAGAAACTTATAGATCGTCTTAAATTATATGTCCAAATATATAGCGCTTGTGATGTCGCTAAAGTATAAATATATCGGATTGAACGTGCACTTGTTGTTGTGTGCACACATGACATTTATAGCCGGGTATGTTTACTTCGTGAAAGTAACCAGTCATTGACGAGCTCTCAATTTGTCCAAAACTATTTTCGATGCTTACCTGGGCAAGCGGTACTTGCAGACCATAGCCATACGCTTTCAGAATACTCTCCTTCTTTGTCCACAGATCAAAAAATATTTCCTCCGGGTAAACCGAAGTATAAATAGATGTCCACTCGGCAAACGAAAAGCTCTCCTTATATTCTTGCCAAGCAAAGTCTCGGACCTTTTCAATATCAACTCCAACAACACCTTCATCCGAAAAAACAGCAACGATCTTATCCTCTGTATGAGACACGTTGAAGTCTACCGGAGCAGACAATTGCCATTTTCCATAAGGACCGCGATGCAAAGTTTGTAGTACAGACGCATCTATATTTGCTTCATTGAATAAGCGTTGTAACATTAAACGTCCTATAGTACTGATAAACATTTTGTCAGGAAAGAGATAGTCATCATCATTCAAAAAATGTATATTTAATTTATTACTCACAGATTGTAAATCTGTTGTCTTCGCGATCTCCGATGCTGTCGAAATCAAAACCTTAACCATATCACATGGGGGCTGTATGTAATAAATATACTTGATCTCTTAAAAAAATTGCACTGACGGTAAGCCATTACTGCAAAAAATTGTCTCCAATTTAGTATAGCCTTACCGTTGTTTTTTAAGATTGAAGTTGAATTACATAAAAAACGCGAATCAACGTCAGACCAATATTATTTGTGAGTGTAACATTTTCAATATTTAAACCAGGTATATATTCTTACAATACCCCAACTTGTAAATACATTCAACACTATTAAAAGTTTTAAAAATTATGAAAAGAGAATTTAAGCGGCCTAACGGTAAAGAGATCTACGTTACCATTACCCACGAACGGGACAACGATCTGATCTACGTTGACTGGAATGGTTTCCTTACCGTAGATCAAGTAAAGGCAGGCTCTGAAGAACTACTCAAGATCATTAGAGAAGTAAAATGTGCTAAAGTATTAGTGGACAATCGTAAAGTATCAGGTCCGTGGCAAGCTGCCAACGAGTGGTATCAGACAGACTGGAATCCTCGTGCAGCAAAAGAAGGACTGACGGATATGGCCGTGATCATGTCTGATAATATATTTACACAACTTTCACTGCAAGGATTTACAAAAGCTACAAAAGGTGTTTATACAGTAGCGATCTTCAATTCGGAGCCTGATGCACGCAAGTGGTTAAAAGAGCAGGCAGCGGTAGCAAAATAACTATCAAGCTTTTCTAAAAATATATCTCTGAAAATCCTGTGTTGGAGCAGAAGATTTTCAGAGATTTTTTTTATGCCCGTTGCCAGGTAACCCGAAAGGGAGGTATACTTAACACCAGCGTGTCTCCATCAACCTGTGCATATCGAATTTCATCGTGACCAACCCAATTCGGAAAAAGACTTCCTTCTACCTGATGCACCAGTTCACCTGGCGTTCGCTCATAGTACTTTCCCCAGTAAGCTGCATAGCTCAGGTATGCATTTTTTATTTCTTCGGTTGTGCCGCCTGTCAGTGATTCCGCATTGAAATTACTCCGACCGCTTTTCATCAACTGTGCATTCATATAGCCGCTCGTATCATATGTAAGTATACCTTTTGGATTTTCGCCAAAGAAATCCGTGGGCTCTTTATCTCCATCCAGATATTTCCATGAAACGAGTTTCCACGTTCCTATAATTTTATCCTTAACTGATTTATTCATGATGTGTAAAATTTTAGAAGATCTTAAAATAACAATACCAATATACGCGCAGACTATATATGCTGCACGTATACTGGTATAAAAAACTGTTGATGACTACTTACAAAAGTGTTTTAGCCGGCTGATCGGCAACCATCTTGTTATAGATGTTGTCTTGCACTAGCTGCGCTACAAATGCACCATCATGCTCGATATACCGGTGTCCTCCGGTGCGAGAGATCAGGTTGAAAGATACAGCTGTCTCTTTTTCCCACTGCTCGATCTGATTACGTTTTACACGTTCATCTTCTGATCCGTGGATAGCAATGATCGGTATATTCAACGGCTCTTCCGTGATAAACTCGTAGTGATACAGGAACTGCAAGTCTGCACGAAGAATGTTGATCATGAGACTCTGGATCTCAACATCGCCAATGTTGCTCAATGCCAGGTGAGGATACATCTGCACAAGTTCATCATTAGACAACGTATAGTCTACCTGTTTTTTCTCGTATGCGCCCAGTCCAGACGTTGAAGAAATGTACAGCGTTTCCGGTAAAGCCATTTTACGTCTGCGCAGCTCACGGATAATTTCGTAGGCAACCATTCCTCCCATGCTATGGCCCAGGAATATATAGGGCTTGTTCAGCATTGGAATGATAGACGGCATAATGTCGCGCATGAATGTTTTGAAATCCACGTAAGGAGTTTCTTCCATTCTTCTTCCTCTTCCCGGCATCTCCACCAATACAAGCTCTGTTGTAGCACTGTCCAGAAGATTTTCCCAACCATTAAAGAGAGAAGCGCTTCCGCCGGCATCATGGAAACAGAATACGCGGAAGGAAGCATTCGGATTTGCTTTTGGAATGGTGAACCAGTTAACCGCTTTATCAACAGCAGGCTGTGCCACCACGGTGGTGCCATGATTCTGCGCAGTAAGTATATCTTTCAGGTATGCCGCATACTCCTGTATACTTGGATGCGACCAGAACAAACCAACGGTTAACTTTATAGCAAGTTCTTTTTCAAGAAGATTTCTTAATTGGACAGCCATCAGTGAATCAAGTCCCATTCCTTTAAAAGTCATGGTATGCTTGATACGATTGGCTGATATCTTGATGATCTTGGACACATGGTGCGTGATCATCTGCTCCAGCGCAAGCTGTTTTTCGCTTTCGGTTTTAATTGCAGCATAGTGTTCGAGAAATACAAAGCCGCCTGCTTTCTGTCCGCTGCTGTTTGCTTTCGGAGTTTTGCGTTCTGCTATACCTTGCAAACCGGTTATTGTCATTACCGGAGTGTTATCAAAATTAGCAATGGTAATATCGGCAGTGAAGCGCCACGCGTTTGAATTGCTCTCGTGTTTTACCAGTGGATGAAAAACCAGGAACCCGCGTAATTCACGAGTATAGTTGACAGCGGCATGCATCGTTACCTGATCTATACTACTGAAACGAACATCCAGTAAATTTCCTTCTTCCAGTATGGATACCAGTTGTCCATAGATAGGCTGGAAGAAACTGCTCATCAATGCCGGATGTATTTTATACTTCGATGACGTAAGTTGTACATTCGGATCAGCCTTGATGGAGAACAACACATTTGGAAATGGTTTGTTACCTACTTTATCGAGTCCGGTGAGTTGCTGAAAATGCTTTCCGAAATTAAATCCGATGGAGCGGAGCAGATTATAGTAGCTTACACCTTCTGTATAATCCGGTGCAGAGTATTCAATCTGCTCAAATATTTCAGGGACATATTTACTTTCTTTTGTAACCTCGATAGTGCCTTGTGCCAGTTGTATCCATCCTGATTCCTGGTCATCTTTCTTGAAAATATATACCTGTCCGAGTTTGTTTTCACGGATAACAAGTTTTACCTGTACATCTACACGGGAGTTGTCGGAAAGATTGAGACTACGTGTAAACTTGAGATCCTCCACGCGTACAGGCACATCGTTGTAAACTTCAGCAACTGCTTCCAAAACCATTTCCAGATAGCATGACACAGGCAGCTCGACACGATCCTGCACCAGGCGCTCGCGCAAGTATGGAAACTTGTTCAGGCTGATGGATGACTCCCAGAAGTATATATCTTCGATGTTTGCCAGGTTGATCTTGCTGCCCAGTAACGGATACTTCGCGACTATATCTTTGGCGTTGTCAAGTTCTTTCGAGAGATCTTCGATCTCGTAACGCTCACGCTGGAACGGATATGCAGGAAGTTGTGCTTCCGGAGCAGTAGCCGTACCGTAGTATGTCTTCCAGTTTATGGAATAACCCTTGCTATATAAATCGCCGAGGTTCTTGAACATCACATCAAGCTCCGGGTTATCGCGTTGCGTTGATGCAATGGTTATTACTTTCTTACGAACGTGTTCTGCACATTCGGTAACAGCATTCACCAATACCGGGTGCGGATTCGCTTCTATAAAGACGATATGTTCATCTTTCAGAAGGTTTTCAATTACCGATGCAAACTGTACAGTACCACGAAGGTTGTCAACCCAGTAATCAGCGCCCATATCAGTGCCCTGCATTACTTTATTATATACTGTAGATACAAATGGAATCGTGCATGGCTGTGGCACTACAGCTTGCAATTCTTTACGCAACGGTTCTTTCAGCGGATCCATTTGCGGACTGTGTGATGCTACATCTACTTTTACCAGGCGGCAGAATAATTCTTTTGCCTCCAGTTGCACGAGCACTTCATCAATAGAAGCTTTATCGCCTGCCAGCACCGTTGATTTATAGCTGTTGTTAACAGCAACTGAAAGTTTACCGCCATAGTTAGCAGCAACTTTCTCTGCTTCTTCACGGCTAAGTTCGGTTACGGCCATCGCGCCACCTTTACCGCTCACGGTTTTCATCAGGCGACTGCGCTCGCAGATGATGCGTGCAGCATCTTCCATTTTTATAGCGCCCGAAATATAGGCTGCAGCAACTTCGCCCATGCTGTGTCCTACAACGGCTTGCGGCTGTATACCCCACGACATCCAAAGTTTGGCAAGTGCTATTTGCATAGCGCATATAGCAGGTTGAATAACGTTGATCTCTTTTAAACGATCTGTCTCGGGTGTCGCGTTGATCTGATCTACAAGTGACCAGTCTGTAAACGGACGAAACGCTGCATCCAATGCCAGTATAGTATCTCTGAATACTTTTTCTTTTACCAGCAACTCGCGGCCCATGCCCAGCCATTGTGCACCCTGTCCCGGAAATACAAAAACAACTTTTGCTTTTTCAGTTAATGGCACGCACGGTGTTGCTTCAGCTTCATCTTCAAAAAAGTTTTTGAGACTTGCCAGCATCTGCTCACGCGTGCTTGCTGTAAAGAGTATACGGTGATCGAATTCGGGTTTACGAATCGATGCGGCTACACATATAGCTTTGAAATTATCTTCATCACCAAGTTCAATAGATTTTGCATAGGCACGTGCATAGTCTTTCAAGGCCTGCGATGATTTAGCCGAGAGCGGCAATGCATATACTTCTGAACTGTTGGCCGGTATACTTGAATCTTTCTGAGGAGCGCGGTATTCTTCAATCGCTACGTGCGCGTTGGTACCGCCCCAGCCGAACGAGTTAACACCAGCTTTAAATGTTTCACCGTTGTTAACAGGCCATGATGATAAATCTTTCTGTACTTCGAGGTGAAGTTCTTCGAAAGGTATATTCGGATTCGGCTTGTTGAAGTTCAGGTTTGGCGGAAGTACTTTATGCTGCATCGCCAGCACTACTTTGATAAGACCTGCTATACCCGCAGTAGCCTCGGTGTGTCCTATATTTGTTTTAACAGAACCGATGCGCAGGCTTTTGCCTGTTCTTCCTTTACCAAAAAATTCGCCGATAGCGATAGCTTCGTTCGGGTCACCGAGTTTAGTACCGGTGCCGTGTGCTTCCAGGTAATGTACTTCGTGTGGATCGATGCCCGCACTGGTATATACTTTTTCGAAAAGCGATACCTGTCCTTCCGTGCTGGTTGCTGGCAATGTGTCGTTGAAACCGTTGTTGTTTACTGCGGATCCGCGGATCACTGCATATATTTTGTTGCCATCACGTTCAGCATCCGACAGTTTCTTCAACAGCAATACACCCCCGCCTTCACCGCGTACGAAACCATCTGCATCAACATCAAACGTGCTGCACTTTCCTTTTACAGAAAGTCCACCGAACTGCGTAAGCTCTATATATTTATCTGGATCGAGTATATGATTTATCCCCCCCACGATGCCCATGGCAGACTCATTATTGAGCAAGCTTTGACACGCCATATGCAACGCCACAAGCGATGCTGAACACCCGGTGTCAATAACAAGGCTTGGACCTGTAAAGCCCATGGCAAATGATACGCGGTTAGCCACTACGTTAGATGACATTCCCACGGCCGAGTGCAACGTTGCTTTTGCATTCTTCGCTTTACGATAATGTTCAAAGTCTGTCCAGATATTGCCCACAAACACACCTACATTTTTACCCTTCACATCGTTATAGGGTAATGAAGAATTTTCAATCGCTTCCCATGCAAGTTCCATCATCAGTTTTTGAGACGGACTCATCTCGCTGGCCTCCGCCGGAGATATATTGAAAAACAGCGGATCGAAATCGTGGATATTGCTCAACAGTGATGCGTGGCGCTGATGTGTTTTGCGAGTAGCCTGTGGATCCGGATCATAGTAGCGATCAGCATCCCAGCGCTCTTTGGGAATCTCGGCAATGGTATCTTTTCCATTTTTCAGTAACTCCCAAAATTCATCGAGTGAATTTGAATTCGGGAAACGGCATGACATTCCAATGATAGCGATCGAATCTTCGCTGTGTGGGGTGCTTGAAAATTTCATAAAACTGTTATTTGGGTGTTTGAACAAAGCTACCCAACCCATTTATTATAGACCGTTCAATAAATGGCAAAAGCTTACCTTAAAAATGTTTTAAATGAAATCGTTTTCTAAAAAAGCATAATAGAAATGTTACACTGTCTCAACCGCGTATGTAGCCATATAGTATGGTTTCATCGCAGAGAGCGAAAGAATGAGAATGGTATAGATATACACGTAAAATCTGTTTTTCTGTATAATCTTACATTCGCATATGCCGCACAACAGGTTACTTACGGTTCAGCTATACCTTACCCCGGCCACTTCTTCTCCTTAGTAAATTTACCGAAGCACAAAGTATATCTAGTCCTTCGATCGCTTTGAGACAGCATAGGCAGAAGGCAGCATTTTATACTCTTCCTTAAAGTATTTGGTAAAGTATTTAGGGTTGTTGAAGCCTACTTTATAGGCGACTTCGGACACGGTGAGCTGACTTTTTTCCAGTAATTGTGCTGCCTGCTGCAAGCGAATGACGCGGATAAACTCGATCGGACTCTTGCCCGTTAGCGCCAACAGTTTCTTGTAAAGGTGTACGCGACTCATGCCGAGCTCGTGACTTAGTGTTTCAACAGAAAAAGCAGTGTCTGAAATATTATCTTCCACACATTTGATGGCACGTTGAATAAGCTTCTCATCCAGTGAAGTGATATTTACATCACTCGCTTTTACTTCGATCTGCTTGCGGAAATCTTTCTGGAATGCTTCGCGCTGATGAATGAGATTACGAACCCGCGATTGCAGTATTTCAAAGTTGAAAGGTTTGGTGATATAGTCATCGGCTCCTGATTCAAAGCCTTCCATCTTCTGCTCTTCGGCCGTGCGCGCAGTGAGCAGAATTACCGGTATATGCGATACGCGCTGATCGCTTTTAATCTTTTTACAGAGTTCTATGCCGTTCATCTCCGGCATCATTACATCACTTACAATCAGATCCGGTAATGTGGACAACGCCTGATTCCAGCCTTCTTTTCCATTGCGTGCCTCTATAATTTTATAGTGCAGGCGTAGATTATCTTTCAGATAGAAACGGAAATCTTCATTGTCTTCAATCAGCAAAATAGCAGGCTTGTCCGATTGGAGTTCCGCTTCCCACGCGGGTGTTTCTGTTTCTTCAGATGTAACCTGCACTTCGTGTGCGGTAACATCCCTCACCGGTATAGTTACAGTAAACGAACTTCCTTGTCCGGGTTCGCTGCTTACAGTAATGGTGCCGCCATGTATACGTACAAACTCTTTTGTAATAGACAGTCCTATACCACTGCCCTGGTTTACCATGCTGCCGGGAAGATCGTGTTGAAAAAAACGTTCGAATATCTTTTCCTGCTGATCCAATGGTATACCTATACCGGTGTCGGTTACGCGGATCTCCAGCCATTTACCTTCCTCACCGTGCACTTCGTTTATTGTTACCGATATCTTCCCGTTGCCAGGCGTAAATTTGAACGCATTGGACAGGAGGTTAAACAATATCTTCTCAAGTTTATCCTGATCGAAAATAGTTTCGAGCGAATCTACAGATGTTTTGAAGTCCAATGAGACATCCTTCTTCTCTGACATATCGGAGAATGAAAATGTAGTGTCGCGAATGAAGCGGACAATATCACCTTCCGAAGGATTGAATTTTATCTCCTGCACTTCGAGCTTCCGGAAATCGAGCAGTTGATTAACGAGGTTGAGCAGGCGCCTCGCATTCCGGTGGATGAGTTGGAACTGTGTCCGCTGTTCTTCGCTCGCAGCCTTCATCAGTTTTTCTACCGGTGCAAGTATTAATGTGAGTGGTGTACGAAACTCGTGACTCACATTGGTAAAAAAGCGAAGCTTCATCATGTCAAGCTCGTGCATGCGTTGTGCTTCTTGCCGTTCCTGCTCAATGATAAACTTCAGACGCTCGCGCTGCTGAATCAGTTTGCGTGTTACCAGGAGTGCAGCCATCACCAGGAATATATAGATCACAAAAGCAGTTTTGGTTTTCCAGAACGGAGGCAAAACAACAATTTTCATAGAAGTGCCTTCATCATTCCATATACCATCGTTGTTAGCTGCTTTTACGCGGAGGGTATATTCACCCGGATCAAGGTTGGTAAAGGTTACACGCCTGGAGTTACCATCGGTAGCAAGCCACTCTTTATTAAAGCCTTCCAGTTTATATTTATACCGGCTCTTTTCAGGAAGAAAAAAATTAAGTGAAGTAAATTCGATCGAGAATACATTATCACTGTGGGCGAGCCTGATCTCGGGCGTGAGCGTTATTGACTTATCGAGTATAACACTGCCCTTTATCTTCTCTCCTATCTTTACTTCTTTATTAAAAATCTGCAAGCCCGTAAAACGCACTACCGGTTTCTTATCGTTGAGCGCTATATCTTCAGGTTTGAAAAGATTAAATCCGTTGGCGCCACCGAATATCAATTCGCCTTTGCGTGTTTTATAGGCAGCACCTTCGTTGAAAGATTTACCTTGCAAGCCGTCTGATTCATCGTAATTTTTAAAACGGAATGATGCAATTGTACCATCCGGCTTTCGTGTCAAGATCAGATTGGACAATCCCTGTGGTGTACTCATCCATAAATTACCACCACTGTCTTGCAAGAGTGTCAGTACAGTGTTGTGGGGTAAACCATCTTCCTCTCGCAGAGCGCGAAACGTTTTTGTTTTCTTGTCGAATAAATTCAATCCTTCCTTTGTACCAAACCAGATTATCCCTTTCCCATCATCGAGAATTGAAAATACATTGTTATGCCCCAGGCTCTTCGGATTGTTTACATCATTCAGATAGAGTTTAAACTTCCCGGTTTTACGATCATAAAAATCAACACCATAGCCGGTACCTATCCATATATTCTTCTCTGCATCCTCAACGATCGCGGGTACATACGTAGAGTGTACGGAGCTGTCGATATGAAACTGTACATGCGGATAGTGTTGGAACGTTTTGGTATTTCGATCAAATATATCTATACCGGCCGTTAGCGTACCGATCCAAAGCTGCCGCTGCGAGTCTTCAAAGATCTCCCATATGTTATCATCGCTTATACTTTTCGGATCTGCCGAATGCCTGTACCGGATAAAGTTGCGGCCATCAAAACAATTCAAGCCACCGTAGTATGTCCCGATCCACAACTTCTTATAGCTGTCAAAGAATATACTTACAATTACATTGCTGCCGATGCTGGTCGGATTACCCGGCTCATGTGTGTACTGCGTGAAGCGTTCCGTCTTGCGATTGTATTTGATGAGTCCTCCACCGTTGGTGCCGATCCAGATATTGCCTTCATCATCTTCCGTAAAGCAGTTGATATCATTGAAAGGTAAACTGTTTGCGTTGGAAGTTGAATGACGGAAGAGCTGAAAGCGAATCACGTTTTCATGATAGTAATTAGCACCACGCTTATACGTGCCGATCCAGATAAAACCATCGTAATCTTTATACATGGTCTGGATACTGTTCTGACTGAGACTTCTTTCGTCTTCCGCACTGTGCAATATATAGTGGACAGAAAGATCTTTCTTATTAATGACGTTAACACCACCATGATCAGTCGCGATCCAGATGAGACCTTTATTGTCCTGTACAACACCACGTACAATATCGGTATTGAGGTGAACCGGTGATGACGTTTTATTGAAATGATAAATCTTTTTCTCTGACGTTTTGAAATGATATACACCTTTGTTTGTGTTTACAAAGTATATCCAAAGATCACCGTCATTGTCTGCAGTCAGGCTATATTCCGGTGTTGCATTTTTGTTTTGATGATAAAAGGTAAGGTTGCGATATAGTATATGCAGCGATTGGACATCGAGTTTTTCGAGCATGCCATCGCGATGCAACAGCCACAAACATTTATCACCTTCGGCAATGGAAACTATCGGACTGCTATGGGCCAGCGTTGTATCTGTATCGTGCTGGACAACTGCAATTGTTTTCTTTTGAGAAGGTATATATTTAAAGAGTTTGCCGGTGTTGTGAAGAAACCAGAAATTACCTTCGCGATCTTTTCGAAGATCCGTCAAAAAACCTTCCGGTATATTATACTCGCGCAATACACGATATACGTTGCGGGTAAACTTCTCTGTTGCCGGATCATATACGCACATACCGGCATAGGTATACACCCAGATCCGTCCGGAAGGATCTTCAAAAATCCGATACACGTCATTGTCCACAAGCGTGGTTGTATCGCGCGGATCGTTGCGGAATATTTTTAATGTGCTGCCGTCAAATCGGTTGAGACCTGAGATGGTACCGATCCAGAGAAAGCCTCTGCTGTCTTTCAGAAATGTTTTTACCTGGCTGTTGGACAAGCCCTGGTTGACATCAAGGTGTGAGAACCGGTATTGTCCGTTTTGTGCACGCACACAATGGTGAGACAACACCAGTATAAACAAAAAAAATACAAAAACTCTCGCTGGCATGGGGCTCTACCTCTGTTGAGGAAGTGAAATATAAAAAATAAATTTTTATACCGATAAGTCCAGCGAGAGTTTGAATATATATTTTAAAAAATACAGGATATCCCTATAAATCTGTAATCGGATTATACTTCGGCACGAGTGCTTTCATAACAGACCATGCTACGAGGTAGGCTACGGAACAAATGGTAAACATGATTGTATACCCCGTCTCGATGTGTCCTAATGCCTTATAGTGATCAAAGAGTGCTCCTCCTAATTTGGTGAGAATAACACCACCAATACCGCCAGCCATACCACCAATGCCTACCACTGATGCCACTGCTTTTTTCGGAAACATGTCAGACACGGTAGTAAATATATTTGCACTCCACGCCTGGTGAGCCGATGCACCTATACCAATAAACAACACCGGGAGCCAGAAACTGATATCGCCCAACGGTTGAGCCGCGAGTACCAGCAGCGGGAACAACGCAATTACGAACATGGCACGCATGCGACCGTCATATACCGCGTAGCCCTTGCGAATAAAATACATCGGGAACCATCCGCCCATGATACTGCCCACCATGGCCAATGTATATAAAACCGTTAACGGCAATGTTACGGCTTTATCGATAATGCCATATTGCGCCTTGAGGTATGCAGGCAACCAGAAGAGGAAGAACCACCATACACCATCGGTCATAAATTTACCAAAGGCAAATGCCCAGGTTTGTTTGTAGCTCAGCAGGCGAAACCATGAAACTTTTTCAGCGGGTGTTACCGGCTGCACGGGTATATTTTTATCTTCATCGCTGTTGATGTAATTCAATTCAGCTGCAGAAAGACGTTTTTGTTTTTCAGGTTTTTCATAGAGCACGAGCCAGAAGAATAACCACAGGAATCCAATAGCACCGATAATAATAAAGGCAGCTTCCCAGCCCCAGTTGCTATAGATCCACGGTACAGTAATCGGAGCGAGTATAGCTCCTATATTTGCGCCTGAGTTAAATATACCAGTAGCAAAAGAACGCTCGCGTTTTGGAAAGTATTCGGCAGTAGCTTTAATCGCTGCCGGAAAGTTACCGGCTTCACCCAACGCCAGAAATGCGCGCGAGAACATAAACCCGGCAACTGAAATCGATACAGCCCCTACACCAAACCATGCCATAAGCGATGCTATATTTTCACCTATAGGCAATGCCAATGCATGAACAACGGCAGCAGCAGACCATACAATGATGGCCCATCCATAGCCCCACTTGGTATCGAGTTTATCTACAAAGCGGCCGGCAAACAACATAGCTATAGCGTACGTAAACTGAAACACTGCCGCGATCGAAGCATAATCACTGTTTGTCCAACCGAAAAGTTCTTCAAGTCTCGGCTGCAGCAAACTCAACACTTGCCGGTCGAGATAGTTAATCGTAGTAGCAAAAAAAACCAGGGCACAGATTGTCCATCGGTATTTACCAATGGCCTGGTTAACGTTATGAAGTTTTTCCACGGTTTATGGGTTTGGTTGTAAAATTCTCTTATAGGTATATGTATACTATATCCGGCCAACTGCAACAGACTTTTTTAGCCACGCAGTTTCTTCACGATATCCAACGCCTCCGTTACATTCTTCTCCAGCAGTGTCCAATTCTTCTCTGCTATAATTTCTTTTGTAAATAACTGCGATCCCATCCCTACACACATGGCACCGGCCTTGAACCATGCAGATAAATTTTTCTCATTCGGTTCTACACCTCCGGTAATCATCAATTGCAGATCCGGCACAACGGGCATGATAGACGACACAAAGCCCGGCCCGAGTACAGAACCCGGAAATACTTTTATTACTTCAGCGCCATTCTCTTTGGCGGTTACAATTTCCGTAAGCGTGGCACAGCCGGGCATCCAGAGTTTATTATGAGCACGACATACTTCCGCCATCTCCAGTTTCAGAATCGGAGATATAATAAAATCTGCTCCTGCATCAATAAATTTTTTGGTAGTAGCACCATCCATGATCGTACCGATACCAATCATCAGATCCGGATAGTTACTCCGTTGTTTGAGAATGTGTACAAATACATCGTATGAGTTTTTCTTCCGGTTGGTAAATTCAAACACGCGAACTCCTCCGCGATATGCGGCCTCTATTACCTGCTGCGCTTCTTCAGCATTATCGTGTGTGAATAATGGCACCACCCCGGTGCGCTTCATGGTATCTACTATTTGCTGGTTGGTGAATTTCATTCTTTGACTGTTAATCGTTATCCGTTATAAGTTATCCGTTAATAATTACACGTTATCCGTGTATATACTTATCGCAACAGCTTGCCTACATTTTCGCCTTTTACGAGTTGCTCTACTTCATCGGCAGTTACGAGGTTAACATCGCCTTCAATGGAGTGCTTGAGCACGCTGGCAGCCGTTGCAAACTCTACCGTGGCTGCATCGGTTTTGGATGTAAGTATACCATAGATCAAACCTGCCATATACGCATCACCTCCGCCTACACGATCTACAATGTTCGGCATATCATACTCCTGCGATTGCAATAGTTCCTTGCCATTCCACAATAAACCGGTGAGTCTGTTGTGCGATGAACTTACTGAATCGCGCAGTGTTGTAGATATTTTTGTAGTTGCTGGATATGCTTGTTTGAAGGCCTTGCATGCTTCTTCGAATGTAGCGCCTGATATACCTACACAATTTTCCATGTCGGTAATGCCGGCTATAATTACATTGGTAGATTCAATGAGTGCAGGCATAATATCACGGGCAGTCTTTCCGTACTGCCAGAGGTTTCTGCGATAGTTTATATCACCGGAGATGGTGATGTTCATCTTGCTTGCTACTGCTATAGCTTCTTTGCAAACATCGGCAGCGCCTTGCGATATAGCCGGTGTTATACCCGTCCAGTGAAACCACGCGGCATCTTTCAACACCTCTGTCCAATCGATCATACCCGGCTTGATATGAGCAAATGCAGAATTGAAACGATCGTATACAATGCGTGACGCACGTTGCATCGCACCATTTTCCAGGAAATATAGTCCCATACGTTCCTCGCCATATACAATGTAGCGTGTATCCACACCGTAGCGTTTCAGTGTCTGTGTTGCAGCCTTGCCCAGATCATTCTCGGGGAAACGCGTAACATGCGCAGTTGGTATACCAAAGTGACTGAGTGATGCCGCTACATTTGCTTCCGATCCCGCATAGAGTGCTTTAAAACTTTCGGCCTGCGTAAACCGGGCAAACCCCGGAGTAGAGAGCCGTAACATGATTTCTCCGAAGGTGATTACTTTTTTGTTCATTCCTCATTTTTTGTCCGGAGACGGAAAGTCGGGGAAGTCCGAAAGTCGGAAGTCCGAAAGTCCGAAAGACCGGAAGTTTACAATGCTATATTTCTGAAGCAGTACCCGTTCATAAGTATATATTTACCCAACCAGTACATGCCATCAGTATTCTATTTTCAAAATTCTTACTTCTTACTCTACTCCCCCAACGCACCCCCTACCCGCCAACTTCCTCCCCCACTTCCCGTCTTCCGGACTTCCCGACTTTCGGACTCTTCCATTCCGTTAAACGATGTGCCCAGGACTGGACTCGAACCAGCACTTCACTCACACTCCCGTAAACGCACTAAACCCGCCATCCACCGGCACTACAATTCCCGACACAAACTTCGAAGCATCCGAGCACAACCATATCAATGTACCATTCAACTCATCGGCCTGACCAAAGCGACCGAATGGTGTACTGCGAATGATTGACTCTCCGCGTGGCGTAAGACTTCCATCGGTATTGGTAAGCAATGTTCTGTTTTGCTCTGTTAGAAAAAATCCCGGTGCTATAGCATTCACGCGTATACCTTCACCAAACTTCTTTGCCATTTCTACTGCGAGCCACTGCGTGAGATTGCTGATGGCTGCTTTGGCTGCCGAGTATCCTACCACACGCGTGAGCGGACGAAACGATGTCATGGAAGATATATTGACGATGTTGCCTTGTCGCTTTGCTACCATTACCTCACCAAATACCTGTGATGGTAATACTGTACCGGTGAGATTCAGATCTACTACTTTTTGAAAGTCATCAATCTTGAGATCGAGAAAACTTTTATCCGGGAGTATAGTTGCACCCGGCATGTTTCCGCCTGCACCGTTTACCAGTATATCAATCGTTCCAAATTGATCGGTGATAATCTTTCTCGCTTCCTTCAGCTGTTGTTCGTTCAGTACATCAGCGGAAACTCCTGTTGCTGTACCGCCTGCTTTTTTTATTTCTTCTGCCAGTGCATCGGCAGCTTCTTTTCTTCTTCCGAGTATCACTACACTTGCACCGGCTTTCGCGAGCGCTTTGCTCATGGCACTCCCTAACACTCCGGTTCCTCCGGTAACAACGGCTACTTTACCTTGCAGATTGAATATATCTTGTATATACATGGGACGTTCGATTTAGAGTTTAATAGTTTGACGTGTGCGATTGCTTTCATAACATAATTCGATGAGCCGGATCACTTCACGCGATTCTTCCGGCTTCACGGCCAAAGGTTTATCCTGTCGGATAACCTCGTATATGTTTTGATAAAAAGCCAGGTAGTTACCCGGCAATGTTTCGATCACGCCTTCCACATGTATACCATCTATGGATGTGTTAAGCTTGCCCCAGTATGGTTTATCTTCTGTACCCCAGCCGCTGGTGCCCGGTGTCTTCCCATCTTTCAATGCCTGTTCCTGTGGATCTATACCATACTTTACAAATGAACCTTCGGTGCCGTGCAGTATATATTGCGGACCTTGTTCGCGCACGAGGTAACTTGATTTTACAATAACATGAAAGCCGCTATACTGTAAACGTATATCGTAGTAATCATCTACTTTTCCGCCGGGACGTTGTATACCGATGCGCGCATCGATCTCGCGCGGAAATCCGAACAGCAGAATGATCTGATCCAGCATGTGTGAACCAAGATTATATAGTATACCTGTGCCTCTGCCGGTTTCTTCTTTCCACGTTGAAGGTTGTATATAATTCCGGAAGCGATCGTAATGCACTTCCAGCTCAACCATCTTACCCACTAAGTTATTCTCGAGTATTTTTTTTACTGTGAGAAAACCACCATCCCATCGTCTGTTCTGAAATACGGTAAGTATCTTATTTTTCTTTTTAGCGAGTGCGATGAGTTGATCGGCTTCTGCAGCCGTAACGGTAAACGGTTTCTCAACAATAACATGTTTACCCGCTTCGAGCGCACGCGTTACAAAATCAGTATGCGTGTCGTTAGGAGTGTTTACTACGATGAGTTCTATTGCATCATCCTCAAATACTTTATCAACGTGATCGACTACACGCACCTGCGGATACCGTTTGGTGGCATGTGTGCTGCTGCGTTGTACAATGGTATGTAGCTGAAACTGTGGATGTGCGGCAATGAGCGGGGCATGAAATACTTCGCCCGACATGCCATAAGAAAGTAATGCTGTTACAATTGGAACTGTGGCCATGCTAGATGCTGATCGATTTGGTTCTTAGGATAGACGATTTTAATTGCTTGATTCCCTGAAACGCATGGAAAACATTGCGCTCTATTTTTCCCCAATCCTTCACCGCCACATCTTCGCGTGTAAACAATGCGTCACCTAACCTAACACTTAATGCACCTGCATCAAACCAGCTCCCGATATTATTTTTCGCCATAGTAACACCACCGGAAGGTATACACATCAGTTCCGGATGAATGGCAACAACCTGTTTTACAAAGTCCGGCCCGAGAATATTGCCGGGTATAATCATAACCATAGTAGCACCCCACGTCTTTGCCTGTTGTACATCGGCCAGCGTTGTACATCCGGGTATCCATAAGACATCGTTATCATGACAGGCATTGGCTACATCTTCGTGCAGAAACGGTGATGATATAAATTGTGCACCGGCCCGTATATAGCGATTTGCCTGCGATGCATCGAGTATCGTGCCGGCTCCCATGGTTATACCGAGTTCTTTTGCATGATCGGCCAGCCAGGTAAACATGCGTATACCGCGTGCATCGCGCTGGTGTGTGAATTCAAACACATCGCATTCGCAGCGTTTTAAAATCTTCATGACCTCCAGCACACAGTCTATATTCGGATGATTAAAAAAAGGGATCATGCCGTTTCTGCTGATAGTAGATTTAACTTTCTGAAGCGTTATTGTTTCGCTGCGGTGCATGATTAATTATATTAATTTCGTCCCTTGCTTTAATATCAAAACTGTGTAAATTGCGCAATCGATTGCGCAAGATACGCGATTTATCAATATGTCAAACAGATTTCTAAAAATTCATCCGTCTGATAATGTTTATGTAGCATTAACAGACCTCAAAGCCGGAGAAAAGCTAACGCTCAATGGTGGATCTCTTACCCTGGTAGACGATGTACCGGCCAAACACAAATTCCTGGAGAAACCGCTTCAGCCTGAAGAAGAAGTGATCATGTACGGAACCGTGGTAGGCAAGGCCCTCTCTCCTATTAAGGAAGGTGGTGTTATTGGTACGCACAACATCAAGCACAAAGCTGCTCCATACTCCGGCAGAACAAAAACCTATCAATGGACTCCACCGGATGTTTCGAAGTTCAAGAACAAAACTTTCATGGGCTATCACCGTGCCGATGGACAGGTAGGTACAGCAAACTACTGGCTGGTTATACCACTGGTGTTCTGTGAGAACAGAAACGTGGAAGTAATCAGCAAAGCTTTTATCGAAGAACTCGGTTTCAGTAAGCCGGATGCATACAAGAACTACGTTCACGAACTGGTAAGTCTGTATAAAGAAGGAAAGACTGATAAAATTTCTTCTATATCTTTTCAACCTGTTGCTGAAAACGGGCACGCTCGCATCTTCAAAAATATAGATGGTATAAAATTTCTGACGCATCAGGGAGGTTGTGGTGGTACACGCCAGGATTCACAAACACTGTGTGCACTGCTTGCCGGATATATACATAACCCGAACGTAGCCGGTGCTACTATATTAAGCCTCGGTTGCCAGAATGCAGAGATCAAAACACTGCGCGAAAAACTTCAGGCACTCGATCCGAAAGGTACCAAGCCTGTGATCATTCTCGATCAGCAGCAATCAGGTACAGAGCAAGAGTTACTCACACAGGCTATACAGAAAACTTTCTTTGAACTTATTGAAGTAAACAAGATTGAACGTAAGCCTGCACCACTCAGTAAACTTGTAGTAGGTTTGAAGTGTGGTGGGTCGGATGGTTTCTCCGGTATATCTGCAAACCCGGCTATAGGGCATACGTCAGATTTACTGGTTACACTCGGAGGCAGTACTATACTTTCAGAGTTTCCTGAACTGTGTGGTGTTGAACAGGAACTGATCAACCGATGTGAAGAAGACAGCGCTGCAGAACTCTTTATCAAACTGATGCGCACGTACTCCAGTGCCGCAGAAGCTGTAGGTTCAGGTTTTGATATGAACCCGTCACCGGGTAACATTAAAGATGGTCTGATCACCGATGCTATAAAATCAGCAGGTGCTGCTAAAAAAGGAGGAAACGCTCCGGTAGCGGATGTACTGCAATATGCAGAGTATATCAAGAAGCCCGGACTAAATTTACTTTGCACGCCTGGTAATGATGTTGAAAGTACAACCGGTACGACAGGCTCAGGAGCACAGATCATTCTCTTTACAACTGGTCTGGGTACACCAACCGGTAACCCGGTGTCACAGGTAATCAAGATTGCTACAAACACCAAGCTTGCCCAGCGCATGCCGGATATCATCGACTATAACACAGGCGGTATCATCTCCGGTGAGAAAACCATTGAGCAGGAAGGTGAAGATATTCTCGATTTTATCATCGAAGTAGCCAGTGGTCGCATAACTGCGAAAGCCGTAGAACTGAACCAGGACGATTTTATACCCTGGAAGAGGGGAGTATCTCTGTAATAATTAACACTCATAAAAGGCTACTGAAAGGGGATTATAAATTAATCCCCTTTCTTATTTGTACTTCTTCTAAATAGCAGTATACCTTTGTGCTGTTTAAAATAAGTCTAAATAAAATATGATTGCTACCTCTACCAGCAAATTCTTTATTGCATTGATTTTCAGTATCGTTAGCATCGCTGCACTAGCACAGCACGGTACTGTAAAAGGTATTGTTAAAACCAGCGATGGACAGCCCGCTCCCTATGTTAGCATCGCTTTGAAAGAGAACAACAAGGGCACCATCACGGCAGAAGACGGCTCATTTACACTCAAAAACGTGAAGGCCGGAACCTATACACTCATCACCTCTTTGGTGGGATTCCAGCAGCAGGAAAAACAAGTTTCTGTAACTGCCAATGAAATAACTGTAGTTGATTTCTCCTTATCCGAAAGTTCGGAGCAACTCGCAGAGATTGTTGTAAGCGATACCCGCAGCCTGAATGAAAAAACGGTGGAGATCGGTAAAGCCGGTATCAAACCGATGGATCTTCCGCAGAGTATAATTGTGATTGATAAGACTGTGTTGGACAATCAGCAGGTTGGTCGCCTCAGCGATGTACTCACTAACACCAGTGGTATATACCTAATGGGAACTACCGGCGGTGTGCAGGAAGAAATAGCAGGACGCGGTTTCAGCTACGGAAGCAGCAACACTTTTAAAAACGGTGTTCGCTATAACAACGGTGTGATGCCGGAGATAAGCGGACTTGAACGCGTAGAAGTATTAAAAGGAAGCGCAGCAATTCTCTTCGGAAATGTAACGGCTGGTGGTGTTCTGAATCTTGTTACCAAGAAACCTAAATTTCAGAATGGTGGCGAGCTATCATTCCGAACCGGCAGCTACGACTATTACAAACCCTCACTGGATATATATGGTTCGGTAAATAACAGCAGCAAAGTTGCCTACCGCATTAACACCAGTTATGAAAATGCAAGAAGCTTCCGTGACGAAGTAAAATCCGACCGTATCTATTTCAATCCTTCGTTCCTGGTAAAAGCCGGTAAGAATACAGAGATCGTTATTGAAGGCGATTACCTGAAAGACAACCGCAAACTGGACTACGGTACCGGAGCCATTAACTTTGAATTTGCAGATATACCGCGCAGCCGTTTCCTCGGAGCGTGCTGGTCGTACTACTAAGCTGAACAGAAAAGCGCCACGGTAACAAT